>PIVJ01000296.1 GCA_003353955.1 Bacteroidota bacterium | reverse complement strand
GTGCAAAGGTCATGCAAGAGTAGGGTGTTTGGTCCCATCTGTCTGTCTGTTTTGTGGCCAGTTCCGAAATTTCAAAGTTGAATAAATTTGTAAGTATTGAGGGCAGAAATGTGTAACTTCAACACTAACTTGGCAGACAAATTTTTCGGGGGGGAAGCCTTCGACTGTTCCTGCACAGGGATCATGAGGGATGCCATGCAAATTCAGCGACACAATTTTTTTTAGTGCTTTGTGATTCAGCAAAAATTGAGTTTCATCTTTGTGTAACTTGGCAGGCAGGTGACTAAGTGCTCAAAAGGCGTGAGTCAGCGCTCTACTGAGTGCCCGTCTAGTTATTATTCTAAACATCACAATAAAGCTTTAAGGCCATTATTAAAGCCCCAGACTTTATGGACATGACCATTGCAATTTACAATGTTTACCCTTAGTTTTGTACATGACCTGGACCTTTGACCTTGAAGGTCATGTCACCAATGAAGTTTGTGACCCCATAAATAGGGAGAAGGGTAACCTTAGATTCCTTCTCTGGTGTTCAGAAGTGCTCAAACTAGGATCTTTAATACATTGAGGTAAAAGTTCACAATGACCTCCAAAGTCAAAGGTCAAGGTAATATTACAATTTTATTGTTTGTGGCTCAGACAAGATCGACAAGAAAAGTGGTCAACACAGAGCGTTAACAGATCTTGCCTAATCTCTCATTGCAGGACACATGACCTTGAATGTTTACATCTTAGGTCATGTTACCATTGAATTCCCTGACCCATAAATATGGAGGTAGCTAGCCTTAATTTCCTTCTCAGATGTCCAGAAGTGCCCAAACTGGGATTTTTAATATATTTAGGCTAAAGGTCACAATGACCTTTGAGGTCAAAGGTCAATGTAAGTTTTAGATGACCATTTTGGACATGACCTTGACCTTTGACCCCCAATGTTATGTTACCATTAAACTTGTTGACCCTATGAATAGGGGGAAGGTACCTTCAAAATCCTTCTCTGAGGTCTAGAAGTGCCCTAACTGGGATTTTCAATATATTTAGGCCAAAGGTCACAATGACCTTTGAGGTCAAAGGTCAAGATCATTTTATAATTTCATTTTTTATTGCTCAGGCAAGTTTTAAAGTGGTTTTGAAGGGCTACCAAATGGATAAATAGGATTTTAAATGTTTAGTGGCCATTTTGGACATGACCTTGACCTTTGACCTCCAAGGTCATGCCAAGGTCATGTCATAATTTGTGGCCCTTGAATAGGGAGTAGGTACCCCTAAATTCCATCTATGAGGTCTAGAAGTGCCCAAACTATGATTTTTAATATATTTAGACTAAAGGTCACAATGACCTTTGAGGTCAAAGGTCAAGGTCATTTTATAATTTTATTTTTTATTGCTAAGGCAAGTTTTTAGGGTGATTTTGAAAGGTTACCAAATGAACAAATGAAATTTTTATGGGATTTTCAATGTTTAGCGGCCATTTTGGACCTGACCTTGACCTCTGACCTCCAAGGTCATGTCCAGGTCATATCACCATTAAACTCCCCAACCCTTAAATAGGGAGTAGGCACCCCTAAATTCCATCTCAGAGGTCTAAAAGTGCCCAAACTGGGATTTTTAATATATTTAGACTAAAGGTCACAATGACCTTTGAGGTCAAAGGTCAAGGTCATTTTATAATTTTATTTTTTATTGCTCAGGCAAGTTTTTAGGGTGGTTTTGAAAGGTTACCAAATGAATAAATAGCATTTTTATGGGATTTTCAATGTATAGCGGCCATTTTGGACATGACCTTGACCTTTGACCTCCGAGGTCATGTTACCATTGAACTCCCTGACCCCATAAATAGGGGGGTA
>PIVJ01000295.1 GCA_003353955.1 Bacteroidota bacterium | reverse complement strand
AAAATGGCGGCTAATGCGTCTAACACTGCTACAAAACATATTCAAGATGCTAGTATTTATTTAGCATTAAGCACCTGCGAAAATATATCACTAAAGATTGCTGATGTTTTAAACTTCCCGCTAACTAAGAACTCTTTGATGAATAGCGTATCTACTTTCAATGTAGAAACGTTAAAAGAAATTGAAAAGCTTAATCTGCATGACTTTGGTATATTCTTAGAAATGGAACCCGATGATGAAGAGAAAGCGGAATTGCAGCAAAATATACAAATAGCTTTACAAACAAAAGAAATAGATATTGAAGATGCTATTGACATTAAAGAAATAAAAAACTTAAAGTTAGCTAATCAAATGCTTAAATTGAAGCGTAAGAAAAAGCAAGAAAGAGAGCAAGCCTTGGTACAACAGAACATTCAAGCACAAGCTCAAGCAAATGCAGAATCTTCAGAAAAAGCGGCTATGGCTGAGGTGCAAAAACAACAAGCGTTAACCGCTGAAAAAGTTTCTATAGAACAAGCAAAAGCCAATTTTGAAATGCAAAGAATGCAAGCTGAAGCGCAAATTAAAAAGGAGTTAATGGCTACAGAATTTCAATACAATATTCAATTAGCTCAAGCGGCAGGAGCTGCAACACAACAAAAAGAAAAAGAAATAGAAGATCGAAAAGATAAAAGAGTTAAAATTCAAGGAACTCAACAAAGTGAATTAATAGAACAAAGACAAAACCAAGGTATGCCTAAGAATTTTGAATCTCAAGGTAACGATGTAATGGGTGGATTTGATCTATCCTCTTTTGATCCTTCTTAAGTAAGTATTTAATAATTATATAATATCATATCATGAGTGAACAAAATGTAAAAACGGAGGGGTCTTTCAAGATTAAGACCAAACCAAAATTAACTGAGGAACAATTTGCGGCAAAAAATAAAGAGCCTCTTATAGATATTCCAAGTAATGTAACCCGAGTAGTAATACCTAATCAAGAAGAAGATGCCGTTCAAGAGTCAAGCACAGAGAAGGTGGATGTGGATGAATCTACCGAAGATGGCCCAACGATGGTCGGAGGAACATCCGAATCAGTCATTAAAGAAGTTACCGAAGAAAGTAAAAAAGAAGAAAAAGTAATCGCGCAGCCTGTGCAGCCAGACTTACCTGATAACATCATAAAGCTAGTCGATTTTATGAGGGAAACCGGTGGCACGATGCAAGACTACTTAAGATTAAATACTAACTATGACGATGTAGATCGAGATGTGTTAGTAAAAGAATACTATAAAAACACTAAATCCCATTTAAGTGCGGAAGAAATTGACTTTATGATTGAAGACAATTTTGCGTTTGATGAAGATATAGATGAGGAGCGAGACATCCGTAGAAAAAAACTCGCATATAAAGAAGAGGTTGCAAAAGCTCGCACGTTTTTAGAAGATACAAAAGCAAAGTATTATGATGACATCAAGTTGAAGTTGCCATCTTTGCCGGAAGATCAACAAAAAGCAGCGGACTTTTTTAATCGTTATAAAGAGGATCAGGACAGAAACGCAGCTAACCACGAAAAGTTTAAAGCTAAAACTAATGAATTACTTAATGAAAATTTCGAAGGTTTCGATTTTACACTAGGTGATAAAAAATTTAGATATGGTGTACAAAACCCTTCGCAGGTAGCAGAAAAACAATCAGACATCGGTAATTTCATAGGGAGGTTCCTTGGGGAAGATGGTACGATCGCAGATACGGAAGGGTATCACAAAGCATTGTATGCAGGTGCAAACGCAGATAAAATGGCGAATCACTTTTACGAACAAGGCAAAGCAGATGCTATTAGAGATGTTGTAAACAAATCTAAT
>PIVJ01000294.1 GCA_003353955.1 Bacteroidota bacterium | reverse complement strand
TACAGAATTTAGAAATTTTACCTGGTTCAAAAGTTATATAACCGAAACTAGAATCACTGTTCAATCGAGTCCAAATCCGAAACCAAAGTCAAAACCATAGATACTATAACATCAAGCCAGTATTGTACCAACAGTAGAATATCCAGAAATCTAGTCAACTATTTTGTGAAGGCAACAGCAGTTTCCAATGATGCCAGCCTGACTGGTCAATCCAGAGCAGTAAAAAAGCCAATAGCCAAACCGAATTGAGGGACAACATCTTTGGTCAGTGTCATTATCAGAAGGATCATGCCTCCTTCCAGACTTGGGATGCGCAGTGGTGAGGGGCTGTCGCTATTCAAAAGGATATAATGAAGCCCATCCTCACTGGTGGCTTATGGCCATGTAAGACTGTCTTACCCTCACTCTTCAGAGGCATAATCCTCCTCAGAACGAGAGCCGGCCCTGACCAAAATCCACAAGATCCACACCAACAAACCAGCCACATCATGAAAGTAAGATAACCAATTAAACCAAGATCTTATTAATGTGCCCAGCCAAATCAACCCCATACTTTGACATCAAGTCACCATGACTCTTACAAAACTTTAAAAAGGTTTGTTTCATACGTTTCTTCTTATAACCCTGTTTAAGTAATTTATCAACCAGTTGTTTATGTCGAATTTCAAAGTCATCAAACTTTGTACAAATGCGAGCAAAGCACACCAATCTTGAAACATAAACACCATAAGCAGGAGAAGTAGGGATATTACTATCAATAAATGGATAGTTCACAATTTCAAAGTCAAAATCATCTCTTTTATCATAAAGCCTGAATTTTAATTGTGTGTTATCAGCAAACAATAATAGATCCAGAAACGAACAGCATGAATCAGATTCTGTAGTTTCTTTCAGTTCCAACTCTTTTGGGTATATTTGGGATAGGTAGGTCCTAAAGTATTTATTATTAACACTAAGCAAATCATCTATAAACCTAAAAGTAAAATTGAAACATTGAGCATGATGTATATTCTTTTTGGTGAGTATTTCAAGAAAATCATATTCACATGACATCAGATATAAATTTGCAAGAAGTGGAGCACAGTTTGTACCCATGGGAATGCCAATCACTTGTCTGAACAAGTTATCCCCAAACTGGACATATATATTATCAATCAAAAACTCAAAAAGTTCTATAAATGTAGAGTAATCAAATGATTTTTGTTTGTTTTTGGCTTCACCAAAGAAAGCATTAGAAGAAGTTATTGTAAGGTTTTTAAATTGATTCTTTTTAAATGTTTTGTAAATTAGGTTTTTGATGCGTTTTTTGAGATCAGTGTGAGGTATTGTAGTATACAATGTTGAAAAATCCCAAGTAGATATATTCTTATAAGACAGTTTGCTAGCCTCTCCAATACTCTCCAAAAGTGATTGAGAATTTCTCAATATCCAGAATCTATCAACCCCAGAATTGTCAGAAATCAGTCCACAGCTATTTTTCCAATATTGTTGAACTTTTTCCAAACCTTTAGTTAACAAAATGGACAGATTTTTAGTAGAACAAAACTTAGAACCAGCAATGAAGCGAAACTTGTATGGGTTCTTATGAAGTTTAGGTAAACCATATATTTTAGGTAAACTGGAATATTTGTCTGTTAACTGAATGCCATATTTTGCCAAATATTGTTGATGTGATTTTATAATTTCTTCTGCAGATATATCAACCTTTTCATAAGTAGAATTTTGTGATTTATCTTCATTCAGCCCTAATTCATCCACCAAACATTTGTAGTAAAACTGTTTGCAGATCACTATAATATTATTTCCGGCTTTATCTGCTGGAGCCAAAACATAATTTGCATGTAGTTTC
>PIVJ01000001.1 GCA_003353955.1 Bacteroidota bacterium | reverse complement strand
AAATTGTAAGACTTTATTGATGGTTGGCCCTGATTTCCCATCCATAGCTTCAACCACAGCCATCTTTAAATCAAAAGGAAGAAAATAGGTTCCATGTAAGTAACGGGTAATTTTTCCTTTCATAATTAAATTGATTAACTATCTATTTATCAAAAATAAGGCCTCTAATTTAGAATGATTATAAATAAAAAGCAAATAATAGAGCTTTTTTTATTGAAAACTATTAACAGCGACTAGTAATGGCTAGGCAATCAGATGGTTACTGACATGGGCAAGAATTAATACAGCAAACATAATTGTAAATATTCAGCATAAAGTGGACTGATTTAGAGAAAAGATTAAGAGAGCGTTCATTACCTTTAACCTTAAGTTTAAAGGTGGATTTCGAAACCTTAAAATCAGTAACCAATGAAACAAAAAAGATCAAGTGAAAGTTTGGTAAGAGATATCAAACGAAAAAGGGAAAAAGAATTTAGATAGGGATGGCATATAAAAGACCGAGTGATAGAAAAACAAAACGCGACATTAGCAATGAGAAGGTATCGTATCGGTTATGGCTGCTTCAGACCGGAAAGGGAATCCTGTAATACGAATAGCTAAAATGAGACGAATAGATGCTGAAAGTATTAAGAAAATGATTTGGGAAATCTTTTATTTTCAGTAGTCATACTGAATACTTTACATATTTCTTCTGTATTGCCCGCCTACTTCAAATAATGCAGTTGTGATCTGACCAATGGAACAATATTTTGTTGTCTCCATTAATTGCTCAAATATATTTTTATTTTGAATGGCAGCCAATTGTAATTCCTGAAGTTTTGTTTTCGATTCTTCTTTATAGGTTTTTTGTTGTTGATCAAGCATATGAATCTGATATTTTTTTTCTTCAAGCGTTGCACGAATTACTTCGCTCGGCCGGATAGTAGGTGAACCTTTTGAAGACAAGAAAGTATTTACCCCCATAATCGGGAGTTTTCCGGTATGCTTTAGGGTTTCATAATACAAAGATTCTTCCTGAATTTTACTTCGCTGATACATGGTTTCCATCGCTCCCAACACACCGCCTCTTTCGGTAATACGATCAAACTCAAGCAACACTGCCTCTTCAACTAAATCAGTTAATTCTTCAATAATGAATGAACCTTGCAATGGATTTTGGTTGGCTGCCAATCCCAATTCATGATTGATAATTAATTGAATTGCCATTGCTCGCCGAACCGATTCTTCTGTTGGTGTTGTTATTGCTTCATCATAAGCATTTGTATGCAACGAATTGCAATTATCATAAATTGCATATAATGCCTGTAAGGTTGTTCGAATATCATTAAAATCAATTTCCTGGGCATGCAATGATCGCCCTGAAGTTTGAATGTGATATTTTAATTTTTGTGATTTGTTGTTGGCTCCATATTTTAATTTCATTGCTTTTGCCCATATCAAGCGTGCAACTCTTCCCAAAACAGAATATTCAGGATCAAGTCCATTTGAGAAAAAGAAGGAAAGGTTGGGCGAAAAATCATTGATATTCATACCTCTTGAAGCGTAATACTCAACATAGGTAAATCCATTGGAAAGTGTAAATGCCAATTGAGATATTGGATTTGCTCCGGCTTCTGCAATATGATATCCTGAAATAGAAACCGAGTAAAAATTACGAATGTTGTTTTGAATGAAATATTCCTGAACGTCTCCCATTAATCGCAATGAGAAATCAGTAGAATAAATACAGGTGTTCTGTGCCTGATCCTCTTTTAAAATATCAGCTTGAATGGTTCCCCGAACTCGGCAAATGGTTTCTTTTTTTATCTTTTCATAAACATCTTTAGGCAATACATGATCTCCCGTAACACCAAGTAACATTAATCCTAATCCCCCATTTCCCTTAGGTAATTTTCCCTGATAAGCCGGGCGTTCCGTTCCTTTTTCCTTATAAAGTTTCTTTATTTTTTTCTCAATTTCTTTTTCAAGACCTTCTTTTTTAATATATATTTCACATTGCTGATCAATGGCGGCATTCATAAAATATCCAACCATGGTTGGGGCTGGACCATTGATGGTCATTGAAACAGAAGTTTTGGGTTCAGTTAAATGAAAGCCCGAATATAATTTTTTTGCATCATCCAGGCAGCAGATGGATACACCTGAGTTACCAACTTTTCCATAAATATCAGGTCGACGATGAGGGTCTTCTCCGTACAAAGTCACCGAATCAAAAGCAGTTGAAAGTCTTTTTGCCGGCATTCCCAGCGAGACATAATGAAATCTACGGTTGGTTCTCTCCGGACCGCCTTCTCCGGCAAACATTCGGGTTGGGTCTTCCCCCTGGCGTTTGTATGGGAATACACCTGCTGCATATGGGAATTCACCGGGTAAGTTTTCTTTAAGCAACCATTTTAATACATCGCCCCATCCATCATATTGTGGTAACGCAATTTTAGGAATCTTCAAATGAGATAGTGATTCTGTATAAGTTTCCACTTTAACTTCATGCCCCCTTACTTCATAGGTAAAAATCGATTCTGAATAGGATTTCTTTCTTTCGGGCCACTCATTCACCAATTGAACATTATGGCCATCCATATCACGTTTAAGTTCGCTGTATTTTTTCTCAAGAATCTCAATACTGAGTTTGTTTTCTTTCGGATCAAGTTCATTTATCGCGTTATGAATGCAGTATAATCGTTGTGCAATATCGGATTGATCAATCGCCCATTGATTATAATTACGAATAGTTTCAGAAATTTCGGAAAGATAACGTGTGCGGTTAGGCGGGATAATAAAAATCTTCTCCGACATTTCATTTTCAGGCTTTATTTTTGATTTAAAATCAACGCCTGTTTTTTCGTAAATCTTTTTAATCATTGCCTGATATAATTGGTTCACCCCCGGATCATTAAATTGAGAAGCAATGGTTCCGTAAACAGGCATATTATCTACATCCTCATCCCAACGTTGATGGTTACGGGCATATTGTTTTTTTACATCCCGTAAGGCATCCAATGCACCTCTTTTATCAAATTTATTTAATGAGATAATATCTGCAAAATCAAGCATGTCAATCTTTTCAAGCTGTGAGGCTGCACCGTATTCCGGAGTCATCACATACATTGATACATCACTATGATCAATAATTTCAGTATCGGATTGCCCGATTCCTGAGGTCTCTAATATTATCAAATCGTAATTGGCAACCTGAACTATTCTTTCAGCATCCTTAACATATTTTGACATCGCCAAATTCGACTGGCGTGTTGCCAATGAGCGCATATAAACCCTCGGATTGAAGATTGAATTCATACGAATACGGTCGCCCAATAAAGCCCCGCCTGTTTTTCTTTTTGAAGGATCTACAGAAATTATTGCAATAGTTTTGTCTTTAAAATCCGCTAAATAGCGTCGAACTATTTCATCAACAAGAGAAGATTTTCCAGATCCTCCTGTTCCGGTAATTCCCAATACAGGCGCTTTATCTTTTACCGCTTTTTCCCTTATTTTATTTAGGGTTTCTTCAATTTCTTCAGGGTAATTTTCAGCACCGGAAATTAAGCTGGCTATAGATTTAACGTCTTTTTTTGCTACCTCATCAATTTTTACTTTAAGTTCTTTTCCTGTAGGAAAATCTGATTGGGACAATAAATCATCAATCATACCTTGCAGCCCCATCTCCCGACCATCATCCGGAGAATAGATTCGCGTAATTCCATAATTATGAAGTGCTTCTATTTCTTCCGGTAAAATTACTCCACCTCCACCGCCAAAAATCTTGATATGACCACAACCTTTTTCTTTGAGTAAATCATGCATATACTGAAAAAATTCAGTATGTCCACCTTGATATGAAGTAATCGCAATTGACTGAACATCTTCTTGTATCGCACATTCCACAATCTCCTGAACCGAACGATTATGCCCAAGATGTATAACCTCAGCACCCGTAGATTGAATAATCCGGCGCATTACATTAATAGCCACATCATGTCCGTCAAATAAGGATGCGGCGGTTACAATTCGAATATGATTTTGAGGTTTATAGATCTCTCTACTTAGCATATAATATCCTTCCGTTAATTTATTTAGATAGCAGACAAAGATAATGATTCTTGTTCAGATTTCTCGATTATAATGCGTGATGACGTACTAGAATCGACATATTTATTTATCTTTATTCTTAATGAAATAATCAATAATATTGCACAGTTTTACTGTTTTTACGACATATATCTACTAAAAATGAAAGACTTATGATCAAGCAACTCATTTTCGCAAGCACACTAATTATTACCCTTGGGGCTTTTTCCTGGACCATGATGCGGATTTTCTCATATATGAAATTCACCAAGCCATTCCCAATTAAAAATATCCCACAACGATTTATCGTGATGATGAAGGTTGCCATTGGACAAACAAAAATATTCCGTCATCCGGTTATGGGTTTTCTCCATGCCTTGGTTTTTTGGGGATTTCTGGTAATCCTGATCGGGAGTGTTGAGATGCTTTCCGATGGATTGTTTGCCACCGAAAGAGTGCTCTCCTTCATGGGACCGGTTTATAATGTGCTGTTTGCATCAGGTGATATATTTGCTTTTATTATCGTCATTGCAATTCTCATTTTCTTATTCCGAAGGGTGTTTATGCATGTCGGCAGATTTTATGGCGCCGAGATGAAGAAGGTTTCAAAAATAGATGCAAATATTGCCTTAACTATTATTCTGATGTTAATGCTAACGCTATTAGGAATGAACACTTTTTATGTTTTAAGTTCTGCTGCAGCTGGTCATGAATTACTCGGATTTTATCCGGTTAGTGAATACATCGCTCAGTGGATTAATCTCTCTGGTGAAACGGTGTTTGTATGGCACGAAATATACTGGTGGGCACATATCTTACTCATTTTCATCTTTGCCAATGTGCTCCCCTATTCAAAACATTTCCATGTTTTTATGTCGGTTCCAAATGTATTTTTGAGCCGTTTAGAACCACTTGGCTATCTATCAAATATGCCTGCAATTACTAAAGAAGTAAAACTAATGATGGATCCAAATGCAGCCTTTGATACTCCTGCTGAAGGAGAGGAGGATGTGGAACGTTTTGGAGTATTAGATGCCGAAGATTCTACCTGGAAAAATTACCTGGATGCATTGGCTTGTACCGAATGCGGAAGATGTACCGCAGTATGCCCTGCCAATATCACCGGTAAAAGATTATCACCACGAAAAATTGTAATGGATTTACGGGCTCGAATGAAGGAAAAAGGACCCGGATTGGTTAAAAAAGGAAAAGACTTTTCTGACAATAAATCCTTAATCAGGGATTACATCACGGAAGAAGAGCTTTGGGCTTGTACAACTTGTAACGCATGTGCACAAGAATGCCCAATAAGTATTAACCATCCCTCAATAATTGTGGATATGAGGCGCTATTTGGTAATGGAAGAATCTGCTGCACCGGGTGAGTTAAATGCTGCCTTTACAAATATTGAAAACAATGGGGCACCCTGGCAATTCTCTCCTGAAGATCGGATGAAATGGGCGGAAGATGTAAATTTAGGAGTGCCGATTTTAGCCGATAAAATTGCGGAAGGTAAGCAAGTGGAATATTTATTCTGGCTAAGCTCAGCAGGCACTTTTGATGATCGTTATAAAAAAGTAAGCCGTGAATTTGTTAAAGTATTAAACCATCTCAAGGTAGACTATGCTGTGCTTGGAGTAGAAGAAACGGATAGTGGGGATATTGCCCGCAGGGCCGGGAATGAGATGTTATTCCAAATGCAGGCCATGATGAATATTGAAATTATGAATGCTTATGAGGTAAAGAAAATTATTACCTGCGATCCGCATGATTTCAATACTCTTAAGAATGAATATCCTGAATTTGACGGAAAATTTGAAGTAATCCACCACAGCCAGTTTTTAGCACAAATGATTAAAGATGGAAAACTTCAGTTGAATAATACTTTTGAAGGGCAAAGAATCACCTTCCACGATCCTTGTTATTTAGGGAGAGGCAATGGTGAATATGCTGCTCCGCGTGAAGTTTTAAAAGCATTGTCGGCCAAAAACATTGAAATGGCTCGTTGCAAAAGTTACGCCTTATGTTGTGGAGCCGGTGGCGGCCAGATGTTTAAAGAAGCGGAAAAAGGTGATAAGGAAGTTTTTATCGAGCGTATTGAAGACGCCATTGAAACCAAGGCTGATATTGTTGCCACCGCTTGCCCGTTTTGTATGGTTATGATGACCGATGGCATCAAGTATAAAAACAAAGAAAAAGAAATGAGAAACCTGGATATTGCAGAATTAGTATCGCAATCGTTGGGTTTGTAATTCTTTATTTATGCCTCTCTTTTAACACATCAACAACATTATTCAAGCCGTAACCCTTGGCTTGAAGCAACACCAAATAGTGAAATAAGAGGTCAGCACTTTCATTTAAAAACAAATTATCATTATTGTCCTTAGCCTCTATGATCATTTCCACGGCCTCCTCGCCCACTTTTTGGGCAATTTTATTAATTCCTTTTTTAAATAATGAGGCGGTATAGGATTTATCATTTATCGAATTTTTACGCTCAGCAATAACATCTTCAAGTACTGATAAAAAACCATAATCAGAATTATTTTCCTTTTCCCAACAAGTATCTGTACCCTTATGACAAACAGGCCCTCGCGGTTTAACTGTAACCAACAATGTATCCTGATCACAATCTATATCCATACTCTTTAATTCAAGATAGTTGCCACTTTCTTCTCCTTTCGTCCAGAGTCTATTTTTACTTCGGCTAAAAAAAGTAACTGTTTTTTCCTCTTTCGTGATGTCAAATGCTTCCTGGTTCATATACCCCAGCATTAACACATTTTTTGTTTCAGCATCCTGAATGATAGCAGGAACTAAGCCGCCACTTTTATTAAAATCTATATTCATAATATGCTATTAAGTTCTTATCTCTAATTGTTTTAATTTTAAGAATACCTTCAATTTACTAATCTCAATTTTATTAAAATGAAAAACACTGGCGGCAAGCGCGGCATCGGCTTTTCCCTCAAGAAATGTATCGGCGAAATCTTGCATGCTCCCGGCCCCACCGGACGCGATAATTGGAATTTTTACGAGCCCTGATAATTTAGCCAGCGCTTTATTTGCAAATCCATTTTTCATTCCATCATTATTCATAGAGGTAAAAAGTATTTCTCCAGCACCACGTTTTTCAACCTCTGCTGCCCAATCAAATAAATTAATTTCTGTAGGTACTCTACCGCCAACTAAGTAAACTTTCCATCTCCCTTTAATTTGTTTTGCATCAATTGCAACGACTATGCATTGACTACCAAATTTCTTGGATAATTGATTGATAAGTTCGGGATTTTTTACGGCGGATGAATTCACTGAAACTTTATCAGCTCCTGATTGCAACAAAGAAAGGACATCTTCTTCTGATGAAATTCCGCCACCAACGGTGAACGGAATATTAATGTTTTTTGCAATTCTTTCAACCAGATTTAATAAGGTTTTTCGTTTTTCTTTAGTTGCAGTGATATCCAAAAAAACCAATTCATCGGCACCGCTTTCCGAATAATATTTAGCCAGTTCAACCGGATCTCCGGCATCAATCAGGTTTATAAAATTTACCCCTTTAACGGTTCTTTCATTTTTAATATCCAGGCAGGGAATAATTCTTTTAGTCAACATAATTTTGTAATTCTTTAAGTGTGATCTTATTTTCATAAATGGCTTTACCAATAATTACTCCTTCCATTTTAAGGATTGCAAGCAAGTTCAGTTCGCTTATACTACTTATACCTCCGCTTGCAATTAGCTTTATCTCTGGTACATGATTTATAATTTTTTTGTACAATTCAATGGATGTGCCCTCCAACATTCCATCCTTCACTATATCGGTGCAAATAACGTATTTCATTCCTTCTTGAAAATAATCCGCAATGAATCTAAAGACATCAAGATCGGTGGTTTCGGTCCATCCACCAATTGCAATTTTTTCTGATTTAACATCGGCGCCTAATACTATTTTTTCGTTGTCAAATTTATTGAGCCAATCCAATACTTTTTCTTTGTCTCTAACGGCAATACTTCCGGCAGTAATTTGTTTCGCTCCATTCTCAAAAGCAATGCGTAAATCATTGCCGGATTTGATCCCCCCACCGAAATCTATTTGCAGCTTTGTTTTGCAGGCAATTTGATTTAATATTTTCCAATTCACAATTTTACCAGTACGGGCACCATCCAGATCTACCAAATGCAAATATTTAATTCCATGCTCCTCAAACTGCCTAGCCACCTCAAGTGGATTTTCATTATATATTTTTTTTATCGAATAATTGCCTTGTTCCAATCGAACGCATTTTCCTTCAATTATGTCGATAGCGGGTATTATTTTCATTCTTTCTTTTCTAATTACATTTAGAGGTTGATAAAATTTTTTAATATTTGAAGTCCTGCTTCACTACTTTTTTCGGGATGAAATTGGCAAGCATAGAAATTATCTTTTCGTATGGCCGCTGAAAAACTTTCGTGATAAGTTGTTTGCGCAATTGTATAATTTGACAAAGGCACAAAATAGGAATGAACGAAATATACGTACTCATTTTCATCCAGGTTATTAAATAATCTAGTTTTTAATTTTGAAATATTATTCCATCCAATCTGTGGTATTTTAAGATCGGTTTTAAACTCTTCAACTTTGATGGGGAAAATTCCCATGCAATCCGTATCACCTTCTTCTGTGCATTCACACATTAATTGCATCCCAAGGCAAATGCCTAGAATCGGTTGCGTAAGAGATGGAATTAACTCATTCAAACCATGGTCTTTTAACTGTGTCATTGCTGAACTTGCTTCTCCTACACCGGGAAGAATAACCTTATCTGCTTTTTCAATTTCAATAAAATCATTGCTTAGTACAGATTGAACACCTACCCGATCAAGTGCAAATTGCACAGATCTAATATTCCCACTGCCGTAATCAATTATTGCTATTTTCATATTTTTTCTTTCAATCGATTACAAAACTCCCTTTGTTGAAGGAAAACCACTATTATTAAAATCCCTCTTAACAGCCATTTTTATAGCTTTGGCAAAGGCCTTAAAAACACCCTCAATTTTATGGTGCTCATTGCTCCCCTCAGTCTTGATATCCAGATTACATTTTGCTGCATCGCTAAATGATTTAAAGAAGTGGAAAAACATTTCTGTTGGCATCTCACCTATCATTTCTCTGTTAAATTCTGCATCCCAATTGATCCAATTTCTTCCGCCAAAATCGATGGCTACCTGAGCCAAACAATCATCCATCGGCAATAAAAAACCGTAGCGGTTCATTCCATATTTATTTTTGAGTGCCTTATTCATGGCCTCCCCAAGAACGATTGCTGTATCTTCAATCGTATGATGCTCATCAACCCCTAAATCTCCATTCACCTCAATTTCTAAATCAATCAATCCGTGCTTACTAATTTGCTCCAGCATATGATCAAAAAATTGAATCCCAGTATTTATTTTAGAAATTCCATTCCCGTCAATATTCAGGTTAATTCGAATTTCAGTTTCTTTCGTTTTTCTTGAGATCTCAGCCTTTCGTAATCCAAATTTTAAGAATGTATAAATTTCTTTCCAGGATGTTGTTTGCAACGCTATTGTTGAGTTATCAGTATTGTCGTTTGAAAGGTAGATCGCCTTTGCGCCTAAATTAGTGGCCAGTTGAATATCCGAGATACGATCGCCAATCACATAAGAATTTTCTAAATCATAATTTCCATCAATGTAGATTGTCAATAATCCTGTTCTTGGTTTTCTGCCCGGCGAATTATCCTCAGGAAAAGATTTATCAATTAGTACTTCTGAGAACACCACACCTTCATTTTTGAACGCTTGAATTATTTTGTTTTGTGCAGGCCAGAAAGTTTCCTCCGGAAACGATTTTGTTCCTAATCCATCCTGATTGCTGACCATAATTAATTCATAATCTAGCTCTGACGCTATTCGCGAGAGGTAGCTGAAAACACCCGGGTAGAATTCCAGTTTTTCTAAACTATCAATTTGTAAATCAATCGGAGGTTCAATTACAATTGTACCATCTCTATCAATTATTAGAAGTTTTTTCATAATCGATTTCTTTAAGTTTTGTTATCAATCTGTAGTTTTCATCGCTGGTTCCAATGCTTATCCGTAAGCAGTTTTCACACAATATTTCTTTCGAACGATCTCTTACAATAATTTTACTTTTACGAAATTCATTAAATACATAAGTTGAATCAGAAAATTTTACGAGCAAGAAATTTGTGTCTGAAGGATATACTTTTTCGACAATTGCAAGCGAGTTTAAATCTTGAAGTAAACGCTTTTTCTGTATGAGAATACTGTTTAAATTTTTGAGGTATAAATCTTGTTTTCCTAATTCTTCAATGGCCTTATTTTGAGAAAGCACATTTACGTTATAGGGGGGCTTAACCTTATTAAATACTTCAATTATTTCTACAGAAGCAAAAGCCATTCCTATCCTAAGTCCTGCCATTCCCCAAGCCTTCGAAAGGGTTTGACTAACGATAAGATTGGGATATTTTTCAAGCAAGGTCACCGCACTTTCATGGTTGCTAAAATCGATATAGGCTTCATCAACCAAAACAACACAATTCAGCACCTGGAGTAATTGTTCTAATTCAATCAAACCAATTGAATTTCCCGTCGGATTATTAGGTGAGCATAAAATTAAAAGTTTGGTGTTTTCATCAGCTGTGTTAGCGATTTTGATTATGTCCGGACTAAAATCGTTTTTCAGTTCCACCTTTTTAATCTTAACATTATTGGTTTCAGCCAACACCTTGTACATGCCATAGGTTGGCGGACATATTATAACATTATCCACTCCGGGTTCACAAAAAATTCTCAAAGATAAATCAAGTATTTCATCACTTCCATTGCCCAAAAGTACTTTCTCTTTACTGATATTTTTGAGTGCTGAAATCTTTGCTTTCAACTTCCATTGAAAGGGATCAGGATATCGGTTAATTCCATTTTCGAATGGGTTCTCATTAGCATCCAAAAATACGCCGCTTGATCCAGAATATTCATCTCTCGCGGATGAATACGCTAGCAAATTATTAATATTATTTCTTATCAGATTTTCCATTACTATTTGTATTTAAAGAATTCAAACGCAGGGTTACCGCATTTTTGTGTGCTTGCAATCCTTCTGATTCAGCCATTATTTCGATGGCATTTCCAATACTATTCATTCCTGTTTTTGAGATTTCTTGAAAGCTGATTTTTTTGGTGAAACTATCTAAACTCAAACCACTGTATGATTTTGCAAAGCCGTTGGTCGGCAAGGTGTGATTCGTTCCGGAAGCATAATCGCCTGCACTCTCAGGAGTATAATTTCCGATAAATACTGAACCTGCATTTGTAATATTCTCAATATAGAAATCATTACTTTCTGTGGCAAGAATTAAGTGTTCAGGAGCATATACATTTACAAAATCAATGGTATTTTGCAAATCGTTAATAAAGATAAATTTTGAATTCTTCAGTGCTACTCTGGCAATATCCTTTCTTGGCAGAACGGAAATTTGAGTTTTCAAATGCTTAATAATTTCAGCTAATATTTCAATACTATTTGCCACACAAAGTACCTGACTATCTGTTCCATGTTCAGCCTGAGAAAGTAGGTCGGAGGCTACAAATTCAGGGATTGCAGAATCATCTGCAATCACCAATAATTCAGAGGGTCCTGCAGGTAGGTCAATCGCAATTCCGCTCTTAAAGGCAAACTGCTTCGCAGCGGTTACATACTGATTTCCGGGGCCAAATATTTTATACACTTTCGGAACACTCTTCGTTCCAAAAGTTAAGGCTCCAATAGCCTGTATTCCACCAATCTTAAAAATCTTTCTGACTCCAATTAAATCTGCCGCGTACAAAATTGCAGGATTTATTTTCCCGTTCTTATCAGGTGGGGTACATAAAATTATATCCTTGCAGCCTGCGATCATTGCAGGAATAGCAATCATCAGAACAGTAGAAAACAATGGAGCAGTTCCACCGGGTATGTAAATTCCAATTTTTTCAATGGCACGACTCTCCTGCCAGCACTTCACGCCAGGCATGGTTTCAATCAACTTCTTATCAATTATTTGAGATTTATGAAATTTCTCGATGTTCGATTTAGCAATCTTTATCGCTTCTTTTAAAGAATCTGAAACCTTGATTATTGCTTCCATTATCTCTGAATCGCTCACACTTATTTTTGAGATATCAATCTTGTCAAATCGATGAGTGTACTTTTGTATCGCTGCATCACCATTAATTTTGATCTCGCTAAATACTTCCTTAACGAGCACTTCTAATTCATCAAATGATTGGGTTGGACGATTTAGAATATTAGCCCAATCGCTTATATTTGGTTCAATAATAATTTTCATTTCAATAATTTTAGATAACCATTTTCTCAATTGGAATTATCAATATTCCTTGTGCTCCTGCAGCTTTTAACTTATCAATAACTTCCCAAAATTTTCCTTTTTCTATTACTGAGTGTAGTGAGCTCCATCCTTCCTGAGCCAAGGGAATTATTGTTGGACTTTTTAAAACCGGTAATATTGAACTCACCTTTGCGATGTTTTCATTAGGTACATTCATCAAAATATATTTGCTGTTTTTTGCGCGTAAAACAGATTTAATTCTAAAAATTAGTTTCTCAAGAATTTCTTCTTTTTCAGTTCCCAAAAGACTTGATTTAGCAAGGCATGCTTCTGACTTAAGAATAATAAAAGCTTCAACTAGGCCATTTTTAAACAATGTGCTTCCAGAGCTCACAATATCACAGATTCCATCAGCCAGTCCGATATTTGGAGCAATTTCTACAGAGCCGGAAATGATATGTATTTCGGCTTGAATTTTTCTCTCCGATAAAAAAGTTTGTAATGTATTTGGGTAAGAAGTTGCGATTTTTTTTCCTTGAAAAAACTCCAACCCAGTTCCTTCAAATTCTTTTGGAACGGCTAAAGAAACCTTACATTTTGAGAATCCCAACTTCTCAATTACTTTCACTTTTTTTTGCTTCTCAATTAATAAATTCTCACCTATAATTGCGATATCAACAACACCGTCTTCAAGATATTGAGGAATGTCTGAATTTCGTAAATATAAAATTTCTAATGGGAAATCACTTGCTGCAGCTTTTAATTGATCCTTTCCGTTGTCGATTGAAATACCACAACTTTTAAGAAGATTGACGGAATCCACATTTAATCTTCCCGATTTTTGAACTGCAATTTTTAAATTTATTCTTGAATCACTCATTTTGTTAGATTATGCCTGAGTAAATTCACTGGAAAGAAAAATCCCATCTGATTTACTCAGACGGGATTAGTAATATTATTTGTCAATCACAAAAAGCATCACTTCCTCGCCTGAACGCAAGTAATATAATGTAAATGATGCAATTGTAAAAATTTCATTTCAATCTTATTTTAGACAAATGTACAAAACTTTTATAAATCTGCAAGTAATACAAGAAAAAATATTTTGAATTAACAAAAAAGAAGGGCTCTGTTGCTTACGCAGCATAGCTCTTTTTTTTATGCAAAAAATCTAATTAAATCGATAAACCAAGATTTAGAACCAATGAAAAAACAAACAAAGATTTACCTTGATGAATCAGAAATGCCGAGACAATGGTGCAACCTTGCTCCCGACTTACCAACTCCCATGAATCCACCATTAGGATCGGGTGGAAATCCAATTTCACCAGCTATGTTGGCTCCTGTATTTCCGATGAATTTAATTGAACAGGAAGTGAGTCAGGAACGCTGGATTAATATTCCTGAAGAGGTATTAGGAATGTTAAGAAAGTGGCGTCCCAGCCCATTAATCAGAGCACATGCACTCGAAAAAGCTTTGGGAACTCCTGCAAAAATTTATTATAAAAATGAAGGTGTATCTCCTGCCGGAAGCCACAAACCAAATACGACCGTTGCTCAGGCTTATTACAATAAGAGGTTTGGTATAAAGCGTCTAGTTACCGAAACCGGAGCAGGACAATGGGGAAGTGCTTTATCCTTTGCTTGTTCACTTGTTGGTCTAGAATGTAACGTTTTTATGGTTCGTGTTAGTTTTGATCAAAAGCCATTCCGTAAAATGATGATGCAAACCTGGGGAGGAAGTTGTATTCCCAGTCCGAGTACAGAAACGTAGGCTGGAAGAAATATATTGGAGAAATTCCCCGATACTCCGGATAGTTTAGGGATCGCCATTAGTGAGGCTATTGAAGCAGCCGTAACTGATCCTTTAGGGGAAAGTAGATATTCATTGGGTTCTGTACTCAACCACGTTATGCTACACCAAACCATTATCGGTTTAGAAGCCAAAAAGCAATTGGCTAAAGTTGGAATTTCAAAGCCAGATGTTGTAATTGGATGTTGTGGCGGTGGTAGCAATTTTGCCGGAATTTCATTCCCGTTTATGTATGATAAAATCAACGGGTCAGACATACAGATTATTGGTACTGAACCTGCATCTTGTCCAAACATTAACCAAGGCTCCGTTTATTTATGATCATGGCGACGTTGCAGAAATGACTCCATTATTACCGATGAATAGTTTAGGCCATACGTTTGTCCCGGCGCCCATTCACGTTGGAGGACTTCGGTATCACGGAATGTCACCTTTGGTAAGCGCAGCATTACGAGATGGGTTAATGGAAGCACATGTACTTCAAAAAGTGAGTGTTTTGAAGCCGGATTATTATTCGCAAAGACGGAAGGAATTATTCCTGTCCCGGAAACCAATCATGCCATTGCATCAACCATTCGTGAAGCAAAAAAAGCGAAAGAAGAAGGTAAAGAAAAGGTAATACTCTTTAACTTTAGTGGTCACGGATTAATGGATCTTGTTGGTTATGATAACTATTTGAGTGGCAATTTGAAAGATTATGAATACCCTGAATCAGAGATCAAGAAAAATCTGAGTAAGCTGGCAGGATATCCATTGCCAAAACAGAAAAGAGAAAAGGGGCGTCACCTTAGGGTAGCACCCCTTTAAAATAGTGATCTAAATTTTTATTCTGTTTTTACAGCCTTTATAGCTTCGATCATTTCGGGTAATACTTTTTGAGCATCTCCGATTATACCATAATCGGCGGCTTCAAAAATAGGAGCATCTTTATCTGTATTTACGGCCACAATCACTTTTGATGAACTTACCCCTCCCAAGTGTTGAATTGCACCTGAAATTCCAAAAGTAAGATATAAATTAGGTGCAATAATTTTTCCGGTTTGCCCAACATGTTCTGAATGAGGCCGCCAATTTTCGTCAGATACAGGCCTAGAACAAGCAGTCGCCGCTCCAAGTAATTCTGCCAATTCTTCAATCGGCCCCCAATTTTCTGGCGACTTCATTCCTCTACCGCCTGAGATGACAATTTCAGCATCATTTAGTAAAACTTTGCCCGTAATTTTATTTACTTCTTTAACTTCAGTTTTAAATTCGGAAGCATCCAATGAAGGATTGAATGATTCGATAGAAGCATCTTTTACATCCTCCATTATTCCAAATGAGTTTTGAGCCAGGGTTATAATTTTCTTATCAGTTTTTATAACAATATCAGCAAATGCTTTACCTGTAAAAGCTTTTTTCTTTACCGTAAAAGGACTATAATTTGAAGGGGTCTCAGAAACACCGGATACCAATCCTGCTTTCAATTTAACGGATACACGGGGCGCAATGGCTTTGCCTGAATTATTATGGGCGAAAACAATTATATCAGCATTTTCCTTTTGTGCAACTTCGGCTATAACCTTGGCATAGGGCTGATTAGCCAGATTTACCAATAAGTCATTTTTTACACTCACAATTTTAGAGGCGCCATAATCCGATAAGGCTTTTAGTTCAGCTTCCTCAACATTTCCAATGGAAATTGCAACAACTTCAGTGTTTAATTGTTTAGCCATTTCGTTGGCATAGGATACAAGTTCGAAACTAAGCTTCTTGAACTTTCCTTCCCAATTTTCTGTATATACTAGTATTGACATATCTTAATTGTTTGTTTCTTTTTATTTCGTTTTCTGTTCTTTATATTAAAAAACATATTGATATATTGATGTGCTAATTTGCTGATATTTTACTTGTGCTTATAATTTTTAAAAGTATTTTTTTAATAGATAACGGTTTATCATGAAGATCGTGATTATAAAAATAATTTTCAGGGTGTTTACATAAATCTAAGCAATACTCTGTTTCTTCAGCCTCTTTTTCAGCAATCTTTATTTTATGAATAAAATCTGCTCTGCTTTCAGCACTTTGTGCTTCTCTAATATTTGCCCCAACAGATGTTCCTGATTTAAGAATTTGATTAGCTATAGTAACCTTTCTATTCTTTTCAAGAGTCTCAAAAAATTCGATTATTTTAAGTGCAAACTCAAAAGACAATGTTAGAGTTATATTTTCCTTTTTATTATTCATTAGCACATTTGCATATTAGCAAATTAAATCATTAAATTGCTTTGGCTTCATTTTTTAGTAAATCAACCAATTCCTTTACATTTTCTGCATCTACCATTTTACAGGCAGTTTTTGATGTAGGTAATTCATAAGAAGTAAATTCTGTTAAGGATTCTACTTCAGTGGCAGGAACAACAATTAACGGTTTTTTACGTGCCATCATAATTCCACGCATGGCAGGAATTCTAGGATCCTTTGTAATTCCTTTTTGTACGATGGCCACCAATGGTGTTTGTGCGCTAATAACTTCTGATCCACCGTCAATTTCCCTAACCAATGACAGTTTTCCATTTTCAATATTTAATTGAGATACGGAAGAAACTGAGGGGACATTTAAGAATTCGGCTAACATTCCTCCTACCGCGGCACCATTATAATCACTGGCTTCAATTCCGCTCATCACAACATCAAAATCTTTAGCAACTTCGGCCAATTGAGCGGCAACAAAATATGCATCGGTGGGTTCAGCATCAATTCGAATTGCATCATCGGCACCAATAGCTAATCCTTTACGCATGGTTGGCTCAACCTCACTTGTACCAACAGTAGCAATAGTAATCGATTCAATGGCTCCATCTGAACCCTCTTTCAATTCCAGTGCTCTCGTTAAAGCCAATTCGTCCCATGGATTAATAATCCATTGCACTCCAGATTTGTCAAAAGCAGTATCGCCTCCTGTAAACTTCACTTTCGTTGTTGTGTCAGGAACATTGCTTAAACAGATCAAAAATTTCATAAAATTCGTTTTTATAATTTATACTAATCTTTTTCAGATTTTAAGAGCAAAGGTAATAATTTAAAGATATTATTTGGGCGTGTAAGAAAGGCTATCCGCTATATCTTTTCTCCTCAAGAAGTTGAAAAGGATGCCGCTTCTATCCTTCACGCAGCTATCGCTTTTAAGCAAGCCACAGCATTATAATGTAACTTTTTATGTTATCGGTCGACTCGTGCTGAGCATGTCGAAGTAAGTCAAATTCAGTCACCTTTTCACTTAAATCTAAAATTTTAAAATGAAATATTATTTAAGCAAATATCTTGAAATAATAATTTTTTGAATCTCGGAAGTGCCCTCATAAATCTGAGTCAATTTTGCTTCCCGCATTAATCGCTCAACATGATATTCTTTTACGTAGCCATATCCTCCATGAACCTGAACTGCATCTGTAGTTACCTCCATGGCAATATCGGCTGCGTACTGTTTAGCCATGGCACTGGCTACACCAAAGGGAAGATTGTTATCTTTTAACCATGCCGCTTTATGAACAAAGTTTCTTGCTGCTTCAATCTTCACAGCCATATTTGATAGCTTAAAAGCAATGGCTTGATGCTGAGCAATAGGTTGACCAAATGTTTTTCTTTCTTTAGCGTATTTTATGGATCGCTCCATCGCCCCGGCTGCAATTCCGGTTGCCTGGGCTGCAATGCCAATTCTTCCGGCTTCTAATGCTTGCATCGCAAATTTAAATCCAAAACCGTCTTCTCCGATTCGGTCTTCTTTTGGCACTTTCACATCATTAAACATCACCGAATAAGTATCAGAACTCCGCATGCCCATCTTATCTTCATGCTGACCCAAACTGATTCCTTGGGTTTCTTTATCAACCAAAAAAGCGTTAACTCCGCGATGGCCTTTTTCGGGATGCGTTTGAGCCATTACCAAATAGACTGAAGCATACTTTGCACCTGAAATCCAATTCTTAGTTCCGTTTAATAAATAATATTCCCCTTTATCTTCTGCAGTGGTTCGTTGCATCGTGGCATCCGATCCCGCTTCAGGTTCGGATAATAAAAAGGCACCAATTTTTTCACCCCTCGCCAATATTTTTAAGTATTTTTCCTTTTGATCTTCGCTACAATATTTCTCCATGGCATAACACACCAAGGAATTATGGACAGAAATAACCACTGCTGTGGATGCATCAATTTTGGAGATTTCTTCAATCGCTAATGCATAAGAGATACTATCCAATCCACCCCCATCATATTTAGGATCAACCATCATCCCCATGAATCCTAGCTCGGTAAGATTTTTAATATGCTGAACAGGAAATATTGCTTTGGCATCTCGTTCCAATACATCTTGAATTAATTCACGATCGGCATAATCTTTTGCGGCCTGTCGAATCATTTCTTGTTCTTCAGTATATTTAAAGTTCATAATTAAGTGATTATTATAGGTGTAATTTTTTGTTAATCGGTTAACAACTCATTACAAAAATATATATAATTTGATAGAATCAAAATTGAAAATTGTTTAGTCTATTCTTCGCCTGATTAAATTCCATAATAATTTCTTCGATGATTTGAGTTGCAGGAAGAATGGCACTTACACCTGCAGAAACTTGACCTATTTCAAGTTCTCCTTCGTCTAAGTCTCCTTCAAACATTCCTTTTTTTGCGCGACCACGACCTAATAACTCCAACAACTGTTCTCTTGATTCGCCCCTTTGCTCCAATTCCTCAATTTCCCTTAAAAATTTATTCCTTATCAACCTGACCGGAACCAATCGCTTCAAACTAAGTTTGGTGCCCCCGTCCTTGGTATTAAGTATTTCCTGTTTAAAATTTTCATGCGCAGATGATTCCAAAGATGCAGCAAACCGACTGCCAATTTGTACGGCATCAGCACCCAACGCCATTGCAGCTAACATGCTATTTCCTGTACCAATTCCTCCAGCAGCAATTAAGGGAACCGAAATTATTTTTTTGATTTGAGGAATAAGCACCATTGTTGTTGTTTCCTCGAATCCATTGTGGCCTCCGGCTTCAAAACCTTCAGCAACAATAGCATCCACTCGGGCTTCTTCACATTTTAGCGCAAATTTTTCGTTAGCAATAACATGTACAACAATAACTCCTTTTTCCTTTAAAAAACCGGTATACTTTTTTGGATTTCCAGCAGAGGTAAAAACGATTTTAACACATTCTTCTAATATAACATTAATGTGATCATCCGTTTGAGGATAAAGCAAAGGAAGATTTACACCAAAGGGTTTATTGGTTGCTTTTTTGCACTTTTGAATGTGTTCACGTAAAACATCTGGATACATTGAACCTGATCCAATCAAGCCTAATCCGCCCGAATTACTAACTGCAGAGGCCAATTCCCAACCACTGCACCAAATCATTCCACCTTGGATAATGGGATATTTAATTTTGAGAAGTTCAGATATTTTGTTCATTAAGAAAAATTATTATTGTTGAGGCTGAGGAAGTCGAAGTCTTATTCAATTTAATTAACAGACATTTCAACTTCGCTCAATGCCCATTAATCGAATCCTTTATTCCATAAATTTCATCATGGCCTCAACGATATTATAAGCTCCGTCCCAAACCTGGGTAATGTCAGCCTCAAGCATATAACAGGGTGTGGTAAATACCATTTTGTTATCATCGATAACAACATCTCCGTGATCGGTTGCAATATGCGTTGCTCCCATGGCTTCAATTGTTTTTGCAGTATCTTCTTCTTGTCCGATGGTTACCTTTACATCGCCAATAATTTTAGCGATAACTGCCGGAGAAATACAAAGCGCTCCTATTGGTTTTTTGGCAGCCAACATTTCTTTTACTGCCCTTTTAACCTCTTCATCTACCTCAGCCTCCGAACCTTTAAAAGCAATACTTGACAGATTTTTAGCTGCCCCAAATCCACCCGGGAAAAGTAAGGCATCAAATTTACTACTGTTAAACTCATCCAATGGTTTTATATCACCACGAGCAATGCGTGCCGATTCAACCAACACATTACGGCTTTCTTTCTCCTTCATTTCCTTTCCGCTATAATGATTGATTACATGATGTTGTTCGATATCAGGGGCAAAGATCTGATAATCTGCACCTTGTTTTTTAATGGCTAACATTGTGAGTGTTGCTTCATGAATTTCAGCACCATCAAACACTCCGCATCCGGATAATACAACAGCAAATTTTTTCATATCTAATGGTTTTAGGATATCTACACTTATAAGAAACTAAATTAATTAAAATAACTGAAATGGCTGAAAGATGTTGGATGAAATTAATTCTTTGTTTTTCAGGACACCGTCACTTTTTAAGAAAGAGCCTTCCGAGAGTTTAAAACTTTCGGAAGGTTCTTATTAGCACATCAGCAAATTATCAAATTGCTTTATTCAGCTTTTTTATAAATCATGGCAATCACTGTAACATCATCGCCACCCATGTTAATGGTCATCCCGTAAGGTCGATCAGGATTAATCTCAATTTGAGCATCTCCGGCTTTTTCGGTGAGCTGTTCCCAAATAGTTACCGCTTGATGAACTCCGGTAGCACCAGTTGGATGCCCCCAGCCAATTAAACCACCTGTTGTGTTTATCGGGATTTTACCGTCTCTGGCTGTATGGCCATCAGCCACAAATTGGGCTCCTTTTCCGGGTTCAGCAAATCCTATTGCTTCAACACCAAGTATGCCTGCAATAGAGAAACAATCGTGGGTTTCTATCGTACCAAGATCATCTATAATCAAACCGGCTGAGTCCAATGCTTCTTTGGCCGCTTTTTTAATTGTAATTAGTTCTGTTAAATTTTCAGGTTCGTGAGTAATATTTCGTTCCACCTGAGCCCATCCTACAATCTCGACAGCATCCTTTTTATCAATCCCTAGCTTTATCAATCCTTCTTCAGAAGCCATAATAATTGATGATGCTCCATCAGAAACTTTTGAACAATCAAGTACAGTCAGGTTATCAACGAAATTTGCACCATTGGGGTTGAATTTATCGTACAGCTTATACAAATCAGTTTCTTTGCTTTCATATTCCTGTGCTGTTGGGCATAGTCGGGCATTTTCCATGGCATTTACAAACCATCTTTTTAATCCTTCGCGGGCATAGTCCATTCCATATTTTTCGTAATAGGCTCCTGCGCGATTACTGAATTGACCGGGGAAGAAATAGGCATGACCTTCTTTTCTTTTTTTATACCATCCGGCACCTGCCAATACATCTGCTCCATAAATAGCTTTCATGGTATTTTGAACCTCTACCCCAAGTACCAGCACAGCATCTGCAGTTTCGGCTAATACAGATTTTAGTCCTGTGACCAATGCCAAACCACCTGATCCGCATGCACCCTCAACACTGATCGCCGGTTTCCATTGAAGTTTTTCATCAATAAAAGGGATGAAACCCGGTAAGTTGGCTTGTTTATTAAAACGAGCAGCCATGAAATTTCCAATGACTCCTTCATCAATATTTGCGGCATCATTTATTTGCTTTATGGTTGCTTGCCCGGCTTCTTTAATATAATGCTCCAATCCGGGTCGCTCTTTTTTAGGGTTAAATTCACTTCGTCCTGTACCCATTGATATTGTATTATATCCTGCTGCTATATATACTTTTTTTCTTAGTTTTTTCATCATTTAATATTTAAAAAACAAAATAGTCATTGATCGGTCCGTAGGCATGAAAGAAGCCAGTTAACATCACTGT
This sequence comes from Bacteroidota bacterium, assembly GCA_003353955.1. Lineage (GTDB taxonomy): Bacteria > Bacteroidota > Bacteroidia > Bacteroidales. The sequence goes on along the minus strand of PIVJ01000001.1, from coordinate 72,551 downwards.
ATTTACGTCCGCTTCAGAATTTGCTACATGATCGGTTACAAGTTTGCGACCAATTTCATTTGATCGTTTACCGTATTTCATTCCAATTTTTGCACCCATATCCGACATTGATTTCATGGTACTAAAGAACTCCAAGAATACTTCATTCTTGTCTTTGCGGCGAATTACCGATTTCCATGAAACCCTCGGATTAGGATGTTTACCTAATGCTATATCACATTTTTTCTGAAAAGCTGCAATGGTTTCGTAAGCTTTAGTTTTAGGGTTATAGATTGCAACCGGCTTTCCTTTCTCATATTTTAAAAATCCATCTTTTTGCGATCCATTCGAATGTTGGCCACCTTTAACTCCTAGTTCAATCATTTGATCTAATAAATCACTATGCAAATCTTCATCTTTAAGGAAGGGGTTCATTACATTCATGATAAATTGAACCACATCAATTCCCACATAGTCGATTAATTGAAAAATTCCCATTGGACGAACAAGATAATCCTGAGAAACTTTATTGATCAAATAAACTGATTCGGTAAATGAATACTCTTTGGTCAATTGGTTCATCTGCGTTATCCCGTATAAGGCATCACGCATAAAATGACCATTGCCAATAAATCCGGCGTAATCATTTGATGGAACAACAATTTTTTTCAAGTTTTTCGCATAGGTTTTGGCAAATTCTTCCATCCCATTGGCAGGCTTGTTTGGCAAAATCACTTCAACCAATTTTTGTACAGCCGGAGGGTTATAAAAATGGAATCCTAATATGCGACCATTTAATTTTGCTCCATCATTAATAAGATTTATTGGAACTGAAGAAGTATTTGTAAAAAACCAAGGGGAGTTTGAATTATTCTGGTCAATTTGAGAAAGCAACTTTATTTTCAAATCCTTATTTTCACTAACCGCTTCAAATATCAGATTTGATTCATAGGCAGATTCAATTTTTATGGTAGGCCGAACAACGCTAATTACATCAAAAACATACTGATCGATCATGTCTTTATTTTCTATCAAATCAGTCCTGTCTTCATACATTTTTCGCAACAAAACAATCTTTTTCTCCGCTATTTTGGTTACCTGAACTTTTAAATATTTCAGTAATCCTGCTAAACCTTCTTGAGATAGATCCATTGCATTCAAGCAAAACGGCTTGCCTTTATTCTCTGGCTGCAAGCTCAAATCTGCCATTTCAATGGCGGTGAGTAATAAAATTCCGCTACCCATTTTACCGGCCGCTCCCATTACGGTTACATTTCTTAATCTTTCTTCGTAATTCATAATTTGTGTATATTTTATATTTAGCTACATCAGATGTTTATTGTCCTATTTCTACCAATTGGGTTTTCGTTTCTCCAAAAACGCCTTCATTCCTTCTTCTCCTTCTGCCTTAAATTGAGTGCCAAAATATTCAGCTTCCAATTCACATCCTTTTTCAAAAGATGATTTCATCCCCTGACGAGTTACATATTTTACTTTCTTGATCGCTTCCGGGCCTTTAGATTGAATATTCTTGGCAATTTTAAAAACCTCTTCCATTAACTCTTCGGGCTCAACAACTTTTTGTACGAGTCCTATTCGCAGTGCTTCTTCTGCATTAATTATATCCGCTGTCATGAGTAGATATAACGCATCGGCCATTCCAAGTAAACGTGGTAATCGCTGAGTTCCTGCATAACCGGGTATCATTCCCAGGTTGACTTCCGGTTGCCCGAATTTGGCTTTTGTACTCGCAATCCTGAAATCGCAACCCAGGGCTAATTCGAGTCCACCACCCAACGCGAAACCATTCACCGCTGCAATTACCGGAATCTTAAGTTTTTCCAAACTGCTAAACGTTTTTTGTCCTAATTTTGAAAATGCGGTTCCTTCCTCAGGGCTTTGATCAACCATTTCGGAAATATCTGCACCTGCTACAAAGGCTTTTCCTGTTCCCGTAATAATAACAATTTGTATTTCCTTATCATCCTTAACCAAACCTACAAAATGATCCATCTCATTAAAGAAACGTGTATTTAATGCATTTAATGCTTTAGGTCTGTTAATAGTAACTAAGGCGATACCTTCTTTTTTCTCAATTATTAGATTTTGATAATCCATAGATTAATATTATTTATTTGTATCCTTCAAATTTAACATTTTTATAGATAAAAATTGCTGTGAAATTGGCAATTCCCCACACTAAACTGGTCATTTATAATAAAAAATTTATAACTGACCTAAAATGATAATCTTAAAAAATTAATATCTTCGCATCAGAATTGTTCTCATGGCCACTAAAAATTTCATTTACAAAATATTTAGCTACTTACAATTGGTTGTATTTGGGTTCTTTTTGATGCATGGATTTACTCCTCACCATCATCATAATAATGAGCTGATTTCATCTTATTCCGTTCACTTCTGTGGGGATAATCACAATTGTTCCGAAGAGTTTGATCACAATTCTTTAGGCCTTGAAGATCATTATTGTTGTTTGCTTTGCAATCAAATCAATACCGAACTTCATCATGATTATATTACAACCTCCGATAATGGTCAGGTTATAAAACTGGAACTTCAGCAAAATGCTGATTTTACTATCTATTCAGAAGGATTAATTACATTGGCAATGATTATCGAATCACCGATATTAATCGAAAATCAATATTCCTCTGTAGGGCTCCGAGCCCCCCCCGTTTGCTAACCCAATATACGCTCAAGTTTATTTCAAGTCAATTATACCAACAGATACTTTTTCTAATTATTTAATTATGAACAAATCGAAAAATATACTAATTATTGTATTCGTATCCTTTTTTATAGGTGGTTGTCAACAATCAATTAAAGATGCAGCACCCGTGAATACGCACAAACAAGAATCTATAACCTTCACTATTTTCACTCCTGACTTAGAATTATTCATAGAATTTGCTGCATTTACCTTGCATCATTCGAGTGATATCTTGGTGCATGTAACTAAGTTGGCTAATTACAAACCCATGCTTAACGGTGAGCTGAGCCTTGCCATTACAGGGGCAAATACCCGATTTAACAAGACGATGGAAGCGCCCAGTTCCCCAGGTATTTACCGTTTTACTTTTGCGCCGGATACTGCTGAGGATGTTAATCTAATGATTAGCTTTAGGGGTGAAGAGTTCAATATTAATTCTCAACAAATCTTTAAAAATGATGATGAAGCTAAGGCTTATTTTGAGTCTCAAGTCAGTCATGAGCATGACGCAGAAGATATTATATTCACGAAAGAACAATCTTGGGGTACAGATTTCCAAACGATGGAGCTTACTATAAATCCTTTTAATGCTATCATCACAACCTCTGGTAAGCTGGAAGCTTTGCCCACTGCTAAATCTTCATTAATTGCCCCAACTGAAGGCTTGATTGATTTTAATGGAAATTTAATACCGGGACAAAAGGTAAAGAAAGGGGAAATACTTTTTATCGTAGAATCGGGAGATTTAACGTCCAATAATTTAAAAACCAAATATGCCGCTGCAAAAGCAGTTTACCATAAAGCTACTATTGATTTTAAGCGTGCAGAAGAGTTGGTTAAAAAGAACATTATTTCAGATAAAGATTTTCAAGAAGTTAAACTGAAATATGAAACAGCACAATTGGAATTTGAAGTGATCAGCAAAAACTTCTCCAATGGGAAAAGAATTATTAAAGCTTCAAAATCAGGCATACTTTCATCCATAGAAGTCACAAGGGGTGAATTCGTGACTGAAGGTCAAAAAATTGCTCAGGTCATTCAAATAGAAAAATTAATTTTAAAAGTCGATTTACCTCAACAAAATATACACGAAGCAAGAAACATTATTGCTGCAAATTTTAAAATCGGTGGGATCGAAAAATTATATTCAACTCAGGCATTGAATGGAAGAATTCTTTCTTACTCAAGCTTACCTTCGGCTGATAATGCCTACATCTCAATATATTTTGAGATTGATAATCCCGGTGATTTAACAGCCAATTTATTTACTGAAGTCTTTCTTAAAACCAATGCGATAGAGAATAAAGTATGCGTTCCTTTATCAGCCTTAATTGAAAGTGAGGGTCATTTTCATGTTTTTAGTCAGGAAAATGGTGAAACCTATATCAGTAAGGATGTACACATTGGTGGCAACGACGGAGAATTTGCCATTGTACTAAGTGGTTTAGAAGCAGGGGATCGAATTGTCATCAAAGGTGCTTATCGAATTAAGCTGACTTCTTTATCTGGAGAGTTACCATCACACGGACATGTTCATTAGAATGATTACACACTGAATTTAAGAAATTTAATGATGATAAATAAAATTATAGATTTTTCACTAAAAAACAGGTTAATCATTTTAGCATCAGTAATGATTGTCCTAATCTCCGGTGGTTATGTTTGGAAGACCCTTGAAATAGATATCTTCCCTGATTTAAATGCACCAACGGTTGTAATTATGACTGAGGCTCATGACATGGCACCGGAAGAACTTGAACGAATGGTAACCTTTCCAATTGAAACGGCCATTAATGGTTCAAATAATTTACGTAGAGTCAGGTCATCCTCATCAATGGGATTTTCTGTTGTTTGGGCAGAATTTGATTGGGGAACAGATATTTACCAAGCCCGACAAACCATTAACGAACGTTTGGCCACCATTATAGAAATCCTTCCTGAAAATATTGAAAAACCAATACTGGCACCTCAAACTTCTTTATTGGGAGAAGTAATGACTTTTGGCATAACCTCTGATTCTTTGAGTCAGATGGAGTTGCGGACAATGGCTGATTGGGAATTTCGACCTCGACTATTATCCGTTCCGGGAATATCCCAAGTAACCATTATCGGGGGTGAGATTAAACAATATCAGATCTTGGCGAATCCTCATAAAATGGAATACCTCGGCGTTACATTATCAGAATTAATTGCCTCCTGTGAAGACATTAATCAAAACTCTTCAGGTAGCTTTATTGATGAATACTCGAATCGATATTTAGTAAGAGGAATTGTCAGGACAAATGATCCTGAAATGATTTCCAATACCGTTATTAAAACTATAAACGGTTCGTCGATCAGAATAAAAGATGTGGCCAAAGTTACTATCGGGACAGCCCCAAATATTGGCCAAGGATCTTATAATGGTGAGCGTGCTGTGATTGTTACCCTGAGTAAACAACCCAATATTAACACCCTTGGTCTTACCAAAAATATACACCTCACCCTTAGTGAACTTAGGGCAGAATTACCTTCTTCAGTTCAGGTTCATGAAAATATATTTGAGCAAGCCCATTTTATTAATAATGCTGTTAATAATGTGCAGGTGGCATTATTTGAAGGAGCATTTCTCGTTGTAGTTATTTTGTTTGTCTTTTTAATGAATGTGCGATCAACTTTTATCACCATTATTGCTATTCCTTTATCATTAATAATAGCCGCCTTAACCTTAAAATTTTTAGGATTGACCATTAACACCATGAGCCTGGGAGGTATGGCTATTGCTATTGGAGCCATCGTTGATGACGCCATTATTGATGTCGAGAATGTATATAAACGCCTTAAAGAAAATGCCCTGAGGCCTATCGCAGAACAACAGAAAAAACTCAAGGTTATATACCTGGCTTCGCTTGAAATCAGAGCCTCTATTTTAAATGCCACCTTAATCATCATAGTTGCTTTTATTCCCTTATTCTTTTTAGGAGGAATGGAGGGAAGGATGTTGCAACCTTTGGGTATTACATTCATCGTATCTCTATTTGCTTCCCTGATTGTGGCATTAACACTTACCCCTGTTTTATGTAGCTATTTGTTAGTTGATAACCGATCATTGCTTCGTTTTAACAAGGATAACTGGGTGGTTCGAAATTTAAAAAGCGTGTATGAGAAAGCATTAAAAAAGACACTAAAATTAAATACAGTTGTCGTTATCGTTACCTCCGTCTTATTGATTATTTCTGTGGTTCTTTTATTCTCATTTGGAAGAACATTCTTACCTCCATTCAATGAAGGATCATTAACGATTAATATAGCAACTCATCCGGCAGTATCACTTGATGAGTCAGATAAAATTGGGAAAGATGCTGAAAAAATATTGCTTACCATTCCCGAAATTAAAATCACTTCCAGAAAAACCGGCAGGGCGGAACAAGCCGAACATTCTTTTGGTGTAAATGTTTCAGAAATTGAAGTTCCGTACACCTTAACCGATCGCACAAAAGATGAATTTCTGGAGGAAGTCAGGCATGAGTTATCGTCTATTCCCGGAATAATTATTGAAGTTGGTCAGCCCATTACCCATCGCATTGACCATATGTTATCGGGTACCCGATCAAATATTGCAATTAAGCTTTTTGGCAATGATTTGCAAGATATGTACATGATCGCCCAAAAGATAAAAGCGGAAATTGAAGGAATTGATGGTGTAGTAGATTTATTTGTTGAACAACAAATTGAAACACCGCAATTGAAAATTAAACCACGTCGTGAAATGCTTGCCAGGTATGGAATTACACTGAAAGAATTTAACGACTTTGTAAACTTTGCCATTGGCGGTGAGAAAGTTTCTGATGTTTTTGAAGATGAGCAAAAATTTGATTTAGTCCTCCGTTTTGATAAAAAGTACAGAGATAAGATGGAAGCCATCAAATCAGCTAAGATAGACGTTGCAGGCGGATACAAAGTTCCTTTAATTCAGGTAGCAGATGTGGTTTCCGGATCCGGACCTAACAGTATTAACCGAGAAAACATTGAACGAAAGATTGTAATTTCTACAAATGTTGCCGGGCGTGACTTGGGTAGTGTTGCGGCAGATATCAGAACAAAAGTGGAAGAATCAATCGTGCTTCCCAAAGGATATCACATCGAGTATGGCGGTCAGTTTGAAAGTGCAGCGAATGCTTCGAGAATACTCTTATTGACAACCATTGGAGCGATCTTTATTATTTTCCTTATTCTTTATCAGGAATTTAAAAGTACAAGAATTGCAGGAATCGTTTTACTTAACTTGCCATTAGCAATTATTGGCGGTGTATTTGCCATTTGGTTGTTTTCAGGCGTAATTAGCATTCCCTCCATCATTGGATTTATCACACTATTCGGTATTGCCACCCGAAATGGAATCTTACTTGTGTCGCGATATATTGCACTTTCCGACTCTCAGCTCGACAAAACATCCATCATTATTCAAGGATCATCAGATCGCTTAAATCCAATTTTAATGACCGCATTAACAGCTTCTTTGGCACTGGCACCACTGGCTTTTAATGGCGATCAACCGGGAAATGAAATTCAAAGCCCGATGGCAATCGTAATATTGGGAGGCTTATTAACTTCAACCTTGCTTAATTTATTTATCATTCCACTCGTGTTTCACCGAACGCTAAAGAAATAAAACACATGAAAAAAATAATATATATAATCATCATTGGTTTACTGAGTGGATCAGGATTAACCGCTCAAAACCTGGAAAATATTTTTGCTTCCATATTGAAAAACAACAAAAGTATACTGGCTAATAATTATTATTTAAACAAATTGAATATTCAGGTTAAAACGGGACTAAGTTTGGACAATCCTTCAGTTTCATATGAATATTTATGGGACAAGAATAGTACAACCAGATTCGCCCAGGAGTTTGAAATATCTCAAGGATTTAAATTTCCAGCCAGTTACGCATATAAAAACACGATCTCAAATCTGGAAATTGAAAAAACTGTATATCGCAGATCCTTATTTCAATTAGAAGTTTTGTTAGAAACAAAACTAGTTTATGTAGAAATCATTCATTTAAATAAAAAGAAACTTGAACTGAATGAGCGACTCAATTATGCACAACAATTAGTGAGCAATTTACAGTCAAAACTAGACAACGGTTACACAACACAATTTGAACTGGATAAAGCAAAAATCAGTGAACTATCAATCCAAAATGAAGTACTGCAATTGGAGAGTCAACTAAGTCAAAAAACAGATCATTTGACAGAATTAAATGGGGGAAATGTGATAACAACAACTGAAACTGAATATTTAGTCCAGAGCATACCGTCATCTTTTGATGTATTATTTGAACATATTGAAAAAATTGACCCGTTAAATAAACTAATTGAATTAGAGATTGGCATCGCTGAATTAGACGTTAAGTTAACGCGAACAGGTGCACTTCCTGATTTCCAAATTGGTTATAAATCAGAGCGGGTAATGTCGGACAAATTAGTCGGAATTCATCTGGGAATGTCCATCCCTCTTTGGGAAAATAAAAACAAAGTGAAAGAAAGTATTATAAATATGGATCACATGAAAAGTAATATCGTGGATCATGAAAATGAACATTTTTTCCTAACCAAATCTCTGTTTGATGAATTTACTTCAAGCAAAATAAGATTGGAAAAATTCCAGGATTTATGGGATCAGTTAAACTTTCTGCAAAATATTGAAAAGGCTTTGGAAGAAGGTGAAATTTCGAGTACAGAATATTTCATCGAACTAAAATTAATGTATGAAATAAAAGATAATTTACTAAACATCGAGAAGGATTATCAACTTCAGTTAACCCGTTTAAATAAATACGAATTACTAAAACATTTAAGCGGTCAAGTTGATTAAAGGTGTTAACATAGTGTTAAATTATAGCCTCTGATACGATTAAAACGTAACTTTGTGTCCTTAATGTAGTTTAAGGAAATTGATGAAACGCTTAATTCATATCCTAGTTGCAGGTTTGTTGTTATTTACAACAACCGGATTTACAATCACCAAACATTATTGTGGTGATAATCTGGTTGAGGTTGTAGTTAATGTAGTACCAGAGTCCTGTTGTGATATGAATAATGGAGGTTGTTGTAAAAATGAAAGTGAGTTTTTTCAGTTATCAGATGACTTCGCCGGTTCTCAAGTGTTAAATGTTGATTTTCAGTTTGTTTTTGATTTTGATCTTTTAGTTCAGGAATCACTTGAAGTTAAAGCAAACGTCCAGATTTCTTCAATATACTTAGATAGAAATTTTATACTGCCACCTGATTTATCGGTTTCTTTAGCCGACATACAATCTTTCCGCTTATAGCGTTTAGTTTGATTAATGACTATGTTATCAGGCGTTTAACCTATAGCACCTGTCTTATCTTCATGTAAATTAATCATGTAAACTAAACTTTCTTTCTTATGCTTAATAAAATCATTCGTTTTTTTCTTGAAAACAAATTGGTTACCTTCCTTCTGCTAATAGTTTTTATTAGTTGGGGCATCATTAATTCACCATTTGGATGGAAAACCGGTATACTGCCTTCAGCTCCTGTTCCGGTGGATGCCATTCCCGACATCGGAGAAAATCAACAAATCGTTTATACCGAATGGCCGGGTAGGTCGCCTCAGGACATTGAAGATCAGATTTCCTATCCACTAACAACTTCCTTATTGGGAATTCCGGGTGTTAAAACCATTCGATCAAATTCAATTTTTGGTGTTTCCAGTATCTATCTCATTTTTGAAGATGATGTCGAATTCTACTGGAGTCGAACGCGGATTCTCGAAAAATTAAATTCATTACCGGCAGGAACACTCCCCCCTGATGTTACTCCCGCTTTAGGGCCTGATGCCACAGCCTTAGGTCAAATTTATTGGTATACACTTGAAGGTCGGGATAAAGAAGGAAATCCTGCTGGAGGCTGGGATCCTCATGAATTAAGAACGATTCAGGATTTTTATGTCCGCTATTCTTTAACTTCTGCCAAAGGTGTAGCTGAAGTCGCCTCCATTGGTGGATTTGTAAAAGAATATCAAATAGATATCAACCCCAATGCCATGAAGGCTCACGGGGTGAATATTGAGCAAATCATGGTCGCTGTTAAAAACAGTAATCTCGATATTGGTGCACGTACCCTTGAATTTAATCGGGTAGAATACTTAATCAGGGCTTTGGGATATATAAAAACACTGGATGATTTAGAACAAAGCGTTGTAACCGTAAGAAATAATGTTCCGATTCGATTAAAAGATGTAGCTAAAATTAATTTTGGTCCGGCTACCCGAAGAGGGGGCTTGGATAAAGGTGGATCGGAAGCCGTTGGAGGAGTGGTGGTAGCACGTTACGGTTCCAATCCATTGGAGGCCATTGATGATGTAAAAGCGAAAATAGCAGAAATCGAACCCGGTTTACCTTCAAAAATCCTGGATGATGGTACCATCTCGAAAGTAACAATTATCCCATTTTATGATCGCTCAGGATTAATCAAAGAAACACTGGGCACATTAGAAGAAGCTATCAGCCTCGAATTACTGATTAGCATTTTGGTTGTTATTATATTGGTTTTAAACCTTCGGGCATCTTTCCTGATATCAAGTTTATTGCCCATCGGGGTACTCATTACTTTTATTACGATGAAGCGATTTGGCGTTGATGCAAACATCGTAGCCCTTTCAGGAATCGCTATTGCTATTGGCGTTATGGTAGATGTGGGGGTTGTTTTCACGGAAAACATAATCCGGCACATAGAGTTGCCCCAAAATATCGGGGCTCGTGGAAAACATTTGTTAAATGTGGTTTACGAAGCCACAACAGAAGTAGCAGGAGCGGTAATAACTGCCCTGGCGACAACCATTGTTAGCTTCCTTCCTGTATTTGCAATGGAAGCGGCAGAAGGTAAGCTATTTAAACCCTTGGCCTTTACCAAAACATTCACCATGCTGGCTGCCCTGCTCATCGGACTTATCATAATTCCTACTTTAGCTCACCTTGTTTTCTCCATACGGTTCGATAAAAAAAGATACAAAAAAATATGGAATATTGTCATAATTGTAGCCGGAATTGGTATTTCGATTTCAACAGGGTTTTATATAGCAATCGCCTTATCAGCCTATGGCGCAAATGGTTTGTTTAAAGAAAAATGGACGGATAAAAAAATTAATTGGGAAAACATTATAAATATCGTTATCACTGCGGTGGTAGTAATATCTTTCCTTGCCAAGGCATGGATGCCATTGGGGGCTCAAAATTCATTATTTGCTAACTTTTTGTTTGTTATTGCCATTGTAGGTACTGTTTTAGGAGCCATGTCATTGGTCGTTTTATTTTACCCCCGAATTTTAAATTGGTGCTTAAATAATAAATGGAAATTTTTATCTATCCCAATCCTTATCATTTTGTTTGGAATGACTACCTGGCAAGGGTTTGACAAAGTATTTGGTTTTATGCCTGATTTTGTTAAAAAAACAGGAACATATCAAAATATGGAAAAAGCTATTCCCGGTATCGGAAAAGAATTTATGCCCTCATTAGATGAAGGATCATTCCTATTGATGCCCACAACCATGCCTCACTCAGGGATTGAAGAAAACCTTGAGGTTATTGCCATTCTTGATAAAAAAATCAATGCAATTCCGGAGGTTGAAAATGTTGTTGGTAAATGGGGACGTGTAAATTCAGCCCTCGACCCGGCACCAACTTCAATGTTCGAAAACCTCATCAACTATAAATCAGAATATCTGTTAAATGAATCAGGGCATCGGATGCGATTTAAGGTTGATAAAAAGGGTGCATATGTTTTAAAAGACGGGAATACTTACAATCCGAAAGACGATGGATTCAGGTCTATTAATAAAGAAAACCTTATTGGTGATAGAAATGGGGAATATTTCCGCCAGTGGCGAGAAGAAATCAATTCACCCAACGATATTTGGGATGAAATTATCAGCCAGGCAAGTATTCCCGGTTTAACTTCTGCACCAAAATTGCAGCCTATTCAAACACGTTTGGTAATGCTTCAAACCGGCATGCGTGCACCAATGGGAATCAAAGTATTTGGTTCTGATTTGGAAAGTATTGAAAAAGTTGGGTATGAGTTAGAAAAATTCCTGAAAGAAGTTGAAGGGATTCAGGGGATGTCTGTATTTGCAGATCGTGTAGTTGGAAAACCATACCTTGAAATGGAGATCAACAGAGATGCAATTGCGCGATACGGTCTATCGGTTAAGAATCTACAATCAGTGATTGGCAGTTCCATCGGAGGCATGCAACTTACAACAACCGTCGAAGGAAGGGAACGATTCCCAGTACGGTTGCGCTATGCCCGTGAATACCGTGATAGTCCTGAAGATTTGAAAAAAATTCTAATCCCAACCCCAACAGGGGCTCAAATTCCTTTAGGCGAATTGGTAACAACGCACTATACCAGAGGCCCTCAATTGATAAAAAGCGAAAACACCTTTTTGGTTGGCTATGTTATTTTTGACAAAATAGAAGGTTATGCCGAAGTTGATGTGGTTGAAAAGGCACAAGATTATCTTAATCTGAAATTAGAAAGTGGAGAATTCTCATTACCCGCCGGTGTTAGTTATGTGTTTACTGGAAATTATGAGAATCAAATCAGGGCTACAAAAAGATTACTAATTGTAATTCCGGTTGCATTGCTCATTATTTTCCTAATCTTGTACTTTCAGTTTAGATCAGTTCCATCAACATTACTCATATTTTCGGGTATAATTGTTGCGATTTCGGGTGGATTTATAATGCTTTGGTTTTATGCACAACCATGGTTTTTGGATGGCACAATGGCTGGAATTAATCTCCGTGATCTGTTTCAGGTACATACAATAAATTTGAGTGTGGCAGTTTGGGTTGGTTTTATTGCCCTCTTCGGTGTTGCAACTGATGATGGGGTTTTAATTAGCACCTATATAAAACAGCTACAGGAAAAGAAGCCGGCAAAAACGGTGAAAGATATTCGTGGCTTAGTGCTTGAAGCGGGTTCAAAAAGGGTTCGCCCGGCAGTTATAACAACCGCAACAACTGTTATTGCATTGCTGCCAATTCTTACGTCGACCGGTAAAGGATCAGACATTATGATTCCAATGGCTATTCCATTATTTGGAGGAATGACCATAGAGGTTTTAACCATGTTTGTTGTTCCTGTTTTATATAGCATGTGGCAAGAAGAAAAATTAAAAAAGCAAAATATTTAATCATATGAAGAAATATAAAACAATGATAGGTTTGTTCTTTTTGCTGATCTCTTCATTAGCTTTGGCACAAAAAGATTTAAATCAATACTTGGAAGTTGCGGGCCAGAATAATCCTGAACTTAAAGTAAAATTTAATGAGTATATGGCTTCACTTGAGGTGCTACCTCAAGTAAAATCATTACCCGATCCTCAGCTGGCGTTTGGTTATTTTATCCAACCAATTGAAACGCGAATGGGTCCTCAGAAATTGAAGTTTGCCGCCTCACAAATGTTCCCATGGTTTGGAACGTTTAAAGCTAAAGAAAATGTAGCTATTCAGGCTATAAAGGCTAAATATGAGCTTTTTGAGGAAACAAAATCAACATTATTCAACAGTGTTAAAACAACTTATTTTAACCTTTATTTTAATAAAAAGGCAATCGAAATAACACTTAAAAACATCGAAATTCTTACTATTTTCAAAAGACTGGCTATTATTAAAGTTGAAGCTGGTTTGGTTTCTCCGGTAGATGAATACCGGATTGAAATGGAGATTAATGACCTGGAGAACCAGTTGGCATTATTAAAAGATAAGCAAAACGTATTGGAAATTACTTTTAATAATTTACTGAATGTAAATAAGAATAGTTTGATAAAAACGCCCGATAATTTGTGGATTGATGATATTCAATTTACCAAACAGGAGGCACTTGATTCCATTAATCAATTTAATCATCAATTACTTGAAATCGAATTTCAACAACAGGCACTTCAATATAAAAAAGAAGTTGCAAGGCTGAAGGGAAATCCAGATTTTAAAATAGGAATTGAATACGTCGTTATTGGCAAGGGGCCAAATGACCTTGCCGGAACAGATTCTTTTGTATTTCCGACCATTGGCCTTACCATCCCCATATACCGCAATAAATATAAAGCGATGGTACAAGAAGTAGTTTATCTCGAGTTGGCCAAAACCAACGAAAAAATGAACAAAGTAAATATACTTGAAACAATATTTGAGAATGGCTGGAAAGACTACCTGGATGGGGATCGAAGAATCTCACTTTACCATAAACAGTTTGCACTTGCTCAAAATTCATTAACCCTGCTTGAAACCGACTATTCAACAGGAAATAAAGATTTTGAGGAAATTTTACGAATGGATCGAAAACTCATTAATTATAGCCTGAAACTGGAAAAAGCAAAATCTGATAAACAAGCAGCTATCGCATTCATCATTTATTTAATGGGTAAATGATAAGGATTATGCTGATTTGCTAGTCTAGTTTTAGTAGAAAAGAAATTTAAAAAATAATTGAAATGAAAAATTTAATTGAAACAATAAAATCGAACTATAAACTGGTATTAGTGATCTTTATTTCCGGGATATTTCTAGGTTGGCTGTTTTTTCATCAGGGGAAACCAAGCTCTGCTGAAGGTAAGGAACCTGAGTTTACCGGACATGAAGGTCATGATCATGAATCAGAAGATCAAACTTGGACTTGCTCCATGCACCCTCAAATTAAGATGGATAAAGCAGGTAAATGTCCAATTTGCGCTATGGATTTAATTCTGTTAACTACAATGAGTTCAGGTGCAAATGATGTTGATCCGAACGAAATTGTGATAAGCGAATCGGCTGCTAAACTAGCCGAAATACAAACTCTGAAGATCGTTGAAGGGACTCCTGAAAAATCAGTTTATTTGCAAGGAAAAATTCATGCCGACGAACGAAATATTGCAGAATTAACAGCTCGTTTTGGTGGTCGTATTGAGAAATTATTTATCAATTTTACAGGTCAGAATGTTAAAAAGGGAGAGAAACTGGCTACGGTATATTCACCGAAATTAGTTACAGCGCAACGTGAATTACTTGAAGCGATTTCTTATAAAGAAATCCGTCCATCACTTTATAAGGCGGCACGAGGGAAATTGAAACTCTGGGATTTAACCGAAAAGCAAATTAATGATATTGAACTAAAAGGTGATCCGCAATTATATTTCGATGTATTATCACCGATAACAGGTACGGTAAGCATGCGCCATGTCGCCATTGGAGATTATATCAAAGAGGGAAAACCCTTGTTTCAGGTGATTGACCTATCAAAACTATGGGTAATGTTTGATGCTTACGAAAGCGATTTATCCTGGATAAAAATGGGTGACAGAATTGATTTTACCGTTCAGTCGTTGCCCGGAGAAAACTTCTCTGCAAAGGTAACTTACATCGATCCTTTTATCAACGCTAAAACAAGAATTACACAAGTAAGGGTTGAAGTCTCAAATGCCAGATCATTGCTCAAACCCCAAATGTTTACTTCCGGTTTACTCAAATCAAAAATTGCAATGAGCAGCAATCAAATTCTTATTCCTAAATCATCTATTTTATGGACTGGTAAACGTGCGATAGTTTATGTTAAAGTTGCTAATCGCGACACTCCTTCATTTAAATATCGCGAAATAGTTTTAGGCCCTGAAGCCGGAGCATTTTATATTGTAGCAGAAGGATTACAAGCAGGTGAAGAGATAGCGGTAAACGGTGTATTTAAGATTGATGCTGCTTCACAGTTACAAGGGTTGCCAAGTATGATGAATCCCGAAGGAGGAGCAGGTTCTACACCGCACGATATGTCAAAAATGAATATGGGTAATGAGGGTAAAACTAACGTTTCTACAATTAATAAAATGGAAATGGGTGTTAAAAAAATGAAAGCCCCCGTAGCATTTAAGAAACAATTAGGTGAGTTGGTTGTGGCCTATATTGATTTGAAAGATGCCTTTGTAGCCACAGACGAAGAACTCTCTGAATCTGCCGCCCAAACCACACTCAATTCATTGAATAAAGTTGATATGTCACTTTTAAACCAAGAAGCACACAATTTTTGGATGACCGAGCTGAAACAAATAAAAGACAATATTAAGGGTATAATTTCAATGAAAGGAATCGAAATAAAACGGAGTCATTTTGAAATTGTATCAAATCATTTAACCATCGCTATAAAAAGTTTTGGGTTTGTGATGAAAAACAAAAATACACTCTATCGCCAATTTTGCCCAATGACCTTTGACAACAGAGGAGCTTATTGGTTAAGTGATGTTGAAGAGATCAGGAATCCTTATTTTGGTGATATGATGCTTAAATGTGGCGAAACTAAAGAAACTATAATATCTACTAATAAATAAACTGAGAAAATGAAAATTAAAAAAACAATGATTGGATCGGGCATGATGCTTATTGCCCTTTTAGTTGTTTCATGTAATAAAGAAACACAAATGAATAATGACTTAAGCTATTTTGACCAAATTGCAGGAAATTATACCGGAGCTTTTTTGAGTGAAAGCTTAAAATCAACTATTGAAGCACACGCAGAAATACAAATGAACTCTGATTCATCCATCCGGGTTCATTGTTATGGCGGAAATATTGATACTACTTTTATGCTTGATCTTTTCAGTCAGCATGATAGCCTATACGTCTGTCTAACCGGTGATGATTTTTATAATGAATACGGACATATGCGTAATGTTATAGGTAGCATGATGAATGGCTTTGGTTCGATGATGGGAGGAAATGGTAGTACAAGCAGTGACTCCACCGGATGGATGCATCATTTAAGTGTAGATCATAAAAATAGAGAGCCCCATTTTGGAGGTTTTGATTTAAATAATCATACCTTTGGATATAGTTTTGAAGATATGGGAAATAACAACATGCTCATGCGATTTGAAGGAACAAAAGATAATGACTGATAATTCAACACACTCCATTTCTATCAATAATTTACAGATAGAAACGGAGTGTAATTTTAATAATTATAATCTATAACTAAAACTTAAAACAATGAAAACACTAACAAAACTAATGCTAATTGCAGTATTTGCAATTGGAGGAACTTCTCTACTTAAAGCTCAAGATGATGCCGCAACCAAAGAGTTTAAGGTATATGGTAACTGCAGTATGTGCGAGTCACGTATTGAAAAAGCAGTTAAATCTATTGATGGAGTTAGCCTGACTGATTGGGACAAAGAAACCAAAATGATCAGTGTAACATTTGATGCTGAAAAAGTTGAACTTCATAACATTCATAGGGCTATTGCCAAAGTCGGACATGATACCGATACATATAAAGCCGATGATAAAGTTTACAAAGAACTTCCAGGTTGTTGTCAATATGACCGCCCTGAAGCTGAAAAAAAGGCTGAAAAAGAAGCTGAAGAAGGACATGAAGGTCATAAAAATTAAATAAGTATAATTTTTAACTTGCAGGGATATCTAATCCCTGTAAGTTTACTTTCTGACTAACAAAAGACGATGGCCAAGCAAGCCAAATTACTCAAAACAGCCCTCATACTTGCCATCATTACCATTGTTTATAATGTATTGGAAGGCTTGATTTCTGTTTATTACGGGATGGAAGATGAAACCCTGGTCTTACTTGGTTTTGGAGTTGATAGTTTCGTTGAAGTAATATCAGGAATTGGAATTTTACATTTGGTGCTTCGAATGAAAAAATCGGCTATAAAAGAAAGGAATCAATTCGAAAGGCAAGCATTGAAAATTACCGGTTTCGCATTTTATTTACTTATGTTAGGTTTGTTAGTCGGCAGTGTTATCAACATTATTAATGATGCAAAACCTGATACCACTTTTGTTGGAATTATCATTTCATCCATTTCAATTCTTACGATGTATCTTCTTATGAGGTATAAGTTAAAAGCTGGAAAAGCGTTAAACTCTGATGCGATAATTGCAGATGCAAATTGCACAAAAACCTGCTTCTATCTTTCATTTATTTTATTAGCCTCAAGTTTGTTGTATGAATTTACCGGTATCGGATATGTCGATATCGCAGGTTCATTAGGCGTAGCATGGTTTGCTTTTAAAGAAGGGCGAGAAGCTTTCCAGAAATCAAGAAGTGAGTCATTAAGTTGCTGTTGCGATGATGGCTGCCATTAAGATTTTATGATGTCATGCTATATTTATTTCAAGCCCTTAACGTTGGGTTTTCCTGCTATAAAATCTTTTAAGTAATAAGGCTCAAAATAGGCCACATCTTCAAATTGTTTTTCCTTGAATTTTTGAGAAGCAATTTCGATCATGTATTTCGCCGAAACTTTAAAATCACTTACGAATTTTGCATTTTTTTGATGGCTCAATACCTCCCTGCATTTATCGGCACCATCTCCACCAAAATAGATGTTTGATTTTTTAAAGTAGTCAGAAAAGGAATTTTCATCAATTATTTCTGCAGCTGTAGCTTTGATTTTATTTAAGTGAGAGTCGAACAACGAATCATAAACTTCCATCCTTCGGGCATCAATCATCGGGCAAATTAAAAAATTCTCATCCTGAATCATTTTATGTATTCCATACGCCATACTTTGTAGTGTATTAATTGCAATTAAAGGTTTACCCAAAGAAAAACACAGTCCTTTCGCAGAAGATACACCTATGCGTAAACCGGTATACGAGCCTGGACCCTTACTCACAACTATGGCATCCAAATCAGAATATTGAAGGTCGTTTTCCTTTAATATTTCATCTATAAAAGTTGTTAATAATGAAGAGTGTGAATTGGCTGTTGAACTTTCTTTTAAAGAAATTAGTTCTCCCTGATCTGCCAATGCAACAGAACAAACTCCGGTAGCTGTTTCTAGTAGTAATAATTTGAACATCGAAACTAAAAATATAAAGGACGCTCTTCAGCGTCCCTTAATTTATGCTTGTTTACTTACTGTCTGAGCTGAATAAATCTTCTTCCTTAACCTTCTTAACTTCATCACCGTTCTTCAGTTTTTTAGATACAGCCCTATATGGAGCAACGATAACCTCATCTCCTTCTTTTAGTCCTTCGAGAACTTGGATGAAAGTACTATTCTGAATACCTGTTTTCACCAACTGCATTTTAGCAATTCCTTCTTCTTCAAAAACAAATACATATTCTTTCACCTCATCATCAATAGCTGAGTAATCGGTTTCAGTTTCAGTTTCACCTTCAACAGCACTCTTTACATTTCCAGCTGAATCTGTTCGGGTAGTAACAGCCTGAATAGGTAAAGTTAAGATCCCCAAAGCTGTTTCCGTTTGTATATCAACGGTTGCTGACATGCCGGGACGGAAAGGTGAATAACTTGAGTTTTCAGCCGGGATATAATCGATATATGAATTTCTTAATATTCTAATCTTCACTTCAAAATTAGTAACCTGATCGGCACTTACACCTGTAACATTAGCTGAAGTTGCAATTTCAGTTACTACTCCTTTGAATTTTTTGTTTAAATAAGCATCAACTTCAATTAAACAAGTGTCGTACAAACTAACCCGTACAATATCATTTTCATTTACCTCAACATTTACTTCCATATCCTGAAGATTGGCTATTCTCATAATCTCCGTTCCGGAAGAAAATTGTGAAGCTCCTGTAACACGCTCGCCCTTTTCAATATTTAACTTAGAAACAGTACCATCATTTGGGGCATAAATATTTGTTCTGTTCAGATTTTCACGCGCTTCTTTTAAGGTTGCACCAGCGCTACCAACAGAAAATGCTGCACCCTTTAAACTTTCTTTTGCTGCAACAACTTCAGCTTCGGCTACTTTATAGGTGGCAAAAGCTGCATCGTAATCTGCTTTTGAAACTACGTTTTGATTAAATAGGGTTTTGCTTCTTTCAAATTGAAGTTTTGCATTTATAAATTGAGCCTCCACTTGAGCCAATCGAGCTTTCGTATTGGCTTGATTTGCCTTTTGGGTATTCAATGAAGCTTCGGCACGTTCAAAACCTGAGATGTATAATTCTCTATCAATCTTGGCTAGTAAGTCACCTTTAATAACCTCCTCACCTTCTCTAACATATAATTCAACAACTTCACCTGAAATATAAGGACTAATTGCTACATCAACCTCAGGTTGGATTTTGCCATTTGCAGAAACAGTTTCTATTAATGTCCTTTTGGTAACAAGTTCGGTACTAACTTTAATACCCTGAACTCCCTTTTTCTTATTTACAGCAAATCCGATTAATAGTATTACTAAAGGGATTCCAATCCAGATTAAATATTTCTTAGTATTCGACTTTTTCTTTTTCATTTACAATGAACTTTAAAATTGATGTTAATGTTTTCGGGGCACTAAAATTACAAAATTAATTACGACCTCAGCTAATTATTTAAAAAGATAAACCCCAAAAATTGGAGGGTTCAATAATAAAAAGTTAAGCGGAATTTTTCAATTATTAATTTTCATCAAGCGTAATTGGGTTACCCATGTAAAAATCTAAAATCTTTGTTTTAAAAATATAGTCATACTTTGCCGCTATTAAATCAGATTCAGCACTCGATAACTGCATTTTAGCCAGATTATAATTTACCGAATTCTCTAATCCAACATTAAATTTTTGCTCCATATATTTAAATGCTTCTTTAAATGAAGTAACTGATTTGATATTGGCATTGTACGTTTTATAAGCTGCTATAGCATCAGAATAAGCCTGTTCAATACTTTTACGTACTGTATTTTTTACTAATTGTAAATCATATTCAGTAGTCAATGTGCTCAATTTAGAGCGACTAATATTAGAAGAAGTTTGGAAACCATTAAAGATTGGGATATTTAATGAGAATCTTAATGATCTGTTTTTGTTATCATTAAACTGTTCAGAAAAGGGAATTTGCGCTCCGTGTGTGCCATCTTGAAACCATTCATCATATTTCGGATTTAAGTAATAAGTACTCCATCCATAACTAGCAGATAAACTAGGACTCCTATAGCCTCTAGCAATAGCTAATCCCTTTTCAGCACTTTTAAGTCTCATTTCAGCACTTTTAATTTGTGAAAGGTTACTTAAAGAAAAAAGATAAATTTGCTCAGAAGATAAAATATCGGGTTCTTTGGTAATGATAAGATTGGGGATTTCGACTTTAAAATCTTCGGTTGCAGCTAATTCAAGCAGTTGCATTAAATCAAGATAGGCCATATTTAGTTGATTTTCAGCATTAATTAATGCTACTTCTTCGGAAGCACCTTGAGCCTGAATTTCCAATAAACTTCCCACAGCTAAAGTTCCGGCATCAACAAATTTTTGAATATTTCTGATTTGTTGTTCGGTAACTTCCAATTGTGCCTTGCTTTTCTCAACCAATTCCATGCTAAATAATACATTTAAATAATTTTGCCCAAGCATTAACGAAATATCATCCCTCATTTTATCAGAATCATATTTACTAGCCATATAATTATATTGATTCTGTTTTATGGTATTATATTTTGTAAAACCTCTAAATAGATCAACACTAGTGTTCACAGAAAAATATGCCTGTTTGGTTGTTTCATTCGTAAATTGGTTTTCGACATCACTTCTCCCAAATCCTATTGAGTAGGACGAAGAAGCATTTAAACTAGGAAGTAAGTTGAGTTTACTTTGAAGTAAATTTGCTTCTTCAATACTGTAAGATACCTCGCTTTTTTTAATTTGAAGATTGTTTTCCAAGGCATAATCAATACAATCTCTGAGTGACCATACTTTTTGCGAGTAAACCGTCCCTGAAATTACTACTATCAACAAACCAATAAAGATTGTTTTAATATGTTGATTTACCCATTTGAATGTTAGATTCTGTCTCATTTCTTTATAATTTATTATTTGAAGTACAAAAATAACTAAAAATATGCCACATTTTTAATAGCATGATAATCAATTTATTATTTGTAACGTACTTAATGTTTGACGTTAAATGTGTTCGCTTAGTTACAATTAGTGTACGGGTTTGAACAAAGATACAATTTGTAATTATTTAAAGAATTAAAATTAAAGATCTTATAAAAATAATTTATTTAAAGAGTTGTTGCTAAGCTATCCGGACTGAACAAATTTTATTGATAGTGTTATGCTTTATTAATTGCCAATTATCAATTTGTTTACATTCTTCACAATATTCAGTATTTGTTTTATCATGATCATCTCAATCTTTACATTTTATCCGTTGAACATAATGACTGATGAGTAAATTTTTTGGAGATACCATGATAACAGATAAACCAATAATTGGTGTTACTAATATACTAATTATAAACGTAACAGGAGCCCCAATTTGTCGTGTCTTACCCTCACTCTCATACTAATAAGAAAAGAAATTATAATATAAACAACGATAAGTAAAAATGCAGTCACTTTTTAATATTTATCTTCTCATATTTACAAAAGCTGTACCATAAAATGTTACTTCCAACCTATCAGCTGATTAACCAAATTCTTTAAAAGCTTCGAGGGAAGATTGATTGTAATCTTCATCAGGCATACAATGATCCCGATGCCTTTACCAAAGAGCATATTTTCAGCTTTTTCAACTCTTCTTCAATGCCAGCCTTTGCATCACATCCTTCAGACTTAATTGCTAAATCTGCCAGTATCCATAATTTGATTAGGGAATCGTAATCGGATAATCCGAAAGTTCTTAGCGTAATATTGTTTGATGACTATGACATAGTGTTTAGCTTTTAATAGTAAACAACTTCGCAATTAGGATGTTCTGCTTTAAATTTATCAACACGTTTAACAGTTAATCCGGTATTATAACATTTTAAGATTTCCAGCCTTATGCCGGCAAGCGGATTAAGATTTTTAATATTGGTATTGTAACACTCGAGCACTTTCAGATTTGTCAGGTATTCCAAATATTTTAGATTTTTAATTTGTGTTCCCGGACAAATTAATGTTTCGAGTTTGGTCATGTGTTGAATCTGCTCAAAGTCTCTGATCGGAATATTAGAGATATTTAAAAAACTTAGATTAGCTAAGCGCATTAATACTTCTAAATTACTGATTGGGTTATTCGCACATTCAATGGTCGAAATTTGTTCTAGATCTATTAAAGGACTGAGATCTGTTATTTGAGTTCCGGAAAATTTAAATTTTTCTAAATTGGCAAGAATACGAATGGGCTCAAGACTTCTTAACTGCAAATTATTATTAATGTCCAACGATTCAATATTCGTAATCTGATGTATATCTTCCTTGCTTAATGATGCCACAGTTAAATTAAGTTTTTTGGTGAAAACCTGCTTCCAATCTATGGATAAACCTTCCCACCAATCTGACAATAAATTAGTTTGAAAAATAATTAAACTATGCTTGTTACTATTTCGAAATTTTAAATAATCAGTCAATTCAACAGGGGTATTATCGCAATAAACAGACTTAAGATCTGATAATTTCGCGAGTGGCATTAAATCTTTTACCTGTGTGTTTACACAATGAATTTGTTGTAAAAAATCAAGACTATTAAATGCCGATAAATCACTCACGTCTGTATTTGAAAAATAAACCAGTTCGAGCTTGTGCAGATTTTGCAGCGGCTCAATTGAATTTACTTTAGTGTCTGAAAAATCAAGATACCTCAAGTCAATTAAATCTGCCAATGGGCGTAAATTAGCCACAGAAGATTGTGAGCAATTTAAATGTTCCAGATAGATCAATTTTTGCAAAGGAATCAGATTCTTTATTCCTGAACGATTACTCAGATCAATAATCTTAAGCTTAAGTAATTCGTGCAATTGCTCTTTGCTTGGCGATTCATCTAAATCGCGATATTTTTTAAAAACAGTTTTCCAGGGAGTGCTTAAATCGGCCCACCACTGGTTCATTTCTTCTGATTCGAATATTATCAAACTTTGAGGCACTAACTGCATAAATTGGTTGACTTTGATAGCAGTTACCCGAGAGTTATCGCAATAAACCCGTTTAAGATTTTTTAAGTTAGCCAATGGAAGTAAGTCATCCACCCTTGTATTATCCATCATCAGAATTCTCAGATTTTCTAAACCAGCCAAAGCATCAATTGAATGAACATTGGTGAGATTAAAGTTTAACACCTCCAGGCTCTTAAGCTGGCTTAACGGACCTAAATCAGTTATAGAAGTATTGGCAAAACGTAAATCTGTTATATGCGTGAGTTCGGCTAATAATTGAAGACTATCTATCTTAGTTGAATTAAAATGCAAGAATTCGAGACCGGTAAGATTCTGCAGAGGGTACAACTTCTCAACTTCCGTATTATTGATATTTAGTACCCTTAAATTGGTCAAATATTTTAAGGCTGCCAACGATTGAATTTTCGATCCTGAGCAATATAAGCTTTCAAGTTTGGTAAGATTCCTTATCGGGATTGGGTCTGTAATATTTGTGTTAGAAATGTCAATTGACTGTAAATTTGTTAGCTTACTCAGGGGGGCTAAATCAGTTATTTGATTATTGTCAGCTAATTGTAATTCAGTAATCCTTACTATTTCTTTAAGAGCATTATAAAATGGAGTGGGATCAAAAATTACAGTATCAACATAAGCAATTTGCAGCGTATCAAACTCGTGAATAAAAACGGAATCAGATCCCTCAATAAAAAAAGTATCAATTTCCGTAATTAATAAACTATCCGCAGGAGCAATAAAGGTTGAATCAGTAAATGAAATGATATTGGGTAGATAAATCGAATCATGAATGTATTGATCCTTTCCTAAAATATTTTTCCAAATTTCAGAAATGGTATTCCACCAGTTTTGTAACTCTTTATTTTCATTCAATTTTGTGGTGTAAATACTTGCGATTTTCAAATCCTGTTTGGCATTATCAAAATTTATTTCAATAAATCGAACTTTATTTGTATGGATGGAGTCGCCATTAATTAAATGCCCGATTAAATTCCTGTTAATCTGAAATTTAAAATATAATTGCTGGTCTTCCGTAAAATGATAAGTGACCTCTTCGATGGAGAAATGAAATTCTGTATGTTTAAAAAAGAAATCAATATCTTTTAAATAGGCTTGAATGTTTTTATTGGTAGGTACGGTTCTGTATTCATCCAAATCATCCTCAATTTGAACAAATTCATCCTTAAATATTTTCGAATAACT
Source organism: Bacteroidota bacterium (assembly GCA_003353955.1). Taxonomy (GTDB): domain Bacteria; phylum Bacteroidota; class Bacteroidia; order Bacteroidales. The sequence continues at coordinate 47,745 of PIVJ01000001.1, read as the reverse complement.
TTGATTAATAATGACATTCTTCTCCTTCGGCAATGTTTTTGAACTTCCAATCAGGTTAAGGGTGTATTCAAAATAATTTACCAATTGGGTTGCTTCCTTCTGATAAATTTCAATATCGCGTTGATTAAATAACTCCTCCTGTGCAGAAGTAATTTTACTTACGCAAAGAATCATTCCAACAAGGATCAACATTTTTTTCACAGTGGACAATGGGGTTATTTTTGATAAATAAACTTTTTTAAAACGACTTCATCTTCTTCGGTAATTTTAAGCAAATTCGAAATGAGCCATCCCGAATTATAACTTTTTCGATTATATTCTGACAATTCAAAATACCAATTATTTATTTGAAAAAGATGGAATTTTACATCCAGAATGGTTTTAAATTTAAGATTTGATTTCCTAAACTCATATATAAAAAGGGTAAGATAATCAGGCGTATACCCTTGCTCGGCATATTGTTCAAGGATCTGATCTTCTTTAAAAACCTTGAATAAGTTCATAAAATCGAGCTCATGACTTAAGGGATGTAAAAATCTTCTTTGACTTTCGGAAAGACTATCGGTATTAATGAAATACGATGTAAATGGTTCAAATAAAACACTTGTTAGTACCCACTTTGAACCTACTTCTTCTTCCTGAAGTTTTAAAAAAATGGTACACGTTTTTTCTTCACCCTTATATAAAAACAACGCCTTAACCTGAGCAAACCAATTTCCTCCATGAAAATCCAACAAGGACTGATTGTCTATTACATCATTAATAAACTCCGACTTTAAATTTGGAGTAATAATGGTACTTTCTTCATCAAATAAAAAATTGATAAATTCTTTTCTGAAATTGTTGTTTTGGTAAAGAGAATCATTAATGGAGGAGCGAACACCTAAGCGATTCTCTTCCCCATTAAATCTTCTAAAAAATTGGTTGACTTGTTTTGTATGGGCATACAACATACTTTCATCTTCAACAAAATTGTCGATGATTTGCGACTGTAAATTCGAGCCAATGAGTAGAATAAAAACAAAACATCCAACAATTAATCTCATTGCATAGTTTCGGTTACTCTAATGTCTCCTAATAATACATCCCAGAAACCGATTAATTTGCCGCCAATTTGAGTTTGTTTTCGCTCAACGTAAACGGTGATATCCTTTTTCGTTGTATCCTTATACGACAAACCATCATCGGATTCGCCCTCAAAACGTTGATAGATGGTAATAACACCTACATAACGTCCGTCGGGTTGTAATTCCAAATCACTAATGTATTGGATATTGTACCAGGAAATGTTGATTCTATCATAGTTCAGAGCCATTAAATGCTCAAGGTAAGTACGAACACCAAAGTATTCAATTTCGGTACGATATAAGGAAGAAACACCAATTTGAGCATCATCAAAAAATAATTCTTGAGTTCTTTCTATCACACGATTTGCTTCAGAAAAAGGTGTTTCCTTATTTCCGATAATAGAAATATATTTACTTAAATCCCGAATTTTTTCTAAAGCCAGACTATCGATTGCTCGTTTTCGCTCAGGGCTTATTTGACTTTGAGAAAAGGTATTGGCTGTAATTGCAGCACAAAATACCACTATCAGTAATATCTTAAATTTAGACATGGTTTCTTATTTTTTAATTAATTCAATTTCAGTTACTTTTCCTCTATTGTCCAAAATGATATTTTCTATATCATTGCTAAGCTTTTTCACATCTTTCAAGTATTCCAGATACTTTTTGATGGTAGTTGGACGGTCATAGTCTTTGATGCCGTTTTCCTGACTGATGATAATCAATACAGGAATATCTTCAGAGGCAAATAAATTCAGTGCGCTTGCAATTCGACTGTTGGCAACAGCAAAACTTCCAGCATTAGCAACTGATTTTAGATTAGATAAAACGGTGTTTTTTAAGGCTGCAAATCGCTGCACCTCTTCATCCGCCCTTAATTTATCTGCTTGTTCTTTACGAATTTTATCAAGCGTCATATCTGCTTGAGTAATTAAATCCTGAACTTCGGAATCATTAAGATTTAATCCCTTAATAACGTTGAGACGATTTTCTTTTTCCACCAAAGTCATTGAGCCATTATCATTAATGATCTCCAGTAGGTCTGTTTTAGCTTGCTCAACTTGTTGAACATGGGCTACTGCCGCCTGCTCGGCGGCTAACTTTTGCTTACTTTTACAGCCTGTTCCTGCCAAAAGAAGCGCAAACAATGATAAAATAATTATACCAGTGTTAAAATTTTTTTTTCTCATGTGCAATAAAGTTTAATGTTGTATAATACCCGTTTCTTTGATAAAAAGATTTCTAACAAAAATATTTAATTTTTTGCGAATTTAGTACTTTAAAAACCTTTATGTGTAAGAAAATCTATATTATTCCCATTTTTATCCCCGAAATGGCATGTCCGTTTCAATGTTTATATTGTAATCAGCAAAAAATATCAGGGGTTGTTCAGAGCCCGAATAAAGAGGAAATAATTGATACCATTGAATTACATTTGGGCACGATACCTAAATCAGCACACATTGAATTGGCTTTTTTTGGCGGAAACTTTACCGGCATTCCATTGGATGAGCAGGAGAACTATTTAAAATTGGTTCTGCCGTATTTGGAATCTAAGAAAATAAATGGTCTCCGGTTATCCACACGCCCCGATTATGTTAATATTGAGGTGCTTGAATTGCTTAAAAAGCTTAAGGTCAACACCATCGAATTGGGTGCCCAATCTTTTGACGAGGAAGTATTGAGATGCTCAAAAAGGGGTCATAACACACTTGATATTGTTAAAGCTGCTGAATTAATTAATAGCTTCGATATAAAACTCGGGCTTCAAATGATGATTGGTTTACCCGGAGATACCAGAGAAAAAGCGATAAAAACGGCTAAAAAAATAATCGAATTAAAAGCAGATAATACCCGTATTTATCCTACTCTCGTAATTAAAGGAACCAAGCTTGAAGCGATGTTCAATAGCGGTAAATATAAACCTTTAAGCATGAAGGAGGCCGTAAACTGGTCTGCAAGTATTGTTGAAATATTTGAAAAATCGTCCGTAAAAGTCTTAAGGGTTGGATTGCACTCCTCCAAAGGATTATTGGATGGATCAGAACTCGTGGCCGGACCTTTTCACCAATCGTTTCGAGAATTGGTGCTGAGTGAAATTTGGTTCAGAAAATTGAAAAATATAAATCAATCTGCTGACTCGATTACTATTTATGTCAACCCCAAAGAATTGAATCACACTGTCGGTTATAATTCGTCAAATAAAAAATTCCTTTTGACAAAATTTAAAGATATTGCTTTTAAAACGGATGAAAATCTATCGGGTCGAAATTTTATAATAACAACTTCCTATTCGAACTTCGAAAATAAGTAACGCTTATTCTACTATGCTCATACTAATTTTTGAGTCAAGTAAATTCTCCAGATAAAATTTAAATTTAAGCTGCTTCCCGACCACAATGGCCTCATCAACCGAAAAGGATTTATATTTAATTAAATAAGCCATCCATAAACTTGTAGCACGTCCACAACTGGTGCAATGGATTAATATTTTTCCTTCATGCCTGTTAATGGCGTTGGCCAATTTCTCAACCGTTTCCGGGCAATATGCATCCATGCCACTCATTGGAATGGATACATAGGCAAGATCGAGACTTTCCAATAAGTTTTCTTCGTCGAAAGCACTTTCTGCGAAAGTGGCATTTTCTCCTTCAGATCTTAGGTTAATCACAAGCCCAACGCCTTCTGATTTTAGCCAAACAAAGGTTTCATAATTCGGTTGCCCTGCTAAATAAAATCGATCAGACTGGAAAAAATTATCAATAGTTTCAATTTTGCTAACTATCAATAAACTTGATTTTTCTTCCGGTTTATTCTTGTTAGATGAAATACAGAATAATGGAAGAATGAGTAAAATAATCATTGCAATTGATCTTTTCATGGGATTAGATTTTGAGGTGATTTGTGATTACAAAGGTTAACATAATAAACGGAAAAAGTAAATAATAAACTAATTTTACTTCATGCAAATTGTAATAGACAAGAAAATACCCGAAGAAGCAAAGAAATCCCTTTTGGCTAATGGTGAATTGATCGAATTGGAAACAGAGGGAATATGCTATGAGGCCATCTCTGGTCATCCGGATATATTTTTTAGTCAGGTTTGCGACCAACTGATTGTAGCCCCAAATTTGCCTGATTCCATTAAAATTCAATTACAAGAAAAAGATATTTATTATCAGGAAGGAGATTTGCCGGTGGGCAGGAAATATCCTGAATCGGCGAAATATAATGTGGCGGCAACTAAAAAATATCTTATCCATAATTTTCGATATACCGACTCAAATATCACAGATGCAGCCGAAGAGCAAAATCTAATTCATGTCGATCAGGGATACACCAGATGTAATTTGGTTGCGCTGAAGCATAATAAATTCATCACTTCAGATAAAGGAATTGAAAAGATCTTGAGAAGGTATGATCTAGATGTTTTTTATGTTAACCCCGCAGGCATTCAATTGCCCGGACATGAAAACGGTTTTATCGGGGGTTGTATAGGTATGCTGGATAATCAACTTTTTATTATTGGCAACCTGGCTAACTACACCTGGAGCAATGATTTTAAAAATCAAATAAACAAATGGGGCTACGAAATAGTTGAACTTTATGACGGATCCCTTTTTGATGGCGGAAGTATTTTGTTTATATAAGACTCTCTAATATTAATTTGGTTTTTCCGTAGTATTATAATTTCTTTTCAGTAAAATCTTCTGAAGCCATAGTAGAAATTTAAAAAAGCAATTATGGTTTTGCGTTTTCACAAAAATACCTCGAAAAAATTGTCTTTTCTTTTGATTCGTTTTCTTTGGACGAGCAAAGAAAATGGACAGGCTGTTATTTTCAGTGTATTAATGAACGGCTTGATTTATTTAACTTCTGTACTAAAACTACTAACTTTTACCTCAGTATTTTTTGTAATTTTGCACAGAATTTAAATAGAAACAAATGCTACGATCACACACTTGCGGAGAATTAAACATGACCCATATTGAAACTAAAACCACCTTATCCGGATGGGTACAAAAATCACGAGATTTAGGGGGCATGACTTTTATTGATCTGCGCGATCGATACGGGATTACCCAATTGGTTTTTAACTTGGAAACCAACAAAGCGTTATGTATGCAGGCCAGAAAACTGGGTCGTGAGTTTGTAATTCAAGCAAAGGGTGTAGTGAAGGAAAGAAGCAATAAAAACCTAAAAATGCTAACCGGTGAAGTTGAAATTTTTGTTGATGAATTAACAATTTTAAACAAATCGAAAGTACCGCCTTTTACCATCGAAAATGAAACCGATGGAGGCGATGAGTTGCGAATGAAATACCGTTATCTCGATTTACGAAGAAATCCATTACGTGAAAACATGGAGCTCCGTCACCGCATGTCGATTGAAACACGCAAGTATATGGATTCTCAAAATTTCTTTGAGATTGAAACGCCATACTTAATAAAGTCTACCCCCGAAGGAGCCCGCGATTTTGTAGTCCCTTCACGCATGAACCAGAATCAATTTTATGCCCTGCCCCAATCACCCCAAACTTTTAAGCAATTATTAATGGTGTCGGGTTTTGATCGCTATTATCAGATCGTAAGATGTTTTAGGGATGAAGATTTACGTGCCGACCGTCAGCCGGAATTTACCCAAATCGATTGCGAAATGACCTTTGTTGAGCAGGATGATATTTTGGATACCTTCGAAGGATTAGCTCGCCATTTGTTCAAAACCATAAAAGATGTGGAGATCACTGATTTTCCAAGAATTGAATACGCCAATGCCATGAAATATTACGGGAGCGACAAGCCCGATATCCGATTTGAAATGAAGTTTGTTGAGCTTAATGATGTGGCAAAAGGGAAAGGATTTAAGGTGTTTGATGATGCCGAATTGGTAGTTGGAATTTGTGCCGAAAGATGCGGAGAATATTCACGAAAACAACTCGATCAGTTGACTGACTTTGTTCGTAAACCACAAATTGGTGCCAAAGGATTGATTTATGTAAAATGCAATGCAGATGGTACATTCAAATCTTCGGTTGATAAATTCTTCGATCAGGAAGCGTTGAAAATCTGGGCAGCAAAATTTGATGCCCGACCCGGCGATTTATTATTGGTTATTTCAGGCGATACCGAAAAAGCACAAAAGCAATTGGGTGAGCTTCGTTTGGAAATGGGTAACCGACTGGAATTAAAAGATCAAAAAAGTTTTAAACCATTGTGGGTGGTTGATTTTCCTTTACTTGAATGGAATGAAGATGCAAAACGATTTCATGCTATGCACCATCCCTTTACTTCTCCCAAAACTGAGGATGTTGAAATGCTTGAAACAACACCCGGGAAAGTTCGCGCCAATGCCTACGATTTGGTCATAAACGGGGTGGAAATTGGCGGTGGTTCCATTCGGATTTTTGATAAAGGAGTACAACAAAAAATGTTTAAAGTGCTCGGCTTTACCGATGAAGAAGCCCAGACTCAATTTGGCTTTTTAATGAATGCCTTTGAGTTTGGTGCGCCTCCCCATGGTGGTATTGCTTTTGGCTTTGACCGCTGGGTAGCTTTATTTGGTGGCTCCGATTCTATTCGTGATTTTATTGCCTTCCCTAAAAATAATTCAGGGCGAGACGTCATGATTGACTCGCCTTCTAAAATTGCAGAAGAACAGTTGGATGAGTTGAAATTGAAAGTGGTTAAAAGCTAAGTTTTGTACATCTAGTTATTTTCTTTGTTTTTTGGGATTTTCACCTAATAAATGGTGGTTTGTGCTTTTGTTAAATTTTATGCAAAATTCAATTAGTAAGTGCAACGATTTAATATCAAAGATACAGGGCTAGTCCTGTATCTTTGAAGTTCTAAAATTTAAATTAGTTGCAAGATGACAAAAAAACATTATTACCACCTCACACAGTGGCAAAGGTACAAAATCGAGGCAAAATTCATCTGCTAAATAGAAAATTTCTGTAGTTCTATCATTAGTGATATTCATGGATGGTGGTGTTATTTGTTTGATTGTTAGTCATAAAGATAACAAACACCCATGATTCATCCTAATAAACCACCTATTATACAATACTTATTTATCAGATTGTCAGATAGTTAAAAATCGAACTCAGGTTATAAGAATGATATCAGAGATAATATTGACAAGAACAAAAGAAACGGAAACAAAAGTGAGCACCTTTTTGATGAGTTGCTTTATAAATGCAGGTTTGTGGTGGAAAGGACGAATGCCTGACTAGATGTTTTTAAAGCCATTTTAATCCATTTTGAAACAAATAAAATTCATTGGAAAGCCTTGAATATAATAACTTCTTGTGTCATTTTATTACGTCAACTTTAAACAACTTCAATAAAAAATCCTTCCAAATTTGGAAGGATTTTTTATTGTTGCTGTTAACACAAAATTTAGGCTGATTGTCAATATCTAATAGAAAAATGAATTCTTAATAATGAACTAAATAACCTTAGGTAATTCTTATTACCATTTTAATGTTTTACTTAAGCTTAAGTTTATATCCGTCTTTTTCACAAATCGGGCAAATTGAATTTTTCACCATCGAGATGTATCCACATCGGTCACATTTAAAATACTTGTGATACTTAAGGTTTTTAATTGAACTGTTGATTTTTAAACCTATCTTCATAGTTGCTGATATTTTTTAATTTTTACTTATATTCTATATTTACAATCGTCATGCCAAATTTGTATATAATGTAATATCAGGCGTTTATGATTGATGTTAATCTTTCGTTTATCAGGTTCGTAAAGAATTGCCTCTAATTTCTTAGTAGAAGTAATTATAAACACCACAAAATAAACCAGATAGATGAATTTATGGAGAAATCCGAAAAAGGAGACAACTTACGGTATCGGACACTCATTAAAGGACGTTATTTTGATGGATGCGTTTTAAGTTAAACTGAAATTTATGGCGATGATGGATACCAGTGGATATTTGGTTTTGGTCATAAACTAAAAGCGAGGTTTATAGGCAAACATATAAAACTAAATAGATATTGACTTGGTCAATTTAAATCTCAGTAAACATTAATTCATTAATTTTGAGAGAAAAACTTCATGGATTTATTCTCAAAATCATACTCAATTCCTGCTGAGCAGATTGATCAAAAAATTACACAAATCCTTAAAATAGAATCGAAAAATTTAGACAAGAAACTGATTTATAGAAAATTATTAGGATTTATTGATTTGACAACCTTAGAGGGTTCTGATAATGAAAAACGAATCGATCAGTTATGTGAGCAGGCTTTAGGTTTTTATTCAAAAGAAAAAGAAATTCCCAATGTTGCCGCAGTTTGTGTGTATCCACCTTTTATTGCGCAGGCTAAGGAGAAACTATTAAACACAAGCCTTAAAGTTGCTTCAGTTGCAGGAGCATTCCCCAGTGGGCAATCTCCTATCAGCGTTAAGTTAGCAGAAATTAAATATGCCATTGAACAGGGAGCAGATGAAATAGATATGGTAATTTCACGAGGGAAGTTTTTGGAAGGGAATTATAAAGAAGTATATGACGAAATTAGGGCAATTAAGAGATTTTGTGGCGATGTACATCTCAAGGTTATCTTGGAGACAGGTGAACTAGGCAGCTTGGAAAACATAAAACGGGCAAGTGATATTGCTATCTCGGCAGGGGCTGATTTTATCAAAACCTCAACCGGAAAAATACAACCGGCTGCAACCTTAGAAGCATTTATTGTTATGCTAGATGCCATTATGGAGTATTACGAGCATACTGGAAAAAAAATTGGAATTAAACCTGCAGGGGGTATTTCAACACCTGAACAAGCGATACCCTATTATTTATTGCTTAAGAATGTGTTGGGTGCTACTTGGTTAAATCCCGAACTTTTCAGAATTGGAGCAAGTAGGTTAGCAACAAAACTCCTGGATTTGATTAATGATTAAAATTACATCTTTCTTACCCTGGCTTCGATCTCAGGAGCACCCTTTAATAAATTTATTAATAACTGCGGATCAGTACCCCGATAATGATACAGGTATATCACTTTTGGTTTGAACCGTAATGCTGCTTCTTTGACCATTTCAGGGGTCATGGTAAAAGGTAAATCAGTGAGGCTTTGATTTTGTGAAACAAAATTAATTAGGCGAAGTCGAAGAATCTTGTGGCTTATATTCCCCGTCTCTTGGGGCGAAATAAAATAGAATCCATCATGATATCCCGTCCGCTTGCGGCGGGTAGCTTTATTATCAGGAATTGTAATTGACTCACCATTTTTAATCATCTCTCTTTTTATCCGTTTTCTGAAAAAATCACGTAATCGCTGTAAAGTTGTACTGCATGAATTTCTTATATTTGTAATAAATAATTGTATTTATGCGACATATCAAGCTATACCTGTTTTTTATTTTAGCGATAATAATTGCGTTCTTATCATGTAACCCTGATGATGATACTTTTGTTGATTTAGGTGATGATCGAGATAAGTTTTTGGGAACATGGAGCGTTAGCGAGTCATGTTTTAAAGCTAATTATACCGTAACTATCAGCAAAGATCCTTCTCACTCAGCTCAAATATTGTTACTAAATTTCGGTAATCCCGGACCAGATTATAATACAACTGTCGGATTAGTTGCCGGAAACAAAATATTTGTTGCGAGTCAAATCATTGGAGACGATTGGACGGTGAGTGGTACAGCAACCTTGCTTGAGCCTAATCTAATGTCTTGGGCATATAGCCTTGTTATTGCAGGTAACTCATCGGATTGTTCGGCAGATTACGATCGCTAATTTAGAAGATTGTTATTTTTGTGATCGTTCTTTATTCATTCTTTCAAGACGATTTGCCACACTATCATAAAGAATTTTAAATTTGGACATATCCTTTTTATAAAATGAGGTACTTAAATCAAATTGCTCTTTTGAAATTTGGTGTTTGTTAAATATTCCAAGATAATATTGTGGAGCAAGTTTGATATTTGATAAATCTCTGGTTTTGCGATTCATGCTTAAGTAAGCTTCGGCTAATTGAACATCAACCAATACATCAATCATTTTATCTTCATTTATAATATTGGATTTTTTTTCCGACTTACAACCTGCAAAATTGCAAGTTATAATAAATAAGAGGGTAGCAAATAGATATTTAATCTTCATTTTAGTTGCCAATTTCTGACATAAATTTAATTCTCATTATTCGAATTTCTTCTTCACTATATTCATCCTCTCCTAATTCCAGAACGGCATCACTAACCGAATCTGAAACTGCATCTTCTCTAAAATAATCGAATATTTCTTCCTGATGATATTCATCAACAAATTCATCAACATAATAGTCGATATCAACTTTGGTTCCTGAGTCGACAATATGTTCAATTTCAGTTAATAACTCAGAAACACTTAAGTTTTTAGCATTTGCTATATCATCGAGCGGCAATTTACGATCAATATTCTGAATTATGTAAACTTTTAAACCCGATTTATTCACCACGGATTTTACAACCATGTCGTTTGGCCGGATAATGTCATTTTCTTCAACATAGATTTTAATAAAATCTAAAAACGGAACTCCATATTTTCTGGCTTTACCGGTTCCAACACCGGTAATCTGTTTCAATTCGTCCATTTTAATTGGATATTGAATGGCCATATCTTCTAGGCTTGGATCTTGAAAAATAACGAATGGGGGTAGTTTTTCATTTTTTGATATATTCTTTCTTAAGTCTTGCAACATCAAAAAAAGATTCTTATCAGTAGAACTGATTTTATGAGATGAGGTGGCTGATAAGAACTCATCATCTTGCGGATTGTCATAATCGTGATCCATTGTGAGCATGAATGAGCTTGGTTTATCCAAAAACTTTTTACCATCAGGGCTCACTTTTAGCAATCCATAATTTTCAATATTTTTAACCAGTAGGCGGGCAATCAATGTTTGTCGTATTACTGCATTCCAGAATTTTTCGGATTTTTCAGCTCCTTTACTAAATATCTCAAGTTTATTATGTTTCGACTGTTTGATAGTGGCGGTATTTTTACCAACTAAGATATTTATGATATGATTAGCTTTAAATAATTGTTTTACTGACAATACAGTATCAATTACCATCTGCACATATTCTTTCCCCTCAAACTGCGTTTTTGGGTGGAGGCAATTATCACAATTGTTGCAATTCGATTCTGTATAGATTTCTCCGAAATAATGCAGCAATTGTTTTCTTCGACACACAGATGATTCGGCATAGGACACTGTTTCGAGTAATAGCTGTTTGGCAATTTCCTGTTCTGCAACCGGCTTGTCTTTCATAAACTTCTCAAGCTTTTGTATGTCGTTATAATTATAAAATGTGATGCATCTTCCCTCACCATTATCTCTACCTGAACGTCCTGTTTCCTGATAATATCCCTCCAAACTTTTCGGAATATCGTGGTGAATTACAAACCTTACATCAGGCTTATCAATTCCCATCCCGAAAGCGATGGTTGCAACAATCACATCAACATCTTCCATTAAAAACCGATCTTGATTTTGCCTGCGTGTTGCTGCGTCTAATCCGGCGTGATAAGGCAAGGCTTTTATCCCATTAACCTGAAGTGTTTCTGCCACTTCTTCTACCATTTTACGACTTAAGCAGTAAATTATTCCTGATTTGCCAATATGATTTTTAATGTATTTAATGATTTCTCTATTAACGTTTTTGTCTTTTGGCCTTACTTCATAATATAAATTGGCTCGGTTAAATAATGATTTAAAGATTTTAGCATCCATCATGCCAAGGTTCTTCTTAATATCCTCTTGAACTTTTGGTGTAGCTGTAGCTGTTAGGGCGATGATAGGTACCTCTTTTTCAATTTCATTAATGATCGGCCTCAATCTCCTATACTCCGGTCTGAAATCATGACCCCACTCCGATATACAATGGGCTTCATCAATGGCATAAAATGAAATGCCGATTGTTTTTAAAAAAACAATATTTTCTTGCTTGGTGAGCGATTCAGGTGCGACGTAAAGTAATTTCGTTTTTTTGTTTACCAAATCCAGTCTGACTTTAGCGATCTCGGATTTGGATAAAGAGGAATTTAAAAAATGGGCAATTCCCTCTTCTGAGCTAAGATTCCGGATGACATCAACCTGATTCTTCATTAAAGCGATTAAAGGAGAAATGATGATAGCAGTGCCTTCACTTATCAAGGCAGGAAGCTGATAACACATTGATTTTCCACCTCCGGTGGGCATAATAACAAAAGTATCATGACCTGTTAAAACACTTTTAATGATATCCTTCTGGTTTCCTTTAAACGTTTCGAATCCAAAAAACATCTTTAAAATATCAAAAAGCACCTTGTCCTCAATATTCGTCATTGTACCAAAGCATTCTTAGTTTGCATTATATTTGTAACTTTATTTGAAAATAATTGACAATCATTATAAAAATAAACAAAGAACTTGTTAATTATTAGAATAGCGTAGATTGCGAAAAAAGTCACACTTATTACAAATATAACATAAAAAAAAGTCTTTTTCTTAAAAAAAACAATATAAGATTGAAAACAAATACAGAAATCAGGGAAATTGCGATCAGCACTATTAACACTGAAACACAGGCAATCAGTAATCTGAAGAAATCAATAAATGATGATTTTGTAGATAGTGTTAAGATGATTCATAACGGGCTTGGAAGAGTAATTTTAACAGGAATTGGAAAAAGTGCGAACATTGCAAAAAAGATAGTATCGACCTTTAATTCGACAGGTACACCATCAATTTTCATGCATGCTGCTGATGCAATTCATGGTGATCTCGGAATTGTGAGAACTGATGATATTGTGATCTGTATCTCCAAAAGTGGGGAAACACCGGAGATAAAAATTTTGGTGCCTTTATTGAAAAATATGAGCAATGTTTTAATTGCAATGGTGGGTAATACTGATTCTTACCTGGCAAAGAAGTCTGATCTGGTTTTGGATACTCATGTTCAAAAAGAAGCTTGCCCTAATAATCTGGCTCCAACATCAAGTACAACTGCTCAGTTGGTAATGGGAGATGCATTGGCGGTATGTTTACTGGAAGTAAGAGGATTTACTGCCACTGATTTTGCGAAATATCATCCGGGCGGTGCATTGGGAAAGAAACTCTATCTGAGAGTTTCCGATCTTTATATTAATAATGAAAAACCTGAAGTTCACCCAAACGTAAGTATTAAAGAAGTAATCATTGAAATTTCTTCAAAGCGCCTTGGAGCAACGGCTGTTGTTGAGAGTACTCAATTAATTGGAATCATCACAGATGGTGATTTAAGGCGGATGCTTTGTGACTCCAAAGACATTGATTCTGTAACGGCAAAGGAGGTGATGACTATTAACCCTCAAAGCGTTAATGAAGACAGTATGGTTATTGATGCATTGGATTTAATGCGACTGAAAAACATTACCCAATTACCTGTAGTTGAAAACAACAAATACAAAGGGATTATACATTTGCACGATATTCTTAAAGAGGGTATTTTATAGTGTATTCATTTGATTATTTAGGAAATGAGTGGATGAAATAAATCAATTGTAACTTACCTGTCTTACTCTTAAAATTATATTAGTCCTTAATTATTATTGAATGAAAAGAAGGCTTTATATCGCCATTTGTATCTTTGGATTATTGAGCTTTTCAACAGAAACTTTTACACAGGTGACTAAGATTATGGGAAAGATAAATGAAGAAAACAAATCCTATCCCACTTTTCTTTCAACAGCATTTACCTTAGAAATGCCCTATTGGGAGACTGGCGTGGGGATTGAAAACATCTTTAAAATATTGCGAGTGGACGCCATTTGGAGATTACCCCATCTTGACCATGAGAACATACATAATTTTGGAATATTCTTTTCATTCCAGTTCGTCTTTTAAAATATATACTTATTTTTGAATACTAAATTCAGGACATGATTCTCCATACAGAAAAAATAGTTAAGAAATATCGTAGTCGAACTGTTGTTAACGAGGTTTCGATAAAAGTTGAACAAGGTGAGATCGTTGGATTGTTAGGCCCAAATGGTGCAGGCAAAACAACTTCTTTTTACATGATTGTTGGTTTGATTAAACCACTATCGGGCAAGGTGTTTTTAGAGAATACAGAAATAACTACCGAACCAATGTATCGCCGTGCTCAGATGGGAGTCGGTTATTTGGCACAAGAAGCCTCAGTTTTCAGGCACTTATCAGTTGAAGATAATTTAAGAGCCGTACTTGAATTTTCGAAATTCACAAAAGAAGAGCAAAGAGAACGATTAGAATTATTGCTTGAAGAATTCGGCCTTTCTTATATTCGAAAAAGTATGGGCATCACGTTGTCAGGAGGAGAGCGTCGAAGAACTGAAATTGCCAGAGCATTAGCCGCTGACCCCAAATTTGTTTTACTTGATGAGCCTTTCGCCGGAGTTGATCCGATCGCTGTTGAAGACATACAATTGATCGTATCAAAACTAAAAGAAAAAAATATTGGTGTTTTGATTACAGATCATAATGTTCATGAAACCTTAAGTATCACCGATCGCTCTTATCTCTTATTTGAAGGATCTGTGCTGAAAGATGGTACATCAACAGAATTAGCAGAAGATGAGCAAGTGAGAAAAATCTATTTGGGTGAAAATTTTGAACTCAGAAGATAGCGGATTCTTTCTTTAAATCAGTGAGACTTTGATTTTGTGAAACAAAATTAATTAGACGAAGTGATATTCCCCGCCCCTTGGAGCGAAAGAAAATAGCATCCATCATGATAGCCCGTCCGCTTGCGGCGGGGAGTTTCATTTTAAATAAATTTTTGATAAGATTAGGTAAGCAATCATTATCAATGGAATTGCAATTACCTGAAGCACTATTATTAAGATTATTGAGATGATTAATAAGAGATATCTTGCCTGATTATCTCTCCAATTTAAGCGATTAAATTTTAAGGAAATCAATGGAGTTTCGGCAACTTGCCACAGGCAAATAATAACAACAATAATCAGTAAGAACCAAGTGTTGGTAGTAATTTGCTGAAAAAAGTTATTATTGCTGAAAATCTGTAAATTAATTAAAACAATTGAACTTATCAAAAGTGCACTTGCCGGAGTAGGTAGCCCGATAAAATTTTCAGTTTGTCTGGTATCAATATTAAATTTTGCCAAACGCCATGCTGAAAACAACGGGATGAGAAATGCGATTGATGAGACGATATTAAATTCGGCAATTGTGATATTAGGTAATGGTTCACTCACATCAATTAATGCAAACATAATAAATCCCGGAGCCAGCCCAAAGGATACCAAATCAGCCAGCGAATCTAATTGTTTTCCAAACTCGCTTTGTGCATTTAGTAAACGTCCAAAAGTACCATCCAGAAAATCAAATATCGCCGCAATTACGATAAAAAAAACCGCCCAGTCTAAATGACTTGAAACGACAGCAATAATTGAGAAGACCCCTGAAAGAAGGTTGAGTAGTGTAATAAAATTAGGAATGTTCTTTTTCATGAGTTACGTTTTATCCAACTTGTTTAAGGTCGTCGTTTTATCGAAATACAGAATATCAAAAGCCACTCTTGACATTTTAATTTGGTGGTACGCTGTGAGTCCCCGTTCTTGTATTTATATTATAGCAATCAAAAATACAAAACAATTAGGATCATTTATTATCTTAACTATCTTTTTTAACCAATAACTAAATTCGTTATTTCTGATTTGAAGAATTATATTGAAAAGGGCTATTCAATCGTAGATTTCTTTTGCCGATAATTAGGCTTATCGTACTTTTGTATTTTCTAATACTGAAATGATTAATACCGGAAAACTAAACATACAAGATTATAATTACCCATTGCCTGACGAGCGAATCGCAAAATACCCGGTTGAGCAACGCGATTTGTCAAAATTATTGGTGCGTAATGATCAGGGAATTAATAAAGACAGTTTTAAAAATATCCATAAATACCTTCCCCAAAACAGCATATTAATTTTTAATGAAACAAAAGTAATTCAGGCCAGAATTCTAATGCAAAAAGAAACGGGAGCCAAAATAGAGATATTCTGTTTAGAGCCTCATAGCCCGACAACGGAAATTCCAAGTGCTCTTCAACTATGCAACTCAGTGGTCTGGAAATGTTTTATAGGTAATGCAAAAAAATGGAAAACTGGCAAACTATTCATGGATGCAAGAAATGCTGATACTCCTTTCATTTTATATGCTGAAAAGGTTGGAGCTGTTGAAAATGCGCATTTAGTAGAACTATCATGGGATCCTCCACAAATAACATTCGCTGAAGTATTGGAGTATGTCGGCCTGGTTCCATTACCTCCTTACCTGGCGAGAGAAGCGGTTGATGATGACAAAGAAAATTATCAGACGATCTATGCGCAATATGAGGGCTCAGTTGCTGCTCCAACAGCAGGTCTGCATTTCACCGATCAGGTATTTGAAAATTTGAAGAAGAAAAATATAACATTTGACTTTTTAAGCCTGCATGTGGGTGCCGGAACCTTCGTGCCGGTTAGTACAGAAGATGTCGCTCAACACATTATGCATACTGAGAAAGTGATTATTAAAAGGGAAAGTATTCAGCAGCTTTTAAACAAAGAATATGAAGAGCTTGTAGCTGTGGGTACAACAACCATTCGAACGCTGGAAAGCTTATATTGGTTCGGCGTAAAAATTATTGTTGATAAAACGGATGACTTCCAAATTCGTCAATGGGATCCATATCAGCCTGTGTATAATTGCAGAATCTCAGTTCAGAATTCGATGCAGGCAATTTTAAATCTAATGGATAAGCAGGAAATCTCAACGCTATCGGGAGCAACCCAATTAATGATTATTCCGGGATATTCTTTTAAAATTGTCAATACCATCATTACAAATTTCCATCAACCAAAAAGCACATTACTATTGTTAATAGCAGCTTATCTGGGGGATTCCTGGAAGGCTATTTATGACTATGCACTGGCCAATGATTTTCGTTTCCTGAGTTATGGCGATTCTTGCTTGTTATTCCGCGTGGATAAATAAGTGTTAGCCTAAATTAATTGGCAATGTGATTGGCTAGACAAGATTTCTTCAAGTTCTTCAATTGCTTTCCAATAACCAGATTTTACACATGTGTATCGAATCCTGATAATTTATTATAACCTTGATTCCGCAACAGAGTTGTTAATAAAAATATCAATCACATGTGAGTGATCCCATTTTTGATTAGAACAGTAACTGAAATTTAAAGTCCTTTTGTTTTTATCTCATTCCGCAAATAATTCAACGTAATGGAGATTTTAATCCAATCTATTTTCAGATTATCACAAGATAAAAATATAATAAAACCAATATATTTACACACCCAAATTAATACGATTGATTTCTATAAAAGAAATGGATTTGTCATCAAGGGTGATGGTTTCTTTGAGGTAAAGATTGAACATCGTTTAATAGAATCTCAAGATATTAGCTAAGCGAAATTTCTTCCCAGCCATTATTAAAATTCATCAGCTGACTAAATCCCAACTCCCTGACAAGGGATTGAGTTTCCGGAATGAGCAATGATAGTTCTTCGGGTTTATGTGCATCTGTGCTGATTGTAATTGGAATATTCAGCGCCTTTATTTTTTTTAACGTAGACACGCCGGGAAATAATGAATCTGATCGTTTTTTATACAACCCCCTTGTGTTGACCTCGATGATGCTTCCTTTCTCTTTTATTAGTTTCAAGGTTTCATCGATATGCTGCTGAAACCAAGGTTCATCTTCTTTGAAGAAGCGTGATCTGTTGTGCATTTTTACTTTGTCAAGATGACCAATAATATCCGGAGCCTGAGATTCAATCATGGTATTTAGCTGGTTAAAATAGGCGGTAACTGCCTTTCGAATATTGTTATGGAAATTTGTTTGCAATCCCTGTTCATAGGGTTCCGGATTTTCCCCGTCAATAAACCAAAGATGTTCACTCGTATCATCTCCAATCAGATGTATGGACCCAATGGTATAATCCAATTTGTTTTCCTGAGAAACTTGCTGAAAATCGGTAGATATGCCAGGGATAAAATCGAATTCTAAAGCGAGTGGAATATTAATTTGATCATGGTAGTATTCCTTCAGCCTCCTAATTTCTTTTATGTAAGAAGGTAAGTCTTCCGGAACGATTGCAATTTTATTCTCAAAAGGAAGGGGTGCATGCCCCGAAAACCCCAGGGTATCAAAACCTTGTTTCAAGGCTTCTTTAACAAATGCTAAGGGTTTGGCTTTACCATCACAAAAATGAGTGTGGGTGTGTAGGTTAAATAATTTCATGGGCAGTAAATCTATTCATCCTCAATACCAATTATTTTATACAATTTATCCTGTCGGCGAACCAGGCTTTTAACGGGGATGGAACACAATTCGCCCTTAATGGTTTTTTCAACACTTTTTAAATCAACTCTAATTTCTAAAATAATATCCTCATAAACTCCGGTAGTTGGGCCAATAATTTTGATTTCCTCTCCAATCACTAAATTATGGGTTTCGATTTTAACCTCAGCAACTCCAAGTTTAGAAAAATAATTGGTGATTTTTCCAATATACACCTTTCTTTTAGTAGCTTGTGAACCGTATCTTTCAGTCCACTCACCCGTTTTCCTGCCTAAATAATAACCATCCCAAAATCCCCGATTGTAAACAGAACTAAGTTTCTTATTCCATTCATCAATCTTATCTTTAGTGTAGGAGCCATCGCAATAAGCATTCACTGCTTCCCGATAACATTCAACCAGGGTTTTCACATATTCAGGTGAACGGCCACGACCTTCAATCTTTAACACCCTGACTCCGGCTTTCAAAATCACGTCTAAAAAGCCAATGGTATTCAAGTCCTTTGGCGACATGATATATTCATTATCCACTTCCAACTCAATGCCGCCGTCTGTATCAGTTACCTTATAAGGCCTTCGGCATTGCTGCAAACAAGCCCCACGATTGGCGGATGAATTCATATTATCGAGGCTTAGATAGCATTTGCCCGAAACAGCCATACACAAGGCTCCATGAACAAAAATTTCAATTTGCACCAATGCTCCGGACGGGCCAACAATCTTTTCTTTTTTTATCGTATCTGCAATGGCTTTGACTTGTTTTAAATTCAGTTCGCGTGCCGTAACCATCACATCCGCAAATTGCGAATAATATTTTATAGCTTCAATATTGGTAATATTTGTTTGGGTCGACATATGTACTTCTACTCCCACCGAGTTTGCATATTGAATCACACTTTGATCTGAGGCAATTACAGCAGATATTTCATTTTCTTTAGCTGCGTTTACAATTGATTTCATTAAGGTTAGCTCATCATCATAAATAACGGTATTAAGGGTGATATAAGTTCGAACCTTGTTCTTTTTACAAATACCAGCGATGGTTTTTAAATCGTCCAGTGTAAAATTATTGGAAGACTTAGATCGCATATTTAATTGTTCTATTCCAAAATATACAGCATCTGCACCTGCCTGCAATGCTGCAGTTAAAGATTCGTAAGAACCAACAGGAGCCATTATTTCAATATGATCAGCCTTCATCAAATAATATTTATTGCAAAAGTACATATTCCGTCAACATGAAATTTATCTCCTATTTAATCAACGCAAGAACAATATTATTCGTTATTTTGTATGTTGATTTTTTTTTAATCTAAAAAATACTATTCAATGAAAAAATTACTAATCTCCAGCCTGTTTCTAATTCTAATAACAACCACTTGTAAAACAAATGATAATATGAATTCGAATCCTTTACTGTCCAAATGGAACACGCCACATCAAACTGCACCCTTTAATACTATAAAGGTGGAACACTTTTTACCTGCCATTGATATTTCCATCGAAAATGCCAGGGCTGAAATCGATGCTATTGTAAATAATAAAAATGTTCCAACTTTTGAAAATACCATTGTAGCCCTTGAATTATCCGGTAACAAACTTAGTCGTATTGCCAGTGTGATGTATAACTTAAATGGGGCTGAAACAAATGATGAACTACAAGCTGTTGCGCGTGATGCTTCGCCCAAAATAACTGAGTTTTCAAATTATGTTTCTTTAAACGAGGCATTGTTTAAACGGGTAAAAGTGTTGTTTGCCAAAAAAGATAAACTCGGATTAAATCCGGAACAAGCCTATTTACTCGAAAATACTTATAAAGGATTTGTGCGAAGTGGTGCAAACCTCGAAGGAGACGACAAAATTAAGTATGCAAAAATCAGTACTGAATTGGCAAAACTCACATTGCAATTTGGCGAAAATGTATTAGCTGAAACCAATGCCTATACGCTTCACATTACAGATGAAAAAGAGTTGGCAGGATTACCTGATGGTGTAATTGAGGCTGCTGCTCAATTTGCGAAATCGAAAGAAAAAGAAGGCTGGATGTTTAACTTACAATTTCCAAGTTTTTACCCTTTTTTGAAGTATGCTGATAACCGGGAATTGCGTCAGGAGATCTATATGGCCAGTGCAAGCAGGGCGCATAAAGACAATGCGTTTAACAATGAAGAGAACATTAAAAAAATTGTTTCTCTGCGTTTAGATATGGCTCGATTATTAGGCTTTGACAATTATGCCGAATATGTGTTGGAAGAACGTATGGCACAGACCCCCGAAAAAGTAAATGCGTTTATCGAAGACCTTCATAATGCTTCGCGCCCCTTTGCCAAAAAGGAATTTAAAGAGGTGGAATCCATTGCCCGAAAAGAAGGTTTTGAGGGAACATTAGAAAGATGGGACTGGGCTTATTATAGCGAAAAATTGAAGGCTAAAAAATATGGATTCAACGAAGAGGAAATTCGCCCCTATTTTCAGCTTGAAAAAGTACAGGAAGGAATCTTTAGTTTAACCAATCAATTATTCGGTCTTACCTATAAAGAAAACAAAGCCATTCAGGTTTATCATCCCGATGTTAATGCTTTTGATGTATTTGATGAAAATGGTGAATTCCTTGCTGTGTTGTATCTTGATTTTTTTCCGAGAGACGGAAAACGCGGTGGTGCCTGGAGCGGTGATTACCGACCCCAAAGTAATATCAACGGAAATTCGATCAGACCCATTATAACTGTGGTTTGTAATTTCACCAAACCCACGGAAACCAAGCCTTCATTATTAAACTTTAACGAAGTTACAACTTTTTTACATGAGTTTGGACATGCCCTGCACGGGATGATGGCCAATACTGTTTATCCAAGCTTATCTGGTACAAGCGTCTATTGGGATTTCGTAGAGCTTCCATCTCAAATTATGGAAAACTGGGCTACCGAAAAGGAATGGCTGGATCAATTTGTTGAGCATTACGAAACAGGGGAAGCCATACCGACCAAACTTTTACAAAAGATGATCGCTTCAAAAAATTTCTTAGCCGGTTATTCAAGCGATCGACAACTGAGTTTAGGCATGAATGATATGGCCTGGCATACGATTACCACTGACATTACTGAATCTGTCGCCGATTATGAAAAGAAAGCCATGCAGTCAACCGAGTTATTTCCATTGGTTGAAGGCGCTGCAACAAGTACTGCTTTTTCACACATTTTTGCGGGTGGATATGCATCTGGTTATTACAGCTATAAATGGGCTGAAGTATTAGAAGCAGATGCATTTTCTGTTTTTAAGAAAAACGGTATTTTAGATAAGGCTACCGCCACTTCTTTCCGTAAAAACATTCTTGAAAAAGGTGGCACCCGGCATCCCATGGAATTGTATGTTAATTTCAGGGGACAAGAACCAACTGTTGACGCATTACTCGAAAAAAACGGATTGAAATAATAAGCCTGAAGGGTTTATAAACCCTCATAAGATTTGGTATCAATTAAAATGAGAGTTTAACTGTTATATTGAACTGTGAAGGTCTTAATTGATATAAGCTTTTAGTTAATAATGTGAATCAAGGGTTAATGAAAATCCCCGCCGCAAGCGCGGGCTATCATAATGGATTCTTTTCCTTTCGCCCCAAGGGGCGGGGAATGTCACTTCGCCTAATTAGCTTTGTTTCACAAAATCAAAGGATTACTTTCAGCAAAATTTCAGGAGGTGGCAGGGATGCCATCCCTGATTATATTATTTCGTACCTTTGCATCAGAAATTGAATCTCATCATGAAAACTTCAATTACAAGTAGAAAGAGAAACTTTCTTAACATCAAAAATAGGGATAAGTTCTAAACGCTAATTTAGGATTCCTTTCCTTTATTCATTCACCGATTTAGTAATACACTAATGTTCCATTAGCGGATTCCATCCCTAATAAATTACAGACACATGAAATTACCATTTGTAGAATCCCATAAAATAAAAATGGTCGAATCGATCAAACAAAGTTCTCCCGAAGAGCGGAAACAATGGATCAAAAAGGCCAACTACAATCTTTTTAATTTACACAGCGATCAGGTATTTATTGATTTACTAACCGACTCCGGAACCGGAGCCATGAGCGATAAGCAATGGGCCGCAATGATGCTTGGAGATGAAAGTTATGCCGGTGCTTCCTCGTATTTTAAAATGAAAGAAGCAATAAAAAACATTCTGGGATTTGATTTTTTCTTACCAACCCATCAAGGGCGAGCAGCCGAAAATGTGCTTTTTTCAGCCATGATAAAAGATGGAGACCTGGTTCCCGGAAACACACATTTCGATACCACTAAAGGCCACATCGAATTCAGAAAAGCAACCGCCGTTGATTGCACCATTGATGAAGCTTTTGATACCGCTTCCGAAAATCCGTTTAAAGGCAACATCGATTTAAATAAATTAGAGGAGGTACTTTCAAAAAATCCAACTGAAAAAATTCCATTGATTATTGTGAGCGTAACGTGTAATTCTTCAGGCGGGCAGCCTGTGAGTATGCACAACCTGAAAGCAATTTCGAGTATGGCCAAGCATTATCATATTCCTGTTTTCTTTGATTCTGCCCGCTTCGCGGAAAATGCATTTTTTATTAAAACACGTGAGTCAGGCTACGAAAATAAAACGATTAAAGAAATAGTAAAAGAAATGTATACCTATGCCGACGGCATGACCATGAGCAGCAAGAAGGATGCAATTGTAAATATGGGTGGTTTCATTGCTTTTAATGACGAAGAACTGTTTAAAAAAGCCAGTGTATACAATATCATGTTTGAGGGGTTTTTGACCTATGGTGGCATGTCAGGCCGTGACATGAATGCATTAGCGCAAGGACTGGATGAAGGAAGCGAATTCGATTATCTACAAACACGGATTGGACAAGTGGCTTATCTGGGGAATAAATTAAAAGATATGGGCATTCCGGTTTTGTTGCCTTTCGGTGGTCACGCCATTTTTGTTGATGCGAAGAAGTTTTTACCCCATCTTCCAAAAGAGGAATTTATCGCGCAAACCTTAGCCGTTGAAATATATTTAGAAGGTGGAGTTCGTGCTGTAGAAATCGGAACCATTATGGCAGACCGAGATCCACTGACTCGTAAAAATCGTTATCCGGATTTAGAACTCATCCGAATGGCAATTCCACGAAGGGTTTATACCAACAGTCATATGGATTATATTGCCACTTGTATTTTTAATGTTTTCGAAAGAAGAGATCAAATAATAAAAGGCTATAAAATTATTTCAGAAGCTCCCATATTACGACACTTTACGGTTACATTGGCGAAAGTTTAACATTCTCTGATCGATATCTTTATTTATTATAATTTTGTAAACGTATTGCAAAATGGGTGTTACAACACGTATGTTTTTTATTAAGAGGCATACTTGGGGTAACGTTTAAATAATTTAGGCATAAACAGATGAAAACCAATATTAAACGAAATAGATATCAACGAATATATTTGCAATTAGAAGAGTTGCTAAAGAAAAGTGATGATATAACTTCGAACAAAGCAAGTATCATCGCCATGCTTCATCATAAATTTGATTACTTTTTTTGGACCGGATTTTATAACTTAGTCGATGGAGAGTTAACGGTTGGCCCGTATCAAGGGGCGATTGCTTGCATAAAACTAAAAAAAGATACTGGTGTTTGCTGGGCTGCAATTAATAAAAAATCCTCTATTCTTGTTGCAGATGTTGAAGAATTCGACGGACATATTGCCTGTGATCCCAGCACTAAATCAGAATTGGTTGTACCTGTTAAAAACCAATCGGGTGAAATTGTATGTGTACTCGATGTTGACAGCAAAGATTTAAATTCTTTTGATCAAGAGGATGTTATCGGACTAGAAAAAATTGTTCAATTAATTTATAAATAAGCAATAGTGAATTTACTTGATTTAATTCTGCTCATATTTTCAATTACAACCGGTAATTTTGCGTTGGCATTAGTATCCAATGTTCAACAATGCTTAACTAATTTTGAAAAATTCAGATTAATCGGATTGTTCACTTTCATCCCCGCCTTAATGATGTGGGTTGGATATTGGGCAGGCGTAACTCTTCAAACCTTAATGAACTGGTCGAATTCATGGATCCTTATCATTTTACTTTTTGTTTTAGGCGTAAGAATGGTATTAAAATCATTCAGCATAAAGCTGGAAGACCGAACTTATAATTTCGGATTAATGAGAGTTACATTGGCCTTGTCAATTGCCTTGGGATTGCCTGCTTTTATATTGGGACTGGGCTTGACTTTCTCTGGCGTAAATGTACTGGAGCTAATTATCATTATGAGTAGCTTGGGCTTAATTATGAGTTTATCCGGAATCATCGTTGGAAAGAAATCGGGGAAATATCAACTCGGTAATAATGCAGATTTTCTGAGTGGATTATTGATGCTTGGCATCGGAATTAAACTGAGTTTGCAGCTCTTAGTCATTATTTAGCTAATTTTACCACAGAAAAATGGCGCAAAAAATTAGAATAACCAAAGAATTTAAATTTGAGATGGCTCATAATTTACCCTCTCATCACGGTGCTTGTAAAAACATTCATGGCCATTCGTATACACTGGGAGTTACCATTATCGGAGAACCCGTTAGCGATCTTGCCAAATCTGATAATGGAATGATCATGGATTTTGGCCAGTTAAAAAAGCTTGTGAAAGATTCAATCATTTCGGTATTTGATCATGCCTTGGTGATGCATCAAAATACTTCAGAGAATTTATTGGCAGAATTAAAAGCCAATTTCGAAAAAATATTGACCGTGGATTATGATCCCACCAGTGAGCATTTAATAGTTGACTTTGTAAATAAAATCCAGCCTCAATTGCCCAAAAATGTAAAACTCCACAGTCTTAAATTGCGGGAAACAACCACCTCCGTTGCAGAATGGTTTGCTGAGGATAACCAATAAATTAAGTTGCGTTTTCTTCTTTCATGATAATTATAACAAGAATTTGAAGTACTATTTTCAAGTAGTACCGTACAAGAAAGCACTTGCAAAATTGAAGGTGAAACTATGGAATACTTTGGTAAAGATGCCAATGATTACATTAAGTTCGTACAGCATCTCCCTCATTTTATTAATCCGTCTGCTTATTGTTTGTTCTTAATAAAATCGAATAACAGCCTCACTCCTACACCTGTTCCGCCAATTCCCCGATAACTATCTTTTTTTTCTAAAAAAGCTGTACCCGCAATATCAAGATGTATATATGGATAATCGGTAAAATGCTCCAAGAATTTCCCGGCTGTAATGGCTCCTGCTGTGGAACCACCAAGGTGTTTAATGTCGGCTATGGTTGATTTAAGTTCTTCTTCATATTCTTCCCATAATGGAAATTCAACAATTCTTTCATGAACATTATCTCCACTTTGCTTCAATAAACTCATCTCATTCTCACTCTTTGAGCCCATTGCAACCGATCCGTTTTTCCCAATGGCTCTTTGTGCCGATCCGGTTAAGGTTGCCAAATCTATCACCATTTTCGGATCATACTTTTTAGCGTATGAAAGTGCGTCGGCTAAAATCATTCTTCCTTCTGCATCAGTATTTATAACCTCCACAGTTGTTCCGTCATGCATGGTAATTACGTCTCCGCTGACATAAGCATTTCCATTTAGCCGATTATCAGTTGCAGGAATTAACCCAACAACATTTACTGCAAGTTTTGCTTTTGCAATTGCGTAAATTGCCCCGGCTACAGTTGCTGCTCCAGCCATATCACATTTCATATTATTCATGTGATTTTCGGTTTTTATGTTCAACCCACCCGTGTCATAAACAACTCCTTTTCCTACAAAAGTATAGGGTTTGTCATTATGCGCATTTTCAGGCTTATACTCAAGGATGCAAAAGGTAGGTGGATCAATACTTCCTTTATTTACGGCAAGCAAACCGCCCATCTTCAAACTTTCAATTTTCTTTTTATTCAGCACCTCAACATTCACATTTGTATCGCGTAGAAGATGTTTAATATCCTCCGCCAATTTTTCAGCAGTTAAATATGATACGGGCTCATTCACAAATGTTCTGGTAATCGAATTAGCTTCAAGCTGAATACTTAAATGTGCAATTTGTTCATCTAAAACAGTTTTAGAAACAATATAAATATCCGTCAGGGTATTCACTTTTTTAGGCTGATCGGTAATATATTTTAAAAATTGATAATTGCTCAATGCCATTCCTTCGGAGAACGGAAGTGCATAGGTTTCATTAAGGCTATAATCCAGCACGTAAATATCTGCCAATTTATTTTCATTTATAAAAACAGTCAATTTATCACCTGCTATTCTGGCCTGCTCTGAGGTTAAATTCTTACTCTCTTTTTCTTCAATCAATTGAACAAAAATCCAATTCGATAAATGGTTCAGATCTATTCTTTTGATGTCCTGATCAAATTTCTCCTTAATGAAGTTTAATTCATTTATAGATAGAATATTTGACGGTAGCTGATTAAAATCATTTACAAGAAGTACTAAATTCTCGCCTGAAATATGTTGAGATACTTGTTTTATGTTTGTCATTTCAAATTCTTTTTCTGATGATTATTGAGATTGATATTAAGTTAAATATTCTTTTAATTGGTTCAAAATTATTTTTGAAGCTCCGATATTCGCCTCTACATAATCTTTACAAATTTGTACTGAATGTTGATATTCGTTTTGATCATTAATTAGTAATGAAATAGCCTTATTTAATTGTTCTTTTGTTTTGATTGAGAATACGCCTTTTTGTTTAATTAAATCTCTTGCCTCCTGAAATTTTTCAAATCTAGGTCCGAAGATAACAGGTTTTCCATAGGTGATAGGTTCCTGAATATTATGAATCCCCACTCCGAAACCACCGCCAATATACACCAATGTTGCATATTGATATAATTGTGCTAAGATCCCGATCGAATCAATAATTAAAACTTGAGGCCGATTGATACTTTCCGTATTTGCTTTTGAATAAACGATGGTCTGATTATCTAGTTTTTTTACAATTTTATTTATTCTTGCCGGGTGAACCTCATGGGGTGCGATAATGAATTTTGTATCCGGAAATTGATCTATTAATGGGAACACTATTTCTTCATCCTGAGGCCAGGAACTGCCAACAATAATTAGCTTACTCTTTCCTTTAAACGATTCGACTAATGGGAATTTCAATGGGTTTTGAGATAAAATATAAACCTGATCAAATCTGGTATCTCCACAACTCGTAACATTTTCAATGTTGATCTTTATTAATAATTCTTTTGACTGTTCGTTTTGAACGAAGAAATGCGTTATTGTTTTTAAGCGATTCCTAAACCAGGCACCATAAAATTTGAAAAAATATTGATTCGGGCGAAATATGGAAGAAATAAAAAATACCGGAATGTTGTGATAATTGAGCTCTTTTAGGTAATTGAACCAAAATTCATATTTGACAAAAATGACAATCTTCGGTTTAATTATTTCAAGCATTCTTTTTGCATTCATTTTTGTGTCAGATGGTAAGTATTCAACCACATCTGCGAACTCATAATCTTTTCGGATTTCATATCCGGATGGAGAAAAAAAGGTTAATAGAATTTTATACTTCGGAAATTGTTTTTTTATGGATTTAATAATGGGATGCCCCTGTTCAAATTCGCCAAGAGAAGCGCAGTGAACCCAGATGTATTCATCTTCTATTGATATTTTTGATGCAAATCTTTCAAAGATATGCCGGCGTCCTATAATCCATTTTTTTGCTTTGATATTGAAAACAGAAGCAACGTTAATCAACAATAGATAAAAATTAATAAAAAGATTGTAAAGAAAACCCATGCTTCGATACTAAAGAGATTCTATTTGTGGTATATTGTTGCCAAAGAATTAAAACAAAGTTAATCAATTGAAGAATACCTGGAATTATTTAAGTTATTTTATGAATATAGTTTAAAATTTTTCACTCGCTTTGCTAAAAATTTTAATTTTACTTCGTTAATAAAATAACAATAAAAAAAATTCCCAAATGAATAAAATCAATATGGTTGACCTGCAAGGTCAGTACAAAAAAATAAAAAGTGAGATCGACTCAGCGATACATAAGGTTCTTGATTCAGCGGCATTCATTAATGGTCCTGCCGTAAAAGAATTTCAGGCTAAGCTGGAGAACTATCTAGGCGTTAAGCATGTGATTCCATGCGCAAATGGGACAGATGCACTTCAAATCTCGATGATGGCACTTGGATTAAAACCAGGTGACGAAGTAATTACAACCTCTTTCACCTTTATTGCAACTGCAGAGGTTATTGCCTTACTAGGATTAACACCCGTACTAGTTGATATTGATCCAAATACTTTTAATATTGATCCTGATGCGATCAGAAAGGCAATTACTTCAAAAAGCAAAGCCATCGTTCCTGTACACCTCTTTGGACAATGTGCAGATTTAGAAGCCATACAAGAAATTGCCGACGAGTTTGGTTTAAAAGTTATTGAAGATGCTTGTCAGGCGATTGGTGCCGATTATATTTTTAAGGATGGAAATAGAAAAAAAGCGGGTACCATTGGAGATGTAGGATGTACCTCCTTTTTCCCGTCTAAGAACCTTGGAGCTTATGGTGATGGTGGAGCTATTTTTACCAATAATGATGCGTTGGCAAACCAATGCAGAATCATCGCAAATCATGGAATGACAGCACGTTATTACCATGATTTAATTGGAGTAAATTCCAGATTGGATAGTATTCAGGCAGCAATCCTTAATGTAAAATTAAAGTATCTTGATGCCTATTCTTCAGCCAGAAATAAAGCTGCAGAAAGTTATAACGAAGCATTTAAGGATTATTCATCGATTAAGATTCCCGCTAAATTTGAACAGTCAACACATGTGTTTCATCAATACACATTGTTAACTAAGAACATTGACAGGGATGGCCTGCATGAACATCTCCAATCTAAAGGAATTCCTGCACCTGTTTATTATCCGGTTCCCTTGCATCTCCAAAAAGCATATCAGGATTCCAGATATAATGAAGGTGATTTTCCGATTACTGAAAAAGTATGTAAAAGTGTATTATCTTTACCAATGCATACAGAACTCGATGAAGAACAGTTGGGTTTCATTACCTCAACTTTACTTGAGTTCGTTAACAAATAGTTAATGACAAAAGAATTTTTCGCGCATTCCACCGCAATTATTGATGACGGCTGCAACATTGGTTCAGACACTAAAATCTGGCATTTTTCTCATATAATGAATAAGTGTGAAATTGGGAAAAATTGTAATATTGGTCAAAATGTAGTTGTATCGCCCCAGGTTAAATTGGGCAATAATGTAAAAATTCAAAATAATGTTTCTGTTTATACCGGAGTTGTTTGTGAAGATGATGTCTTTTTAGGCCCATCAATGGTTTTCACTAACATCCTTAATCCACGAAGTGCAGTAACCCGCAAGAATAAGTATGTTAAAACACTGGTAAAAAAAGGAGCTACCATTGGAGCAAACGCAACTATTCTTTGTGGGATTGAATTAGGAGAACATTGTTTAATCGGAGCCGGAGCTGTTGTTACGAAAGAAGTTAAGCCTTATGCCCTGATGGTAGGAAACCCCGCAAAGCAAAGTGGATGGATTAGCAGATTTGGGCATCGACTAAATTTCGACCATAATGGATTAGCCATTTGTAAGGAAAGCAAGAAAAAATATAAACTAAGTAACAATAAGGTTATTAAGTTATAAATCAAAACCCATTTATCATGAGAATCCTAGTTACCGGAGGTACAGGATACATTGGATCTCACACGGTAGTCGAGTTACAACAAAAAGGGATTGAGGTTATAATAGTGGATAACCTTTCTAACTCTAATATTACGGTTGTAGAAGCGATCGAGAGCATAAGCGGGTTTAGGCCTGAATTTGAGAAACTTGATTTGTCGGACGCTCAATTAACTGCTGATTTTTTTAAACGTCATGCTGAAATTAACAGTGTTATTCACTTTGCAGCTTCCAAAGCAGTTGGAGAATCTGTTGAGAAACCCCTAATGTATTATCATAATAATTTGGTTTCTCTAATAAATGTTTTGAAAGGAATGAATGAGAACCATATTCACAACTTTGTGTTTTCATCTTCCTGCACTGTTTACGGACAACCTGAAGAATTGCCCGTTACCGAAAAAGCACCAATTCAAATTGCCGAATCTCCTTACGGAAACACCAAGCAAATTTCTGAAGAGATTATTTCGGACACAATTAAGGCTTCTGATTTGAAAGGAATTGCATTGCGATATTTTAATCCAATTGGAGCACATTCATCTGCAAAAATTGGGGAATTACCTTTAGGGATTCCAAATAATTTAATGCCATTTATTACGCAAACTGCAATCGGTAAAAGAGAATGTTTAAGCGTTTTTGGTGATGATTATGACACCCCCGACGGAACGGCAATTAGAGATTATATTCACGTTGTTGATTTAGCAAAAGCACATGTTGTTGCTGTTGAACGGATGATTAATAATAAAATGAAGTTGAATATGGAATATTTTAACCTTGGCACAGGAAAAGGAAGTTCGGTAATGGAGGTTATTAATTCATTTGAAAAAACAACCGCTGAAAAACTCAATTATAAAATTGTTGGTCGCAGAACAGGAGACATCTTAAAGGTTTGGGCCGATACCAGTTTTGCCAATATTGAATTAGGCTGGAAGGCTGAAAAAACATTAGATGAAATGACACTCTCAGCTTGGAAATGGGAACAGAACTTAAATAAAGACTAATCTATAAAGACTAATCTATGAAGACTATTTTAATTACCGGCGGGGCAGGATTTATTGGCTCTCATTTGATTCGATTATTCGTAAATAAATATCCGAATTACAAGATTATTAATCTGGATAAACTCACATATGCGGGTAACCTTGCAAATTTAACCGACATCGAAAATGCACCCAATTATGAATTTGTAAAACGCGATATTGTTGATGGTGATTTTATTCAACGTTTATTTGAGAAAAACACGATTGATGGAGTTATTCACTTAGCAGCTGAATCTCATGTTGACCGGTCTATTTCCAATCCAATGGAATTTATCCAAACCAATATTGTGGGTACGGTTAATTTATTGAATGCTGCAAAGCATGGCTGGAAAGACAAAATAGAGGGCAAATTATTTTATCATATTTCAACAGATGAAGTTTATGGATCACTTGGAGATACAGGTTTCTTTACTGAAACTACAGCCTACGATCCACACAGTCCGTACTCCGCGTCAAAGGCAAGCTCTGATCATTTGGTCAGATCATATCACGATACTTTTGGCTTACCAATTGTGATTTCAAATTGCTCGAATAATTATGGAGGTTATCAATTTCCTGAAAAATTAATTCCGCTGTTCATTCATAATATCAAGAATAATAAGCCATTGCCGGTTTATGGAAAAGGTGAAAATGTAAGAGATTGGTTGTATGTGGAAGATCACACCGCAGCCATAGATCTTATTTTCCATAAAGGAAAGAAGGGGGAAACTTATAATATTGGCGGCAATAACGAGTGGACAAATATTGATTTAATCCGGGTAATTTGTAAAACCATGGATAAAAAATTAGATCGAAAAGAAGGTAGTTCAGAGCAATTAATCACCTTTGTGAAGGATCGGGCAGGACATGATATGCGTTACGCTATTGATTCTTCAAAACTCCAAAATGAATTGAATTGGAAACCCAGTTTGCAATTTGAAGAAGGTATCGAGAAAACTATTAACTGGTATCTGGAAAATGAAGACTGGCTGAATAATGTTACTTCAGGAGATTATTTGAAATACTATAAAGAACAGTATTCTGAAAATAGATATTAAATTATTAATAATAAGAATTCAACTTTTGTGATTCTCAAATAATCTCAGAAGTTAATATCCCCTAAAAGGATGAAGATAGGATTAATCAACCCCAACAGAACCCTTAAAGATGCTGCCATTCATTTGGGGATAGGTTATCTGGTAGCTTATGCACGACAGCAGTATCCAGATTTGGAGTTCAATTATTTAGATACACGGATTGCGCAGAAGAAAGAATTGGCGGTTTTCTTTGAGAGATCTTATGGACTTGTTGGCATCACAGCCTCTAGTCAGGTTTTCGATGAAGCTGTTGAATTAGCAACAAAAATTAAACAATCACATCCTGAAACACCAATTTGCATAGGTGGTAGCCATGCCTCTACGGAGAAAGAGCGATGCTTGTCTGTTTATCCATTTGATTTTGCTGTTTATGGCGAGGGAGAGCAAACTTTCTCTGAATTAATTGCTTATATAAAAGGAGAAAAAAAACTTACTACTATTAATGGGCTAATCTATAAAGATGAATTAGGTAATGTTCTCATGAATACTGCTCGTCCATTAATACCTCAAATTAATGAAATTCCATTCCCAGCCTACGATCTCTTTGAGATGAATCGTTACCCCCAACATCGTATGACCACCAGTCGTGGTTGTCCTTTTGAATGTGTTTTTTGTAACTCATCCTCCTTGTGGACCAATAAATGGCGTAAGAGATCACCAGAAAATATCATTGCAGAAATAAAATTCTTATTGCAGAACTACGGACAAAAAACCCTGGTTTTTAACGACGACAGTTTTAATATCGATGCCAAAAGAGTTTTTCGTTTTTGTAATTTATTGATTGAGGAAAAGTTGGGAATTTTATGGTCTACCTCTATTCGAGTAGATTTGGTTACACAAGAAGTTGCTAATATTATGTATCGTTCAGGATGCTACAATGTGAGTATTGGTATTGAATCGGCTAATAATGAAGTGCTAAAATTGATGAAGAAACATACAACCAAAGAAAAAGTTTATGATGGAATTCAAATTCTTCGAAAAGCAGGCATTGATGTGATGGGGCAATTTATGATCGGTAATCCCGGCGATACGTTGAAAAGCATAAAAGAATCAATTGAATTTGCCAACAATTCAAATTTAACTGGTGTTGAATTTTATACTGCATTACCTTACCGTGGTTCGTTATTGTGGGATTTTGTAGAAAAACACGGAAAGCTTTTAACTAAGGCAGAATCCTACACTTATCACAACATTAACCCCCGAATTATTTATGA
This sequence comes from Bacteroidota bacterium, assembly GCA_003353955.1. Lineage (GTDB taxonomy): Bacteria > Bacteroidota > Bacteroidia > Bacteroidales. The sequence goes on along the minus strand of PIVJ01000001.1, from coordinate 14,264 downwards.
AACCTCTGAATTTACTTATAAAGATCAATTAGAGGCCATTGATATAGCCACAAAGAATGGTTATTATTATGCTCTCACTCATGATGAAAAAAAATGGTTAGTGGATAGTGGTCGGGTAATAGCACAGATCTTTCAAAAAATTTTAAAAGGTAAATGGGGAAACCAAATTTACTTGGGATTACGAAAGGCTTATCATAAATGGAAATAAAAAAGGAGCCCTTACCGGACTAATCTTTTAACGAAATCGTTTAATTACGAAATCTTAATCGCTTTCTTAAATTTGGCTTCAGCCATCTTTGGTAATTTTATGTTCAAAACACCATTTATATAATCCGCTTTTATTTTTTCTGTTTCAACTGTTTTCGGAAGTTTAAACGATCTGCTGAACGCATTGTATGTAAATTCTTTTCTTGAATAATTTACTTCTTTGTTCTCTGCTTCTTTTGCTACAGAAATTGTGAGTAAATTATCTTCCAGATCAATTTTGATATCTTCCTTTTCTAATCCGGGTACTGCCAGGTTTAATTCAAAGTTATCCTCGTTTTCAACAATATTTGTGGCAGGTTTTCTGCAATTAGTTGACTGGTATTCATCTGTTAACATTTCATTTAAAAATGCACTATCGAAAAAATTTGTAAACCTGGGTTGGTTATTCCATCTAACTAAATTCATAATTTTATCTCCTATTTTAAGTTTTATTTGGTTTAGTCAAATCCTATACCATCGTAAGAAATAGCATAAAAGTAACAATTAACACGCCATTATGGCACCATAGTTTAATCCGGAGTGCCATTCTGTCATTTTATCGGATGTCCCGAATATATAATAATTTAAAAAATATGCTTGTGAATTGAAATCAATCCATTAATTTTGATTTCTTCTTATTTGAGGAACATGACCCAAGATCCCAATAATGTATTGAAGCACTTCAGCTTTAAAAGAGTAATTATCCCTGTGATTATTGGGCTGGGTGCAGCAATTTATCTATTACTTCAGGACTTTGACATACAGGTTTTTAAAGAAATTCACTGGACATGGGCTACACTTTTCTGGCTATTGGTTGCCCTAGTTTTAGTGGGGATTCGTCATTTGGCTTATATGTATCGAATTCGTTTATTAACCGATCATGAAATCAGTTGGAAAAAAAGTTTTCAGGTTATCATGCTTTGGGAATTTGCTTCTTCCATTACTCCATCAATCGTAGGAGGATCAGCAATCGCTTTATACATCGTCAATAAAGAAGGGATAAATATGGGACGAACCACCGCAGTTGTGTTGATAACCTCACTTCTTGACGAACTTTTTTATATCGTGTTTGTCCCCATTATAATTTTCGTAGTTGGTTACGATCAGATTTTCTTTAGAGAATCGGGAATTGCATTCTTAAATTCGAATTTCGGAATGCTTGGAATATTCATTTTTGGATATTTATTCATCATACTTCTTCAGGCAATTATTGTTTATGGGATATTTGTAAACCCCAGAGCCGTAAAATGGATTCTGATCAGAATATTTAAGCTGTCTTTTTTAAAGCGGTGGTTGTCAAATGCTGTTAATACCGGCGATCAGGTTATTATTACTTCCAAAGAAATGAGAGGGAAGTCCTTGGTGTTCTGGCTTAAAGCTTTCTTATCAACCATTTTTTCATGGACCGCCAGATTTTGGGTTGTAAATGCGATCATTTTAGGATTTCTTGCCGTTGACGATCATTTGCTCATTTATGCCCGTCAATTGGTAATGTGGGTGATTTTATTGGTTAGTCCAACCCCTGGCGGAAGCGGAGTGGCAGAATATATTTTTACCGATTTTCTGGGAGCGTTTATCACACCTGGTTTATCACCGGCTCTGGCTCTTTTATGGAGATTACTCACGTTCTATCCATACATTATTCTCGGAGCCATAATATTACCCATATGGATTAGAAGGGTTTATAAAAAGTAACTATCCACAATAAAAATACTTATTTACAAGTTCCATAATCTTCTTCTTATCATCCCCTAATTCTGTCTGTAAATTCTTATCGTTAAATTGCTTTAGATAACTTACAAACCATTCCAACATACTTTCTGTAAATACACCGTATTTCAGATAAATGTCTTTTTGGTTTTCTAATTGCTCGGCTGATTCAAAACATGAAGTTGGCAATTTTGATAATTGGTTTAATCGCTCTTCGTTTTCTTTCTCAAAGATATTCACGTCAACATAGGTTCGTTCGGCCATTTCCAGTGCATTCTTCATTTCCAATCCGTGTCTTGCTGCAACGGTTAAACCAGCTAATAAGAGGTGAATGTCTGCCGATCCGTCAGAACATCGAAACTCAACGGTTTGTTTGTTGCTGAAATCAAAATCCCCATCAGGTTCTTGTGGATTGGCATGTTTAATCATATTATTTTTTCCCGACCACCCCAAAGGCACTCTCACTAATACGGAGCGATTTCGGTCACCCCAGCAAATATTTGTTGGTGCCTCCTGATGGGGAACCAACCTAAAATATGATGTTGGATTTGTATTGCCAAATGCGGTTAATGAAGGGGACAAATCCAGGTAACCGGCTATGGCCATTTTAGCGGTTTTGCTCAATTCTCCATTCTCGACCATGGCAGTTTTACCATCTTTAACCAATTTTGTATGTATATGCAAACCACTCCCCGCTTTTCCAATAGATATTTTAGGTGCAAATGTTATATTAACTCCATATTCATTTGCCAAACTTCTTAATATCCATTTCGCGATGTTTAACTGATCTGCTGCGTCCTCTATATTGGTTGGTAAAAATTCAATTTCACTTTGCTCATAAATCTCATCTCCTAACGTGAAATTACCAACTTCAGCATGTCCATATTTGATATAACCTCCACAATGAGCGATGGCTTTCATTGCTCTTTCTCTTAATTCACCCCACTTTGCAAAGGGGTAAGATTCGTGATAACCTTTCTGATCTTTTGCTAAAAATAGTTCTTCCTTTTCACTAATTACGTAATATTCAAGCTCACCCATTACCTCAAACGAATATCCCGTTTTTTCAACCAATGCTTCATGTGCTTTACGCAATACATACTCGGGAGAACTCTCAAAAGGGACACCATCTTTTGTGTAATATGAACATAAAAGATCGAGAGAAGGTATTTCATTAAATGGATTTAAAAAAGCTGTTTTATACCGTGGGATGATATACAAATCACTAGACCCGGTTTCAATAAATGGAAACAAACTGCTGCCATCCACTCTTTCTCCGGCTGTTAGAATTGCCTCTAAATGAGGCTTGTCATTAATTATGAAATTCAATGTTTTCAATCTTAAATCCCAGCCTACATACCTGAAATTTACCATCTCAATATTGTTATCCTCGATGTATTTGACAATGTCGGATTTTGTAAATTCGTGTGGGAACTTGTTTAAATACTGAACCAATGGGTTTGGATTCATCTCTATTGAATTTCTCATGTTTTTTCTAAAATGAACAAAAAATTGGAAAGCAAAATTACTAAAATTCAGTGTATAAATTGGAACCCCAAACATTAAAAACATTTTTTTACATTGAGTATAAATATCTTTGGTAATTTTGACAACCTAAAACTACACGGCAAATATGAATCTGAACGAAACGCTCTTTTTTGGTACTTTCTTATTCTTCATCTCACTTATCTTAACCGTTGACTTAGGTGTCTTTAATAAAAAAGGCCGATTAATTACTTTTAAAGAATCACTGTTTTGGACATCCTTATGGGTTAGTATTGCGATTGGGTTTTACGGCGTTATTCTCACCAAAGGAAATCTTATCCATGGCATCGAAAATCTCGATCAATTAAGAAGCATTATTGCTTCATACAAGCATCCAATAGAAATTACCGGCTTAAATTATGAAACCGCTTTATCAGTTTATCGAAGCAATTTAGGGCTTGAATATATCACCGGATATTTGATTGAGTATGCCTTATCTATTGATAATGTTTTTGTCATGATTGTCATTTTTATGGCTTTCGGTGTCGATAAACTCAACTATCACAGAATTTTGTTCTGGGGGATATTTGGTGCCATCGTGATGCGCTTTTTATTCATCTTTTCGGCTTCAGCACTCATTCAGGAGTTTTCCTGGACATTGTATGTTTTTGGTGCTTTGCTTGTTTTTACCGGTATTAAAATGTTTCTCACACGTAATCAAGAAGAAAAAATGGATACTGAAAATCATCCGGTTGTAAAATATGTTTCCAACTATTTTTCTGTGGCCTCGGATTATAAAGGCCATAAATTTTTTACAAGAATTAACAATAAAAGATACATCACCCCTCTTTTCATTGTATTACTGGTTATAGAATTTACGGATGTACTTTTTGCTGTTGATTCTGTTCCGGCTATTTTTTCAATTACAAATGATCCTTATATCGTTTTCTTTTCCAATGTTTTTGCGATTATCGGACTTCGCTCTCTTTTCTTTCTACTGATGCATGCAATGGCTTGTTTTCACTACCTAAAAATTGGATTATCTGTTTTGCTGACCTTTATAGGCCTTAAGTTATTAGCTCATTTTTGGTTGGAGCAAATTGGATTTAAAACGATTCACTCCTTATATGTGGTCGTTGGAATCCTTCTTCTCAGTATGATTTCTTCACTCATCTTCCCTAAAAAAGAAAAGAAAATAAACTGATTTACTTTTTAATTAATTGAAAATACTTATCAAGAATTTGTTGAGAAGCGATATAAGCGCTTAATTTATTTGTACGAATTTTTTCTTCCAGCTTTGCGATTATCTTTTTCATCTGTGGATGAAGAAACAATCCATCTCCCAAACGCTGGTTAATGGCTTCATTCATAGTGTTTACCGACTGATTTTTTCGATTATTTTCAAAATAGCCATTTGATTTAGTCAACTTCTCATACGATTTCAATAGCTCCCATACTTGCGTTATTCCCTCACTATTTAATGCTGAGCAACTTTTAACTGTTGGACTCCATTTTGACTCAGGTAAAGGAAACAAATGGAGTGCATTTTTATATTGGATTTTTGCATTTAATGCTTTTTGAATATTATCTCCATCCGCCTTATTGATTAAAATTAAATCCGCCATTTCCATAATGCCTCTCTTTATCCCTTGCAACTCATCACCGGCTCCTGCAAGCATCAATAATAAAAAGAAATCTACCATTGAATGAACAGCCGTTTCGGATTGACCAACGCCAACAGTTTCAATAAAAATTGTATCAAAACCTGCCGCTTCACAAAGGATAATGGTTTCATTTGTTTTACGCGCCACTCCGCCTAGAGAACCAGTTGAAGCCGAAGGACGAATAAAAGCTGCCGGATTATTGGCTAAATCTTCCATCCTGGTTTTATCTCCTAGAATACTTCCTTTACTTTTTGAGCTGCTTGGATCAATTGCCAATACTGCTACCTTTCTGCCTAAATTAATAATATGTATTCCGAATGATTCAATGAAAGTACTTTTACCAACGCCAGGAACTCCGGATATGCCTATTCTTAATGAGTTACCTGATAAGGGCAAACATTGCTCAATAAGTTGTTGCGCCAATTCCTGATGCTCCGGCAATACGCTTTCAACCAAGGTTATGGCTTTACTCAACAGCATCCGATTTCCTTGCTTAATGCCCTCGATGTAATCCTTTATTGAAATTTCAGGAACTTTACTGTTTTTTAATTTTTGAACAGCATCAATATTGACAGATAAAGGCTGGGTGATTCCTTTATTTACACGTAAGGCTGAATTAGATTTATGTTGATGTTCGGTCATCAAATATTTTGTTTGAATAACAAAGATATTCAAATTGAATAAACCACTATGGACTGAAAGTACCATAGTTTTTCTTTTGGAATGACTAAAAGTCATTCTTCCAATATAAAATTAGAATCATCCTTGTCTGTTGGTTTTCTGTGATGTTCTAAATACTCATTGACTATTTCATCAGTAATATTACCTGAACTCCAACAACCAAAACCTATCGCCCAGAAATGTTGACCCCAGTAACGCTTACTCAACTCAGAAAATTCTTGTTGCAATTTCCTTGACGTTCTTCCTTTCATTTTTTTTATAATACCACTGATATTTTGAGAAGGATGGTAATTTATATGCATCTAAACATGATCTTTAGATACTACGCCTTTTTCTACCACAATATCTTCTGCTTCACATATTTGAACGAGCAAACTTCGACATCGAACCTGTACATCTCCTTTCAAAACTGAATATCGATATTTCGTTGACCAAACAATATGAACTGTCAACCTTGAAACTGTATATGTTATAACCATTAGACCTTTGCATGTGACAAAGTTAAAGTTTTTTAGAAGCTAAAGCGAGATGCACTAAAAGTGCATAGTTTTAACTACTTTTGAGACCAATAAATTAAGCTGGATATTATCATCAATTTATTGTAATGAACAAAGCAAATAACATTATTCGAGCACTGAATTTAGCACTCCATCCAGAAGGTGGATATTTTAGGGAGACGTATAGAAGTAAAGGAGAGATTACGCAAGAAAATCTTGGCCCTAACTTTGAAGGAAACAGAAACTATTCAACCTGTATTTATTTCTTATTAACCTCTGATGGTTTCTCTGCTTTTCACAAAATCAGACAGGATGAAATATGGCACTTTTATAATGGATCTCCCATCAAGCTTCATTTGATTAGTAAAGACGGAGAATACTCAAAAATAATTATCGGAAGTGATTTTGCCAAAGGCCAGATTCCACAATATGTAGTGGCATATGGAACTTGGTTTGCAGCAGAGGTGATAAACAAAAATGATTATTCATTATTGGGTTGTACCGTGGCTCCAGGTTTTAATTTCCTGGATTTTGAGCTTGCCAAACGAAATGAGTTAATCGTTATGTTTCCTCAATATAAATCTATAATTACAACATTAACGAGGAGCTAATGGGAAACAGTAAGCCTGACGGCAGAAACAGAAGAGAAATACAGATTGGTCAGGAAGTAGCCATTGTTAGAAAAAACGATCAGCGATCAGGAAATCTAACTGAAGGAATTGTACAACGAATACTTACCAAATCACCCAACCATCCCCATGGCATAAAGGTTCAATTAACAAGTGGAGAAGTAGGGCGTGTTCAAAATATTTTAAGCTAATAACCTGAATTTGATTTTAACTTGTCAACCGGATTCATTTTTAAAGTGTTATTTACTAATTCTTAATTACTAATCCCGATACGCTTCGCGAACGAGAACTTCGCTTTGCTCAGCTCATAACTAAAGAAACGCTTACGTAAAAAGAGGGATGCCACCCTGAAATGATTTGACCGCTCCCTAATATTACAAATTAACTTCTAATATTTAGATTATCCCATTGTAAATGTTATATCTAAAAACTGTAAGTTTATAACTTCAATTAGACATACAAACACGATATAAATATTATTTACTATTCATTAACACAGATTGACTAAAATAAAGTAAATGACAAAAATTCTTAAATATATATTCAGAGCATATAGATATAAATACAAACTTGACCCTAATGAGATAAAGTATATAAATACTAACTTGTCGGAAGGTAGCGTTGCTGCGGATATAGGCGCTCACAAAGGTGGATATCTTTATTGGATGCGAAGAATCGTTAAATCAGCAGGAAAGATTTATGCTTTTGAACCACAGGTGAAGTTATATAACTACTTAATAAGTATTTCAGTATTAGCAAAATACAAAAATGTAATTATTGAGAACCTGGGATTGTCATCTGAAGAAGGGGAGGTCAATTTTTTTATCCCAAAATCAAAAAGGGGCGATTCACCAGGTGCAAGGATTGATATTTTGAAAAACAAAAAACAATACAAAGAATTAACAATACAAATAACCACACTAGATAAATATTTTTTAGACCGTAAAATATTTCCTGAGCTCATTAAAATTGATGTTGAGGGACATGAGAAACAAGTTTTATTAGGAGGGATTAATCTACTAAAATCTTGTAAACCTAAAATACTAATGGAATGTGAAAATAGACATTTAAAAGAAGGGGATATATTTGATGTATTTGATATCTTATTGAATCTGGGTTATAATGGTTTTTTCTTTGAGAATAAAAAATTAAAGTCTATTAATGAATATGATGTTGAAATTCATCAAAATTTAATGAAGGATAAATTTAATGAAAAGAATGGGTATATAAATAATTTTATATTTGAGTATCCAGTTAATAATTAAATCAGTGAGACTTTGATTTTGTGAAACAAAATTAATTAGGCGAAGTGATATTCCCCGCCCCTTGGGGCGAAATAAAACAGCATCCATCTGATACCCCGTTCACTTGCGGTGGTGTAGTTCATTCATTGTTAAATTTCAATATAATGCGAGTGATAGAAATTAGTAATTTAGATGAGAATTAGGTTAAACATCAAATTTATAATTGAGTTGAGAAAAAATATATTCACATTAATTCTGGTATTTGGAGTCATTTTTGGCCATTCTCAACAAATTCCAATCGGACATTGGAGAGATCATTTACCCTATAGTAAAACCATTTCGCTAAGTGAGGACAACAATCATATTTATTGTGCCACGCCATACAGTATTTTTTATTACAACAAAGTTGATAACAGCCTTGAGCGCTTAACAAAAGTTGAAGGGTTATCAGATGTTGGAATCAGCAAAATGGATTACAACCAAACGTTTAAAACCTTAGTTGTTGCGTACACAAATACCAATGTTGATTTAATTAAAGATGGGAATATTGTTAATATTTCAGATATAAAGCGAAAGCAAATTATCGGGAACAAAAGCATTAATAATATTTTATTGTTTGATAATTCCGTGTATTTGTCCTGCGGTTTTGGGATTGTGGTGGTTGATATCGAAAAAGAAGAAATTAAAGATACTTATTACATTGGCCCGGGTGGAACTCATTTAAATGTGCTTGATCTTGCGGTTAGTGAAAGTGCTTTTTTTGCTGCCACAAAAGAGGGTATCTATACGGCAGCAATCAACAGCCCAAATTTAGCTAATTTTGCTTCATGGGAAAAAGTTACTTCTGCTCCCGGATTTAATTCAACCTACAATCAAATTGAATGGTTTGATAACTCCATAATCGTTAACAAACAAAATGAGGGCTATAATGATGATGAATTATATAAATACGATGGATTCAATTGGGAATTAATTTCTCAGCCCGAACCTTCAGATATTCATTCAATTCGTGTGAGCAATGATGAATTGTTGTTGAGCCGAAATATGGATGTACTGATTTATAATGCTGTCTTATCATTCGAAAGAAAAATATGGTCGATTAACGATGCCTCTATTTTCCCAAAAGATGCTTTTATTGACTTGAACAATCAGCTGTGGATTGCCGATGATAAAAATGGGCTCATCAGAGTATTTGATGACGACTGGAATGGCGAATACATTAAAATAAATGGACCCGATTTTACTGACGTATTTTCAATGAAGGTGGTTAAAAACGATTTGTGGGTAACCGCCGGTGGAAGAAATTCGGTATGGGCACCACTCTATAAAAGAGAAGGATTTTATTCACTCACTCAGGATTCATGGACCTCTTATAATTGCCTGACTGATAATTGCACCTACCCTGAACTTTCTGAAATTCGGGATATGGTAAGTTTGGCAATAGATCCATACAATTCCAATAGGGTATTTATCGGAACCTGGGGTTCGGGGATCATCGAAATTATTGATGGTTCCATCATGAATATTTACAACGACAATAACTCAACCCTCCAACGATGGAATGCTGATCCCAGTCATATTTTAGTTAGCGATATGGGGCTCGACCAATTTGGGAATTTATGGGTGGCTAATTCCGGAGCTGACAATTTATTGTCGGTAAAAATGATGGATGAAAGCTGGCAATCATTTAATTTGGGGTCTGCAAATAGCGGCATCGACATCAGTAATTTGTATATTGATGAGATAAATCAAAAATGGATTATTTTACGCAAGGCTCATTCTCTCTTAGTTTTTTATGATAATAATACAATTTCAAATACCTCGGATGATGAAGTAAGGGTATTAAATGCCAATGCAGGATCGGGTAATATTTTTGCTTCTGAAATTTTATGTCTTACCGGAGATTTGAATGGAGAATTGTGGATCGGAACAGATGAAGGGATCGGTGTTATTTATGCACCTGAGAATGTTTTCAGGGATGGCAATTTCGATGTTAATCGGATTATTGTGGAATGGGATGGTTACGCGCAGCATTTATTAGAAACCGAACGAATAACTGCCATTGCTGTTGATGGCGCAAACCAGAAATGGATTGGTACCGAAAGCTCAGGCGTGTATTTACTCTCTGAAAATGGCACCGGGCAAATTCATCATTTTACGGCGGAAAATTCTCCGCTGCTTTCAAATTCAATTTTAACGATAGCAGTTAATGCAGATGGAGAAGTCTTTTTTGGAACCGGAAATGGCATCATTTCATACAGGGCGGAGGCTGCTGAATCAGGCAATGGTGAAGAGGTGGTTTATGCATTTCCCAATCCGGTAAGAGAAGAATATGAAGGAAGCATAGCAATAAAAAATCTACCTTTCAATGCCACTGTTAAAATAACCAATATCAGCGGAAGTATTGTTTTTGAAACCACGGCAAAAGGCAGACAGGCTATTTGGGACGGTAAAAATTTTGATGGGCAAAAAATACAAACAGGTGTTTATCTGGTTTTCGCCAGTAGTGAAGATGGCGCAGCAACTGTGGTTACCAAAATCTTGTTTATTAATTAGAGATTCCGGTTATGATTTCCACAACAAAAGGTATCGTTTTTCACCAAATAAAGTACTCAGAAACGAGTTTCATTCTGAAGATTTACACAGAGAATTTCGGACTGCAATCGTATATGGCGAAAGGCGTACGCAGTAAAAAGTCGAAAATCAGCCCCTCTGTTTTACAGCATCTTTCGCTGGTAGAATTGGTTGCAAATCATAAAGAAAAAAGCAGCCTGAATTTTCTAAAAGAAATACGAAGCAGTTATCAATATTCCAGTATGCCTTACAATGTTTATAAAAGCTCCATTTTGATATTCATCAACGAATTGGTTTATCGTTCCATACGTGAAGAGGAGAAAAATCAGGAATTATTTAATTTCCTAACCAGTGCCATACAATGGCTTGATTTAAGTGAGAGCAGGTTCTCTAATTTCCACTTGGTCTTTGCAATTCAGCTCAGCCGTTATTTAGGTTTCTACCCCAAAAATAATCATTCAAAACTGAATTGCCATTTCAATTTGCAGGAAGGGGTTTTTACAAATATATTACCCCGGCATGAAAATTATCTGGATGATGCAGTTGCAAAACAATTTAGCCAATTGATCGAAGCATCTTATGAAAAAATGTCGCTAGTTGCCTTAAACAACAACTCCAGAAATGTCTTGCTTGAAAGGATAATTGAGTATTATCAATTGCATTTACCCAATTTTGGAAAGATCAAATCGTTGGAGGTCTTGCGCACAGTTTTGAGTTAATGGCTATTGGTTTTGGGGCTTAAATAACGAGTAAAAAGGGTACGGATATAAACACCAAGGTGAAATCTATTCTCACTTTGAAGTTTATTTTCACCTTGATGAAATGATGCTTATACCAAGGTCAAATTATAAAAACAGATATTTCAAAGGTGTGTGTCAACCCGAATAACATTTTCAGACATGAATAACATATCCTTGCCAACAGGGAGAATTTAATCTTATTGTATATCTTTCACCATTCGGGAATATGCTCAGTATTTATTTTTGAATTTCCATCCCAAACACCTCAACGAAGTTATTTTTCAGTTTCGATTGTACTTCTGCTAAATCTATCTTTCTACCTAACTCTTTTTCAAGTGAAGTAACTGTTTTGTCGGTAATTCCGCAGGGATTGATAAATTGGTAATGGTTTAAATTGGTATTAATATTAAATGCAAAACCATGCATGGTAACATAACGGCTGGCTTTTACACCAATGGCACATATTTTTTGAGGCCTTATTCCCAAGGTATTCAGCCAAACTCCGGTGGATCCATCAAGTCGCTCACTTGTTATTTTATATTCAGCAAGTGTTTGGATAATTACTTCTTCCAGTGCAAAAACATATTGCTTCACGCCCATCCCAAACTGCTCTAAATCTAAAATGGGGTATCCCACAATTTGTCCGGGTCCATGATAAGTAATGTCTCCTCCCCGATTCGTTTTAAAATACTCAATACCCTTTTTAGCTAATACTTGTTGATTAATTAAGAGGTTGGCCTCTGAGCCACTTTTCCCCAGAGTAAATACAGGAGGATGTTCGCAAAATAATAAATAATTTACTGAATCAATCTCATTTTTTTTGGCATTCAGTAATTCACCGAATATTTCTTCCTGATAAATCCAGGCAATTTTGTAGGAAATATTTCCAAGGTCTTTATAAATTGTTTTTCTTTCCATTAACCTTTATCAATAATCATTAATCAATAAAAAAACAGCCAATTAAGTTATGTGCTTTTCGGCGTGATACGATGATCGAACCAGCGGGCTGCTTTCAACATATTTAAAGCCTTTTTCCAGGCCAATCATTTCATACTTTTTAAATTGCTCGGGTCTAATAAATTCATGAACAGGCAAGTGTTTTGAAGTTGGTTGTAAATATTGCCCGAGTGTAAAAACAGCACATCCCACTTGTCGCAAATCATCCATGGTTTGTAAAACCTCTTCTTCTTTTTCGCCCAAGCCCAACATAATTCCTGATTTTGAAATTATGCCTGAAGCTGCAATTTGCCGAACGACTTTAAGGCTGCGCTGATAATTTGCTACACTCCTGATTTCAGGCGTCATTCTTTTTACCGTTTCCAAATTATGTGAGATCACTTCCGGCTTTGCACCAATTACAATTTTAATCAATTCACTTTTCCCCTGAAAATCGGGAATCAATGCCTCTATTGTTGTTTCAGGGATTATCCTTTTAATCTGTAAAATCGTTTCAGCCCAACAATTTGCCCCACCATCTGCTAAATCATCACGATCCACCGAAGTCAACACACAATGCTTTAGATTCATAAGTTTCACCGATTCGGCAATTCGGCCAGGTTCATCATTATCGACGGACAAAGGCTTTCCGGTAGCAACGGCACAAAACTTACACGAGCGTGTACAAACATCACCCAATATCATCAAGGTTGCAGTTCCCAAGCCCCAACACTCACACATATTCGGGCATTTACCGCTCGAACAAATTGTGTGAAGTTTATGTTTATCAACAATGTCTTTAATATTTATGTACGACTTGCCAATAGGAATCTTGGTTTTTAACCAATCAGGTTTCTGTCGTTTGTTTATTCTCTCTGTACTCATCCTAAGCATTCATTATTCTGCAAAATTAGTTAAAATATGAAAAATCTTATTAATTCAACCGTCCTCAGACAATAATTAATTTCTGGTAAAATGAAGATATAATTATGTAGTAGATTATTTATCTTTGCAAAAATTTAAATATCATGAGTTTAGAACTGAGCGAACAGGAAATCATCAGAAGAAATTCGTTGAACGAATTAATTGCCTTAGGGATTGATCCATTCCCTGCTGCAGCATTTGATACAAATGTTACTGCTGCTGAAATAAACACAAAGTTTCCGGAAAATAATAAGTTGTATCAGAATGTACAAATTTCGGGAAGAATTATGAGTCGTAGGATTATGGGAGCCGCCTCTTTTGTCGTACTTCAAGATGCCACTTCACGAATTCAATTGTATTTTAAGCGTGATAATATTTGTCCTGGCGAAGACAAAACTTTATATAATACAGTATTTAAAAGATTATTAGATATTGGTGATATCATTGGTGTTAAAGGATATGTATTTACCACTAAAATGGGAGAAACAACCATACATGTTACTAGCTACAATTTGTTGAGTAAGTCACTTCAGCCCCTGCCGGTGGTTAAGGAAAAAGACGATAAAGTTTTTGACGCCTTTACCGATCCCGAACAACGTTATCGTCAGCGTTACCTCGACTTAATTGTAAATCCAGAGGTTAAACATATATTCGAAAAGCGATCTCAGTTAATGAATACCATGCGATCATTCTTAAACGAAAAGGGATACCTCGAAGTTGAAACACCTATTTTACAACCACTTTATGGGGGAGCTGCTGCACGCCCTTTTAAAACGCATCACAATTCGCTCGACATGACGTTGTATTTGCGAATTGCCAACGAACTTTACTTAAAGCGATTAATTGTAGGTGGCTTTGATGGGGTTTACGAATTTTCTAAAGATTTTCGAAATGAGGGCATGGATCGTTTTCATAATCCGGAATTTACTCAAAT
>PIVJ01000293.1 GCA_003353955.1 Bacteroidota bacterium | reverse complement strand
ATGGGTCACTGATTTCCAGTTTGTAATGATATGGCCATTTCTGAACAAAATTCTACCTTTAAACTTATTCCAGCAGAAATAGAATTCCACTAAGTAAACCAAATCATATTGCTAATGTTCCTGCTTTATCATTCATTCAAACAGTATAGAAAATAGACTGCTCCACAGAGTCATGTTCTTACAATTAATTATAATATAATGTCTATCCCCTTCATTTTAGAGTATAAAAATGTCATGAAAAATGACCGTAATTTGATCCTGCAGAACCACAGATGAAAATATGTGAGGATTTCTGCCCAGAATATCAGAGTACTAGTAGAGATCTTCACATTAGTGTTACAATAATTACAACAAGTATCAAATTTCAGTCACGGTTGACTGATTTTACATCAAGAAATCACTATTTTGCACAAGTTCTGGTTAATAATCACAATAAAACATCATATTGTGATGACAAAAATAATAAATTTGAGCACAACTAACTCATAGCTAGAGTTTTACATCACAATACTACTTTCTAAAACACAAAAAAATCATTGATGAATGATTTATTCAGCAATATCTAGGATTTATGTCACATAACAATGCTTCTGAAGGACCTCAAAAAGGTCTATATAGCCTGTGGAAGGATATGTTTACCCCAGAATAGTCCTTGTTTATGCCTAATTTACATACAGTTACCTTTTTACTACATTTTTATTACATAATTAATGGTTTAGGTCTGAATTGAGGTTAATCTATGCAATATAAATGCCTAAATTTCAAGTTTAATGGTATATATTGGGTAATTGCATCAGTGAATCTTAGTGATCCCCTTGAAATTTAGGCTTATTAGATGAAGTGACAACCCTGACAATTGTCATAAATTATATTATAACTAGGAATAACTACATATGGTTGGTGTTTTGGCATAACAAAACATTGGCTGATGGGTGATCCTATAAATTCCTATGTACTATATACAGATACTGGCCTAAAAGGGGGATCACCACTAATACGTTTTACATTGCCGACCATTATAATGTTTGTGCCTCTAAAAAAAAATTTGATCATAGCGGTGTGGAAATACTTCTGGGGGCTGTAGTCAAACACCTGCTCAACTTACTGGTGGCAGTGGTATATGGGCTTATGTACTGAAATCTCAAATAAAATTTGATTTTCTGAGACAACCCCCAGTCAGCACATGTTTTACATAGGGAAATCCAGAGAATGACGTTGGGTGACATCACAATTAAAAATGTATCCTTGAGCAGGTGAAATCTCCCAAATGTGTAAGAAAACAACAGCTAATATGTTGACCTACCAGATAAAATTATGACCAAAATTTAACCCCTGCCCCCCTTGACAGGGGTCAGCTCAGAAAAAAATTACTCTAAAAATACCTTGGATCTTATTTCGTCGGTCACGAGTGG
Organism: Bacteroidota bacterium; assembly: GCA_003353955.1. Classification (GTDB taxonomy): domain Bacteria; phylum Bacteroidota; class Bacteroidia; order Bacteroidales. Next base: position 464 of record PIVJ01000293.1, on the reverse strand, counting down.
CAAAAAATCAATTAGTGGTATTTCCCCTTATAGACCCCCTTTTGTTCTAAAATGCCAAGTGACCCTATATTCTGATTCTAGGACCTATATGCAACAAAAAATGTTATAGTAACATATTTGGAAATCTGCCAAGTTTTGGAGTTATTCATGATTTTTAACAAGACCCCCCCTGCAATCCATGGCTATATTGGCTTGGTTATATGTGAACACACATATGACTTTGTTTCTGTTGTTGAATAAATTGTTGAAACAGTAGAATCAACTGAATGTAATAAATGATAAAGTACTAGATGTAGAAAACATATTTTGTGATATTATTGGTGACTGTCCCATATATGGCATTTTATGGGTCACTGATTTCCAGTTTGTAATGATATGGCCATTTCTGAACAAAATTCTACCTTTAAACTTATTCCAGCAGAAATAGAATTCCACTAAGTAAACCAAATCATATTGCTAATGTT
>PIVJ01000292.1 GCA_003353955.1 Bacteroidota bacterium | reverse complement strand
AATACTTCAGGGGGTTGTAGTCAGACACCTGTCCAACTTCCTGGTGGTAGTGGTATATGGGCTTATGTACTAAATATTCAAGTAAAAAAATATTTTCTGAGACAACCCCCAACCAATACATGTTTTGCATAGATAAATTTCGAGAATGACCTTGGGTGCCTTTCTAATTAAAAATGTATCCTTGAGCAGGTGAATTCTTCCAAAAGTACAAGTAAGCAACAGCTCGTATGTCAGGCTAATAGATAAAATTATGATCAACATTTATCACCTGCCCCCCTTGACAGGGGCCAGCTCAGAAAAAAATTACTCTAAAAATACATTGGATCTTATTTCGTCGGTCACGAGTGGCAAAAATCAATTAGAGGAATTTCCCCTTATAGTCGCCCCCTATTTCCTAAAATGACAAGTGACCCTTATATTCTGATTCTGGAACATATAAGCACCAAAAAATGTTATAGTAACATATTTGGAAATATGCCAGGTTTTTGAGTTATTATCGATATTTTAACATGACCCCCCCTGCAAACAGTGGCTATTTTGGCTTGGTTATATGTGAATATGCATATGACTTTGTTCCTCTTACTGAATAACATGTTAAAACAGTAGGATCTTTGGGGTGTAACAACTGATAAAGTACTGAAGGTAGAAAACATATTGTGTGATGTTATTGGTGACATTGCCATATATGGCATTTTATGAGCCCTTTATTCTCAGTTTGTAAATATATTGCCATTTTTGAACAAAAATCTACCTTTTAAACTTATTCCAGCAGAAACAGAATTCCACTAAGTGAACCAAACCATATTGCTAATGTTGCTGCTTTATCAGTGATTCAAACAGTATAGAAAATAGACTGCTCCACAAAGCCATGTTCTTACAATAAATTATAATATGATGCATATCCCCTACATTTTAGAGGATAAAAATGTCATGGAAAATGGCTGTATTTTGATCCTACAGAACCAGAGATGCAAATATGTGAAGATTTCTGCCCTACATATCAGAGTACCAGTGGAGATCTTCTCATTAGTGTTGCAAATAAGTACAACAAGTATCAAATTTCAGTCATGGTTGATCGATTTTTTATCATAAAATCACTTCTTTGCACATGTTTTGATTAATAATCACAATAAAACATTATATTGTGATGGCAAAGAATATAATCTGAGCATAACAGTGTCATAACTAGTGTCTCACATCACAATACTACTTTCTAGAACCAAAAAATATCACTAATGAATGATTTATTAAGCAATATTCAGGATTTAAGACACATAGCAATGCTTCTGAAGGGCCTAAAAAGGTGAATATAGCCAATGTATGGATTTGTTTACCCCAGCATAGTCATTGTTTCCATCCAATTTACATATAATTGCATTTTACTGCACTTTTATTCTACAATTTATGGGTTAAGCCTGGATTGATGACAATCTACGCAATAAAAATGGCTAAATTTAAGCTTTATTGCTATTGATAGGGCAATTGTATCAGTAAATATGAGTAACCCCCTTGAATATTAGGTTTGCTATATGGAGTGACAACCCTGATAATTCTAAGAAATTGTATTATAATAGAAAATAACTGCACATGGTTAGTATTTTGGCATAGCAAAACATTGGTTGGTGGGTGACACTGCCCATCCATCTGTATTGTATACATATACTGACTAATAGGGGGAGTTCCTGTAATGATTTCTCCATTGCCGACCATTATAATGTTTGTGACTCTAAAAAAAAATCTGCTCATATATATATGGAAATACTTCAGGGGGTTGTAGTCAGACACCTGTCCAACTTCCTGGTGGTAGTGGTATATGGGCTTATGTACTAAATATTCAAGTAAAAAAATATTTTCTGAGACAACCCCCAACCAACACA
>PIVJ01000291.1 GCA_003353955.1 Bacteroidota bacterium | reverse complement strand
GATTTTACTGATCTGTAAGCAATCAATATATTATCAATTGCAAATTTGACACAAAAAGAAAAAGCCCTCAGAAGGGCTTAATCGAACTCAAAGATGCTTTGAAAACTACTAAATCTTGATTTTATAAGGTTGTGCAACGGCTACTGTTGTTAACGCCTGGCATTCATATCAACTTAATTCTTTTAGTAATTTAATCCGAAAGCCCAAAGAGGTATTACGTTTAAGTACCCGAATTCAATATCATCCTTTACAACAAATGATTTTCCATCTTTCTCAATTTGTTTTTCTTGTTTGTTTTTGCCTCCAACTTCAAACGTATAATTATCAATAATGAAATCAGCTTTTTTTGAAGAAAATACTTCATTTTTCAATTTCATTTGATTAAAGAAAAAAGTTTCTCGTAAATTTCCAGCATTTGATTTTTCCCTAGCCAAATTGAAAATGATATTAGTATTATCCAAGTAAACTTTATCAACCTTTCCTAATCCACGAATACCACTTGTTTCATTTCGCAACTGCCCTATGAGTCCAGCCTTTTCCATATAAGAGAAATAGTCACCTAAAGAATTTCTACTCACATTAATAATCTCTGAAATCTTGGAGGAATTAGGCTTAAATGGTACGCTTTCCGCAATAATAGAAAGCAGTTGTTTTAATTTGCGACTTGTTCCTACATTTAGGTTTGCATATTGTGGAATATCAGCTTCTAATGTTTGTACAATGATTTGCCCTAATCGCAAACTCAACTCGTTTTCTTGCCCAAAAGGATAATATCCATTTTGCAAATACTCATTAAATAACGGTAGTGGATGCTTAATATTTGCAAGTTTTATTTCATTATTAATTATTTGTTCTAACGAATAAACTCCTATCTCATAATTATGGAAATATTTTAAATATTCCCGAAATGATAGTCCTTGTAATTTGTAAATTAAAGCACGACGACTTAAGTCTGCAGAACCTTTTAGGATGTCAAGAACTGAGGAACCAGTAAATACAATCTTTAAGGTTGGGTATGAATCATAAATATTCTTTAATTCACGTGACCAATCAATGTATTTGTGTATTTCATCGATAAATAAATACTCTCCAGCATTTTTATAGAAGTCATCAGCTAATTCAACAAGTCTATGTTCACTGAAGTACATATCATCTGCGGATACATACAATGCTTTCTTAGTGTCTAAATTCTCTTTGATGTATTGAAGAATCATTGTTGTTTTACCAACACCACGAGGACCAATTATCCCAACCATACGACTATCTCAAGAGACTTTTTCGTATAGATAACGTTTAAAATCTGTTGTTGTATTTTGTAAAAGGTTTTCAAATTTCTGATAAAGTGTCCTCATTGCTTTGCAATATTATTCTCACAAAGACACAAAATGCACAACAAAATCAACAATTATTTTTATTAATGCTCAATTGAAAGTGCAATGCATTGTTTTTTTTTGTTTGGCGTTAACTACTGGTTATCCACAGCTATATTGTGTTTATATTCATTATCCCCATTGCAGTAGAAGTTATTAAGAGGTTGAATAGTAGTATAATGGTTGTGGTCATTTTATTTATTGTGTGGATATTCCGGTTTGAACAGTGCTATTGATTTCGGGCTATGAGTGCCAGTGATTCCGGTTCAAACAGTGCCACTAATTCGGTTCTAATGCTGCCACAAAAACGCTTCTAAGCGTGCCACTCTAAAAGATCAAGTATAACCTGAAGTAAGCGAGACTGCAAAGGTCGGTACTGACGAACAGGAACTGAATAGGAGGCTTATCGTACCGGATAAGGTAACACATCAGTAGCATTTATTCTTTCAAGTGTAACTGTGGTTCGTCCATAGTTGTTAAGGTCTTCTAATGAAATTCTTCTATTATTAG
>PIVJ01000290.1 GCA_003353955.1 Bacteroidota bacterium | reverse complement strand
GCAACCGGAATTATAGGGTTGATAAATTTAACATACAATCTGTTCAGGTACGAACAGGTAATTCGCCTGAACATCATTTAGACATATACATCTATTAATTAGTTAGTTAGTTAGTTAGTTAGTTAGTTAGTTAGTTAGTCGGAGTAAAATAAAGTAAATTTTATATGTGATAATTAAAGAGAATATATTATATTTATAGTGATTTTGGAAAATCGTTCAACGGGTTCTACTATTTTTCTCAAATCACATTTAGAAAACAAATTTTTAGAACCCACCCTAATTAATAAGTTATGAAAAATTTATTTTTAATTTTAACAATTGCAATAGTACTATTTTCATGTACAAAAGAGCCAGAACCTATGGGGATTCCAGGACCTGATCTTTTTTTAGAAATAAGTATATTTAGTCCGACAGGGGTAGATTTATTAAACCCGGACAATCCGGAAAGCTTTGATTATAACAGTATTGGCTACTATTATATTGAAAATGGTCAAGAGTATTCAATGTACGACCAATCTACATTGGAAGATGGGACACCAAAGTATCATAATCCTAAGGGCTTCATAGTGTATGAACGCAAAGGTTCTTACATAGTTAGTCCTCAATCGCACAGAACAAGTACGGGTTATGCTGAATATCTGTTTAAATGGGATAGTGAAAATTCTGATACAGTGAAATGCGAATATAAAGTTGATAATTCAATAACAAGGATATCAAAAGTATGGCATAATCAAACTGTGGTTTGGGATGAAACTACTTACAAAGGAACTGATGGACGATATTTCAAAATAATAAGAAGATAAGTTCTATTTTCATAAGATATTGAATTAAAGAGAAAAGCCCATAATCGAGTAGACGGCTGACAGCCAAATGACTGTCAGTGCGCCTCTCACACCACCGTACGTACGGTTCTCGTATACGGCGGTTCGTCACTTCATGAGTACTATTGCTCTTTTCACCAATAGTACCTTGCCCATTCTATGATAAGGCTAGAAAACCATAGGCTTAGCTTCCTTATCTAATTCAAAGACGAAATAACGTTCAGCCCTTCGCTAACTTGTGAGACCATCTGTATTATTCTATACAACTCGTTACTGTTAACTACTATGGCTTCTGCTGACTTCTCTGTTATACCAACTCGTGATTACTCCTGCCCGCCAGCTGGCTCGTTCACTAAAATAGTCCACTGGACTATTTCTTTACGTTTCGCCCTCCAGGTAAGAGCTATTTCTTTCTTCCAATTCCTGCGGCATCTACATAACTAAGATTGGTCATCTGGATATTCCGGTTCAAACAGTGCCACTAATTCGGTTCAAGGCTGCCATCCCATTTCTGTGCAGGTGCATTCAGCCATCGTTTTACGTACATCAAGATATGTTTCGATGTAGTGAAACGTTTGACTGCCCGAATAAGTAGCCGGTGGTCGATATTTGAAGACAAACAAACATACGAATAGCTATGAAAATTGAAATAAAAAACAACAAAGCAACCCATTACATAGATGTAAATCAGATTATATTTTGTAAAGCCGACAGAATGTACTGCAGGATATTTATTTTAAACTCAAAAAGTATTGTGTGCTCACGTCCCCTAAAATTTTTAGAAAACATTTTACCTACGACTACATTTTGCCGGATACATAAATCATATATTTTAAACTTAAATTTCCTGACACAAGTTGTAAAGAAAAATAATAGAGAATATGCAATAATGCATGAATCAACTGAAATACCAATAGCAAAAAATGAGAAAACTGTTCAGGTCCAGGGCTGGGATTGAGCCAATCATAGGACATCTCAAGCATGACCATAGAATGGAAAGAAACTATCTCTCAGGAAATATTGGTGACAATATGAATACGATATTGGCAGCAACGGGATTT
>PIVJ01000289.1 GCA_003353955.1 Bacteroidota bacterium | reverse complement strand
AAAAATACTGAAATCCGGATGAAACCTTAGTTTTCGATTATTCAGAGGTGGAGAAAACCCTAAAGTAACGGCGAAAATTGCATAAAAACAAAAAAAATGTGATTTACTTGAATTCGGCGAGCAAAAATCAGGTTTTCATTCAAAATTAGTGAACAAAATGCATACTTTAGTGCTAAAAATCAATTATAAACAGTCATATTGATAACCTTAGAGTACGCATAACCTATAAATCGGCTAATAAATGCTTATTTTAACATGGTAAAATGCAAAAATCCGGACGGCGTTCTCTATAGAGACACAAAAATCAGTAAGTTAACTGAAATCCGGATAAAAATTGGCATGTTTCATTCAAAATCAGTGGATAACTTCAATTTTATTGCAAATAAAATGCTAACAATCAATGAGGACAATCTTTTTTATTGTTTTCTGTCAATAAAAACCTCAAAAAATCAATTAGTAGCACCTATTTTTATAGTAATTGCACTTTTTATGCTAAATTTAATAAAAATCCTGTAAAATCGGCAAGCTCAGGCAACGAAGTATGAAAAATCGGTATCAACGAGGCACTTAGGGTGTAAAAAAACGAGGTAAATTTTGTTATAATTTTGTAAATTTTTGAATGGTTTTTTCAATAAAATATTGGGACCCCCAATTTTATCAAAAGTGACCATTTTTGCACTGAGAAAAGTCTTAGACGCCTAGGCAGAATTATTTTTTTCTGCATAGCCTCAGCAAGAAAATGAAATCACTTTTGCGCTTTGGTTAACCGGCGTGAATATTAAAAATTCATTGATTTATGCTTAACTTTTTGGGGGCATTCACTGTGACAGGAATTCTCCATAGATACGCGATGTTCAGTTCTAAGCAAAAAAAAGAGAGCTAAAACCGGCGAATCAATAAGCGTTTTCTATAGAGACCTAAAAAGTAGTGTTTACACTGTTCACTAAGCTAAAAAAATTTTCAATTATATAAAATTCTGTTAGGATGTTCAATAGAGTTTCAGTCCGGATGACAACGAAAATGCAAAAAGGATACAAAAAAACAGGACATCCAGAATTTTTTTACAAAAGTGTCCCGAGACAGAACAAGAGATCCTTAGGGGTGTTAGTCGAATGAGAATTGAGCAATTTATAAACGCGAAAAGTGAGACGAAAAAAACACCCGCGGACTAAAAGATTCAAAAGTCGTTATCAAAAAATCAGAGAAAAGTACTGAAAATAGCCGTTACTAAGCATTTTAAAGATGTAAAAACAAAAAAAGCAATGCTTTCTAAAAAAAACTTAGATAAAATAATGAAAAAAACGGTACGATCACTCATTGGCTAGAAGGCGAAACGGAGTAGATGAAAAGAATATAGAAACGGATGAACGATAACCATTAGTAAACGGTCTTTTATGAAGTATAAACAACTTGTACCGAGGTTGCGGGTTCAATTTACACCATTGGGGCTTGCATCGCTTAGACCCCTCAAAGGAGCCTCCCTTGGTTCCTTCTTTTTTCTTGCTCTTTTAAACACGAACACTCTTTGCATCTCGGTAGAATGCTGCTTTAACCTCAATTACTTAGATAAAAATGCATGATTCAACAGTTGATAGGCTATTCTTCGATAAAAAACAACGCGACTACACCTCTAAAGTCGATTAAATTATAAATTTAATGTTAATAAACGGCGAACAATTGCTGCAGAAGGGGTAATTTCATAAAAAATCAATGAGAAAAGTCATGAAAATCCGGCAAGTAACGTTAGTTCATTAAAAAAACCTGTGATAATGCAAGATTTATGAAATAAATTTATTAAAAATCAATAAAAACTAATGCTGCTATTAAAATCCGGCGTATAAAAATGCTTCGTATGTTGAAATGTTATAAAAAATCGGATGTTATG
>PIVJ01000026.1 GCA_003353955.1 Bacteroidota bacterium | reverse complement strand
TTATAGCCTCGGTTATTGATATTTGATTTGGTTAATTTCCCTTTCTTAATTTATTTTTCTAAACGGTCCAATCCTTTTTTTCTGCTATATTCGTCTTTGGTTGCCCGCTTGTTGGAATAATTAACGCATCACTAGTAATTGAATACAATTACATACAAATAACCATTGTATTTATGTATAAAATAATAAAATGGGGAATATTTATCGAATCACAGTTAAAAAAAACGATGATATATCCTTATGTTCTGGCCTTCCACAAAGTTTCTTCTCCTCCGAAATCATAAATACATTTTCTGGCTAATACAAATAAGTAATCAGATAATCTGTTCAAATATTTAATATTTAATTCACCTACCTGATTTGATACGGTAAATTTAATGGTTAATCGTTCAGCTCGTCGACAAATTGTTCGTGCCACTTGACAGTGGGATGAAATAACATTACCACCTGGCAACACAAATGATGTTAAGCTCGGAAGCTTCTCATTCATAAAATCAATCTCTTTTTCTAATAAGCTGATGTCTTTTTCTTTAATAGAAGGTAATTTTTTTCCGATGGTTTGTTTGGGATCAGTAGCCAATGATGACTCAATGGTAAATAACCGATCTTGAATTTCTAAAAGAATTGATTTTGAATGATCTTCGAGTTTCTGATCTCTGATTAATCCGATATAGGAGTTTAGCTCATCTATAGTACCATAGGCTTCAATACGCTCATGATATTTCGGCACCCGGCTTCCACCAATTAATGAGGTTTCGCCTTCATCACCAGTTTTAGTGTATATTTTCCAATCCTGGTTCATTATTGAGAATTATTCAACTTCTTCGGCAAACGTATAATCTACCCTGGTTTTAATTTCTGTATTTATTTCATCAGAAGAAATTTTACCGTCAATTAATCGAATGATACGATGGGCATGTGCAGCAATGCTTTCTTCGTGGGTAACAACAATGATTGTATTTCCAGCTTTGTGAATCTCTTCAAGTAATCCCATAATTTCAATAGATGTTTTGGAGTCCAGGTTTCCGGTTGGTTCATCAGCCAATATAATAGAAGGTTCATTAACTAATGCTCGTGCCACAGCAACACGCTGGCGCTGACCACCTGATAACTCATTTGGCTTATGCGTTACCCGATCAGAAAGATTTACATCACTTAATACTTTTTCTGCTTTTTCCAGTCTATGAGTTTTGCTATATCCAGCATATATTAAGGGCAACATTACATTCTCTAAAGCTGTAGAACGTGGTAAGAGATTGAATGTTTGAAAGATAAATCCGATTTCCTTGTTTCTAACTTCGGCAAGTTCATTATCGTTCATCTGACTAACATCCTCACCATTGAGAATATATTGCCCGGAAGTAGGCGTATCCAAACATCCTATAAGATTCATTAATGTGGATTTTCCTGAACCTGATGGTCCCATTAACGCAACAAACTCATTCTTTTTTATGGATAGATCAATTGATCGTAACGCTTCTACTGTTTCTGTGCCAACATGAAAATATCGGGTTATTTCTGATAATTTGATTATTTCTTTATTCATTGTAATCTTATTAATTCTTACAAATGTAGCAAAAGTATTTTAAAATCTGAATTATAATATAACCGGATCAACACTTTGTGAGTAGTGATTAGGTTCATTATTTGAAATTATAATTAATTCTTATTGATCCAATCTTAGACAATTATTACTAAAAATACTTTCGGGAGAATATATGTTTTAATGGATTAGTTAATTCAAGAAAAAAAGCACCTAAAAATCTAGACGCTATATAGTTATCATCTTTAAGCGCTCATGGCTTCGATATTTCTGTCAAGCTTCTTAAAAAGACCCTGCAACACTTTACCCGGACCCACTTCAATAATAGTTTTAGCGCCGTCAGTTACAATATTTTTCATTATTTGGCTCCATCTAACCGGTGAGGTTAATTGAGATATCAAATTTGTTTTAATTATCTCCGCATCATTAACTGATTGTCCTGTAACATTTTGATATATCGGGCAAATTCCATCTCCAAATTTGGTGTTATTAATGGCATTGGCTAATTCAACCCTTGCAGGCTCCATAAGTGGTGAATGAAATGCACCACCAACTTTTAGTGGAATAGCTCTTTTTGCACCTGCAGCGGTAAGTTGTTCACACGCAATTTTAATTCCCTCATGTGATCCTGAGATCACTAATTGTCCCGGACAGTTAAAATTCGCTGGAACAACTATTTCAGAGATATTTGATAACACATCTTCAACCACCTTATCATCAAGCCCAATTATGGCTGCCATGGTTGATGGTTCTGCTTCGCAGGCCTTTTGCATTGCCTGAGCTCTTGCAGAAACCAATTTTAAGCCATCCTCAAATGACAACGATTGATTGGCGACCAAGGCTGAGAACTCACCCAATGAGTGCCCGGCAACCATATCCGGAGCAAAACTCTCACCCAATGTCTTGGCTAAAATAACTGAATGTAAAAAAATCGCTGGTTGAGTAACCTTAGTTTTACGAAGTTCTTCATCTGTTCCCTCAAACATGATATCGGTAATATTAAACTTCAGAATCTCGTTAGCCTTATCAAATAGTGCTTTAGCGACTGCTGAACTTTTATATAAACTTTTACCCATCCCAACAAACTGAGCACCCTGCCCAGGGAATACATATGCTTTCATATCTTTAATTAAAGTAAATAAAATAGATTAAATTGAATTTAAGGAACGATTGAGTCAGTCTATTTTCGATACCCTAAAAAACGAAGCAAAAATAGGAATAAATTGATACAGTCGAGATATAAATTTAAAGTCCCTAAATATTACCCGTTTACTACTCGGTTGCAGCCCGTACATTTCCCCATTTCCAATACGCGTTAGTTTTTTTTGAATATCATAAGCCGTTAATACAAAAGAAATGATCATAACAAATCCAAAAGATGACAAAGTGACAATTCAGCCAAATGTATTTAACCCTCCGGTTGTGGGGTTAATCAATCTAGCAATCAAATCTGTATTCGATGCAAAGAAGTAGGATGTAACTGCTGTGATAGCCAATGCCAGAAACATCCATAAAAAAACATTTGCGATAAAGGATGTAGCAATTGATTTCTCTCGATATGTCTGATTTACTGTACTAAGATTATAAGTTTATAGATTCATAAAATATTCCGAATGAAACTCTCCGCTGCAAGTGGACGGGGTGTCATGATGGATTCTATTTTATTTCGCCCCAAGGGGCGGGGAATATAATCCACAAGGCTCTTCGACTTCCAGGATCACTTCGCCTAATTAATTTTGTTTCACAAAATCAACGGTCTCACTGATTTAATTATTACATCCCTCTCAAATACTTCTTAATGCAGTCGCGAGCCGATTAAATGAATGAACTCAGTACGTGTTTCTTCCTTTTTAAACACGCCGGTAAAGTCAGAGGTTGTGGTGACAGAGTTTTGTTTCTGCACCCCACGCATTGCCATACACAAATGTTGCGCCTCAATAACGACTGCCACACCTAATGGGTTCAATGTTTTATCAATGGCATCTTTAATTTGAGTTGTTAATCGCTCCTGCACCTGCAATCTTCTGGCATATGCTTCCACAACCCTCACAATTTTACTTAATCCGGTAATATAGCCGTTTGGAATATAAGCCACATGTGCTTTGCCAATAAATGGAATCATATGATGCTCACAAAGTGAATACATTTCTATGTCTTTCACGATTACCATCTCTCGGTAATTCTCCTTAAACATTGCGGATTTTAATATATTAACAGGATCATGATTGTATCCCTGCGTTAAAAATTGCATGGATCTTGCTACTCTTCTGGGGGTATCCTTAAGCCCATCCCTCTCTGGGTCTTCCCCGATCAGTGACAATACTTTTTTATAATGTTTACTTAATTCTTCAACAGCATCTTGATTATAAGATTCTATCTTTTCGTATCCAAGCATATTCTAATAATTTAATGATTTTATAATTTGCAAAGTTATATTTCCGGTCCGTAATATTCAACAATATTATTTTCTGTTTCATAAAGTTTTACCATATATAAATCCGCATTTGAATCCTTTAATGCCTTATCAAGTTCGCTCCATATCGAGATTGCCAGATTCTCAGAGGATGCCAATTTCCCTTTCATAAAATCCACATCAAGATTAATGTTTTTATGATCAAGTTTATCAATCACATATTTATTGATTATCTCACTCAAATCTTTCAGATCAATTAAGAAACCCGTATCAGTATTTACTTCACCTCTGACAGTGACATAAAGAATATAATTATGTCCGTGCCAGTTTGGATTTGAACATTTGCCAAACACCTCAAGATTTTTTTCGTCAGAATAATCTGGTTTAAATAGTCTATGAGCTGCGTTAAATCTTTCTCTTCTGCTAACAAAAATCATATAAAACATCTTTATTTAAAGATAAAAGTAGTTTTTTTTTGTAAAAGCAACAAAATTTAACGGAATACAGGAATGATGAATAATTAATATTTTTTACCCAGAACAAATCGAGTTCCTATCCACAATCTAATCTGGTTCATATCATAATTGAAATTGGGTTGACCGATATTTAGTTGTGTTGCTCTCAAACCGTAAACTCCTCCCATTCCAACATAAAATATATCGGAGTTAAATCCAAATGCCAATCTACACAGCCACATAATTGCGATCTTTTCTGCTTTTTTTCTCCATTTTCATACTCATAATCATACTGCTGAATAAATGCGCCGGGGATCATAGAAAGATTAAGAAAAAAATTCTTAAAGAAAACAAAAGTATATGAATATCCAATCGATATTCCGTAAGTAAAAAACGCTCCGTTAATGATGTGCTCGTCCTCAGGCACCGAATAAAAAGAACGATAATAGTCAGGAATTAAACGAAAAAACAGCTTCATCAAATTCAATCTATACATTTTCTTTTTGTGCCTTTAAAATGGCAAATAGTTCAAAAACTGTGAAAGCTAAATAATAGATAAAAAAGGTGATAATAAAACTTACGATATCTCCAACATCTGCAATAGCGTAAACAACGATAATTAAAATATACAGCATCAATTTTGCAAAAATTGAGATCATAAAGAAGTTTACAAACCTACTGGTCTTTTTTGCTAATGTTTTCAACACAATATTCATTGTAACTGCATTAACAATAAGAAAGAATAGCAATAAAAATGGCATTGCCGGACTTACAATTTTATCCGGCAAAAAGAACGCAAGTACTAAAGATAAAAATCCAATGATTAAAGTATATATTAAGAGTTTTTTTATGAAAATAGTAAAAGGTGATTTCATCTATTTTTATTTAATCTTTATTGATCCGAAGGAACTTTCGGGTTATTCTTTAGGTTTTGTTGACTTATCCTTTTGAATTAAATCTTTAATAACTAAGTATATTGCCAGAATTACAGAAAGAAATGTAAACAGTATTGTAAAAACCGGTGTTTCCCATTTAATCCATTCATCAATCTTAATACCGCCAAATACACCAATTAGAATAATCGCCATCATTTGGATGGCGATACCTGAGTATTTAGCGTATGAACTCAGACCATTATGCGGGTATTGATCCTTCTTTTTTTGGCGCATTCACAGGATATTTATTACCACCGGATGCTACACTTCCCATTTTACAAGAGCCTAAAAATTTTGCCCCGGGCTCAATGGCCAGCTTGTTGGTGGAAATATTACCGTTAAGTTTAGCTGTTTTTTTTAATGTCAACAATTCAGATACGTTCATGTTCGCATTTACGAGGCCTTCAATATCTGCATTTTGACAGAAAACGTCTCCTTCGACTTTAGCTGTTGACCCAATGACTACTTTGCCTTTAGTCCTTATCGTTCCTGTTAGTTCCCCGTCAATGCGAAAATCACCATTTGATTCAATATCACCTTTGATTATCGTTCCGTTTCCTATAGAATTTCTTGAGGGAGAATCAATTAACCCACTCTTTGCCATACCTATCATTAATTAATATTTATAGAATTTATTGTAAAACGTTTTGTATTGGTCAATATTTTTATTTTGAATCAATATAGAATAATTATTAATAGATATAATATATTGATCGTATTCTTCAGGCTTCAACATTGAGAACACATACTCATCTTCATTAATCGCATCAAAATAGTTCATTGCCTTGTCATTATTACTAAATGGTGCTATAATAACTACTCGGTTTGCGCCATCAATCTCCGCACTAATAATATTCAAGCTTTCTGAATCAGGATACTTGGCATTAAAATCTGAAAACCTGATTTTTAGTGCATTCAAATTTACGTTTTCTGACTTTATAATCAAAATATAATTATGAATGGTTGAAGGGTTATAATTGAAAACACTCTCCAACTCCACAACAGGCTGGTCATTTGTTGTCTCCGAAATCCCAGAACCGATTTGCGGCACTATGCTGTTGAGTAGATTCTCAGCAACAGGTCTTATTTCACTTTCAGGGTATTTATCGATGATTCTTTCTAAACTAACGACTAAGGAATCTACAACCTCAATCCGCCCGATTGATAGTGCTTTCAGATATTCAAACTTAGGTATTAAAACTGAATCCCGGAATGCATTAATGGCTCGATCACTTAAATTTATTGTAACATAAAACTGCTCATTTTGAAAGGCTTGATAGGTATCGAGATATAAGGCAGCAACTTCATCTTCCTGTTGAGAACGTTTTTGAAAGTATTGAGGATCATTAATAATCTTTGCATATTCACTTGAAGGAAACTGTGATAGAATTTCCTGCTTATAATAATTAGCTTTTGATTTGTTGTCTATATGTTGATATATTCTAAATAGCTGATAATACGATTGAACCAGAAATTCATTATGTGGAAATCTGGAAATAAGTGTTTCGAATTGTATGATTGATTTCTCAAATTCCTGTAATCCTTCTTTGTATAAAATGGCAGAATTGTATAAGGCATCCTTTATTTTCTGATTAGAAGCTGAGATAGCCTCATCTGTAAATGGTATATCCTTCAAATAGAAAGTCCGATCTTTAGGTGTAGCACTATTTAATTTTATATCACCTTCGTACTCAATGGTAATTTCTGCATCATCCGATTCAGAAGCAAAATCCATGGAAATTAACTGTTTCTGGCTTAACCGCCAATTATCCTCTAACGGTCTTCTTCCCCATTTGTTTAAAAACTCAGAATATC
Source organism: Bacteroidota bacterium (assembly GCA_003353955.1). Taxonomy (GTDB): domain Bacteria; phylum Bacteroidota; class Bacteroidia; order Bacteroidales. The sequence goes on along the minus strand of PIVJ01000026.1, from coordinate 26,677 downwards.
CAAAACTTAAGGTTGATTGATTGTAAAAATACCATGCCCCCCCTTGTTGGTTGTTACGCGAATAATTATTCTGTTGCTGGGCAAATGCCAAATTTTGTGATCGCTCCCGACTGATCTTTCTTTCTTGTAGTTCCTTTTTCTTGGTCTCCTGAATCAGATCATCGATAATCTTATTTCTTTCAGATTCTGGTAACTTGGCAATATATTGAACTGAGTCCTGAAACTGTATTGTATTTAAATTATCTATTAGTGAAAATAAAAACTCTGATTTATTCTTAAACAACCTATAATTTGGATAGTCCGATGGCATTACCTGCATTGCAGTATCATAATAAGATTGAGCGTTTTCGTAGTCCAATTTTTCAAAATATAAATCCGCAAGCATTAAACTTGATGCCACTTTCTGAAAAACATCAAGAGTACTCGAACTAACTGATTTTCTCAAATTATTTATAGCAACTGCAGTTTCATTATCTTTTAACGCTATTTCTGCGATAGCAAAATACACCTGATCAAGGTAATCGATATTTTTGAGGTCGTTCAATAAAGCATTGAGCGATTTGATAATTTCCTGTGCATCATCATATTCGGCATCATATCCCCTTGCAATATTTATCCTGGCTCTAAATGCCATTTCAAACGTTGGATTCCGATGAATAACTTCGGTGAAGAGTTTAGAGGCATTCTTAAAATCATTTTTATCAAAATAAATTTGAGCAAGAATGAATTTTAATTTTGTTACCAATTGTTTGTTGAAATTTTGTTCGATCCCGCGGTGCAAATATTCAATTGCCTCATCATATTTATGCTGTATCAAATAAAAATTTGAGTAAACTACCGGATAATCCTTTTGATATTTCAATGGAACATTCTCAAATTCTATGTAATCCTGAAATTCTTTTAATATAATTTCGGATTTCTCAAATTCGCCAGCCCGGTTGTATGTACGCACCAACCATAACATAGCATCATATTTAGCCGGGATTGATTTGTACTCCTGTATAACAAAATCAAATGTTCTTCGGGCACTAATAAGTTCACCTTTATAAAAATAAGACTTTCCGATAAGCATATAACAATCATCAATCCATCGATTGTATTCCTTTTTATCAAAAATCATTGAATGTTTCTGAATTACAACAGATGCTTTTTGTATGGCACGATCCATATAGGAAGTTAATGTTACCGCATCCTGATCCGTACCGTAATTATATACCGTCAATATCGATGAGTAATCATCTGTTACTAATCGACTAAGCTCTCTTAAACCATCTTTGTAGCTCTCGTTGCCATTCCAATAGCCATTATAGTGTGCAGAAAGATTATGATAAACCCTGCTACTAAGTGATTTCTTTTTAACTGAGCATGAATAAAATAAAAAGAGGATGATTATTCCGCAAATGAAGATTGAATATTTATGAAATTGTGAAAACTTCAATGTTTGATATTTTGATATTAGAACTCCGATTAAGCAAAAATATTTTATTTTTTTCAATTAGCTACTATTTAAAAATAACGCATAAATACATTTTGTATATTTGAAGCGTTATAAAAAGTAGAGATGGCGGTTAAGAAAGAAGATAAAAAAAACAAATGGTATTATAAATTAAGGAATAAATATCGCCTAGTGATAATGAATGATATAACCTTTGAAGAAAGGCTCTCATTTCGATTAACTCGCCTCAACGCTTTTGTAACCTTAGGAACAACCATCATTTTATTAATTGCATTAACAACCCTATTAATTTCATTAACACCGCTGCGTGAATACATCCCCGGCTATACTGATGTTCAACTTTATCAACGCGTTTACGAATTACAAAACAAAACAGATTCATTAGAACGTGTCTTCGCTCAGAAAGATCTGTATTTTAGAAATATTAAAAGCATCGTTGAGGGCAATCCAATTATGGATATGGTTATAGATACAACTACACACAATCTAAACTATGATACAATAGTTCTTACCCGATCAGTAGAAGATTCTTTACTAAGAGCTGACTATGAAAATCAAAATAAGTTTGATCTTTATTTTAACGACAATGAAGCTTTATATGATAAAAACAATATCCGTAATTTTACTTTCTTTTCGCCCCTAAAAGGAGTGATCACAACTAACTTCTCACTGGTAGAAAATCATTTTGGAGTCGACATTGTTTCTAAAGAAAAAGAAAACATAAAAGCTGTACTGGATGGGGCTGTTATTCTTTCTGAATGGACAGTTGAAACAGGATATGTAATCGCCGTCCAACATCGACAAAACTTCATCTCATTTTACAAACATAATTCAGCATTGCTAAAAAAAGCCGGAAACTATGTAAAGGCGGGTGATCCTATTGCCGTTATTGGAGATTCGGGCGAATTAAGTACCGGACCTCATCTTCATTTTGAACTATGGCGAAATGGTTCACCGGTAAATCCACTCGATTACATGACCTTTTAAAGAACATCCTGATGAAAAAAAGAATTGCTATTTTAGGATCTACCGGTTCTATTGGAACCCAATCACTTGAAGTAATAAGGAATCATCCCGGTCTTTTTGAATTAGAAGTAATCACTGCCCAGAATAACGCCAAGCTATTAATTGAACAAGCCATTGCGTATAAACCAAATGCCGTTGTAATTTCAAATGATAAATTGTACGGACAAGTATTCGATGTTCTGGATCCACTCAACATAAAAGTTTACGCAGGCGATGATGCACTGGTTCAAATTATTGAAATGGACAGTATCGATCAAGTTATTATTGCCCTTGTTGGGTTTGCCGGATTAAAACCAACTATTGCCGCCATCAAAGCAAATAAATTAATCGCATTAGCCAATAAAGAGACCTTGGTTGTTGGAGGGGAAATCATTCAAGAACTTCTCAAACAACATACGGCTAAAATTATTCCTGTTGATTCAGAACATTCCGCCATATTTCAATGCCTGGCTGGAGAGTTTAATAATCCCATCGAGAAGATTTATTTAACAGCATCAGGCGGGCCATTTCTAGGTAAAGATGAGTTGTTCTTAAAGAATGTTAAAAAAGAACAGGCATTGAATCATCCAAATTGGAAAATGGGCAATAAAATAACCATTGATTCGGCCACTTTAATAAATAAAGGATTGGAAGTAATTGAAGCGAAATGGTTGTTTGGATTAGAGACAAATCAAATTGACGTAATCGTTCATCCCCAATCTATTGTGCATTCACTTGTACAATTCAGTGATGGCTCAATGAAAGCTCAATTGGGCCTGCCGGATATGAAACTACCCATACAATATGCCTTAACATATCCTGATCGGGTAAAAACCGATTTCAAAAGATTTAGTTTTATTGATTATCCCAAATTAACTTTTCAACCTCCAGATCTAAAAAAATTTCGTAATCTTGCACTCGCTTTTGAAGCATTAAATGCAGGCGGAAATATGCCATGCGTTTTAAACGCTGCAAATGAAATTGTTGTTTCATTATTTCTGAAAGATAAAATTGGTTTTATGGAGATGCCAACCGTCATTGAAGAATGTATGAATCATATTAAAATTATTAAAAACCCAAGTCTCGACGATCTGGTTGAAACAAACGATGAAACCAGAAAATTAGCATTGGAACTTGCTAAAAATACTTAAACTCCTTTATAAATGGATATTCTAATAAAAATATTACAACTCTTATTAAGCTTATCAATCCTTGTCATTTTTCATGAATTTGGTCATTTCATTACTGCCAAATTATTTAAAACAAGGGTGGAAAAATTTTATCTCTTTTTTAATCCCTGGTTTTCACTTTTCAAATTCAAGAAAGGTGAAACTGAATATGGGATGGGGTGGTTACCCTTGGGAGGTTATGTAAAAATCTCAGGAATGATTGATGAATCGATGGATAAGGAGCAAATGAAATTACCTCCTCAACCTCACGAGTTCAGAGCGAAGCCATCTTGGCAACGATTAATTATTATGCTTGGGGGTGTGACCGTTAATGTTTTGTTGGCCATTGCAATTTATATTGTTATGCTAGCGTATTGGGGTGATGAATATTTACCTACATCAGAAGTTAATAAATATGGGATCACCTGCGATTCTTTGGCATTGGAAATGGGGCTGATGAATGGTGATAAATTTTTATCTGTCGACAACGAAGTTGTGGAAGACTATGCAAAAATTCCATTAATCCTTATTTTAGATAAAGCTCAATCGGTACAGGTTGAGCGTGATGGCGAGATTAAAAATATTCCAATTCCTAAAGGTTTTATCGGTAAACTGATTAAACAAAAGAAACCGAGTTTTTTATCCGTTCGCTTCCCTTATGAGGTTGGGAAATTTGGCAAGAACTCACCTGCAGAAGCTGCCGGAATGTTGGTTGATGATAAAATACTTGGAATTAATGAGTTGAGTTTACAATATTTTGATGAGTTCCAAAGTCAGCTTAAAAACTATACAAATCAAACCATTGTTGTTCCGGTACTACGAAATGATGACACCGTGAGGTTAAACATTGATGTATCAGAAGAAGGCATATTAGGCGTTTACTCTAAATCTCCAATGCACTACTTTACTTTTGCCGAAAGAGACTACTCATTTGCTGAGGCTATTCCAGCCGGTTTTGTGAAGGCTTATGATGGTGTTGGGAATTACCTAAAACAACTCAGACTGTTGTTCTCACCAGAAGTTCAAGCATATAAATCTGTTGGTGGATTTATTACTATTGGCAGTATATTTCCCAGTACCTGGGATTGGGAAAATTTTTGGAGATTGACAGCCTTTTTATCTATTATGTTAGCTATACTGAATGTATTGCCAATTCCTGCGTTGGATGGAGGGCATGTAATGTTTCTCATGTACGAGATTATTACTCGTAGAAAAGCCAGTGATAAATTTATGGAGTATGCACAATTGGTAGGAATGATTATTCTATTTGGCCTGCTTATTTTTGCCAATGGAAATGATATCGTTAAACTATTTAATTAGATATTAAATATTTGATATTCTTTGGGTGAATTGATGCCCAGATCTCATCACCAATCTTAATATTCAGTTGTTTAAACAACTGATGAGTAATGAATGATGTAAGATGTAAATCAGATTTTATACTTATCTCATTCCCCTTGAAATTGGGAATAACATCTGTGATAACTCCTTTAAATTGGTTGGATAATATTGCTTCATCTCGGCTCTTCGCAACCGAAACATCCTGACTGTTTATCATGAGATAACCAGATGAAATTGATTTCTGAGCTGGTATTTCGATAGTTAATCCATCATTAAAATCAACCGTATTTTTGGATTTCATTTTTACAGAGAAGAAATTTCGAATACCTCTGAATCTTGCCACAAATCCTGAAACAGGATTAGAAAAAACCTCAAACGAATTACCTTGTTGAATTATTCTCCCATCTTGAAATACAGCAATCTTCTGAGCCAATGAAATGGCTTCCTCATAATCATGGGTTACATGAATGATGGTTTTCCCCAATCGGTTTATTTTTCTGAGCAAGGCTCTTAAATCATCTCGAAGTTGTACATCTAGTGATGCAAATGGTTCATCGAGTAAAATATATTTGGGTTCTCTGATTAAGGTTCGTGCCAGTGCTACTCGTTGTGATTCGCCACCGGATAGTGTAGTTGGTTGCCGATTCAGCAAATGCTGAATATTAACAATCTTTGCCACTTCATGAACTTTATCACGAATTTCAGTTTTCGAACGACTTCTTCTTATTGCATACGCAACATTATCATAAACATTCATATGAGGAAATACTGCGTGATCCTGAAAAACATATCCGATATTCCGCTTTTGTATTTTCTCATACGTAATATCAATTCCATCCATAATTATGCTTCCCTGATAAGGAAGCTTCATCCCTGAAATACACTCTAATAACATCGACTTCCCTGCTCCTGATAATCCTAAAATCACGTAGTATTCACCCTGCTGAATCTTCAGTGATACATCCTGAAGTTCAAATTGTCCTACGTGTAACGATACATTTTTCAGTTCAAGCATAATCAATTATTTCTTTTCATTTAAGGGAGGTATTCCTACCGAATCTTTTTGTTTACTTCCACGGACTAATAATCTTAATCCAATAAAAAAGACCAGGCATACTAAAATAAATACCACAGCTACAGGCCTTGCGTACTTCAATCCATAGGAAGTATATCTTTCAAATATCAGAACAGGAGTAATCATTGGATGATATGCAACAATTACTACCGCTCCAAATTCACTTAAGCCGCGGGCAAACATCAAAATAAAGCCAGAGAGAATATGTCGCCAGGCGAGTGGAATTGAGATCGTAAAAAGCACCCTGATCGAACTGGCACCTAAATTTTTCGCAGCTTGCTCCAATCGAACCGGCACTGAGCTAAAGCCATCTTTTGCTGCATTTATTAAAAATGGAATACTTACAAATGCCATAGCCAGCGCGATTCCAACTGGATGCCCCACAAAGTCCAATCCAACATTAGAAGCAAGTTGTCCTACAATCGAATCTCTCGATATAAATCCGAGTACGGCAATTCCGGCAGCTGAGTGAGGAATAACAATAGGTAAATCAATAATTCCAAGTACCCATCTTTTTCCATAGAAATTTTTACGGGCAAGAAGAAAGGCTAATGGAATTGCAAAAAAAGCAAAAAACAGAGTGGCTCCGAAAGAGGTTCCCAGCGTTAACAAGATACTTTGAGTAACTTCTTTGTCTTGGGTAGTCTCCATCAAACTTGCAATTGGGGTTTCCAAAAACAACCCTGCGAGTGGTGCAACAATAAAAAGGAGTACAACTCCACCCAGTAAACTTAATATGAGTGCGAAAGAATCAGTCCGAACCATTTAATTTTCACTTTTTTAAAATACCGGCTTAAAGATAAGCATTGTTACAAAGTAGTGACCACTTTTTGTATAATTTGAATTGCTGGTTTTAATTGCAGCCATTGATTTAGAAGACAGCATTAAACTATAAACTTACGTTAAATCAGTGAGATTCTTATTTTGTGAAACAAAATTAATTAGGCGAGGTGATCCTGAAGTCGAAGGATCTTGTGGGTTATATTCCCCGCCACTTGGGGCGAAACAAAATAGAACCCATCATGATAGCCCGTCCGCTTGCGGCGGGGAGCTTCTTTTCTATCCAAGCTTCGTGGAGTGCCAAATTAATTTGATTGGTTTTAATTTGTTCTTCACCCCATAAGCGAATATCCTGAGAAGAAATAGATGTGGTATAAGATTCTTTTGAGAAAGTGATTCCTAAACAACTAGGCCGGCTTATCAAAAGTATTGGATTTTCATCCTCAGGAATGATGGTTTTGCATCTATTTCTAAGTTTTAATCGAAGCCTAGTTTCTCCATTAAGGGTTAATTGTGTATGCACCATTGTTACCATAAATATTAATGCGCTAAATAAGTATTCCTCTAATCATATTAATAAACGGTTAATTAAGTGCGTATTTCTTCAATGACTCAGGAATATTCTTAAATGAATCACTTTTTAAAGGAATTAATGACGGCTGACCATTTTTCTCCATGATTTTCATTCCCTCATCAGATAAAATAAAGTCAACAAATTTAATAGCATTTTCATTATTAGGAGCATTTTTAGGAATCGTAATTCCGTATATCATAGGTTCGCCAATCTTGGTGATTGTTTCACCGGGTGATTTCCCCGAAATATCAACTGAAACTGAGTTGTAGAAATTGATAAACCCAGGTACTTCAAGATTAATTTTATCTGGTAATGAAATATATTTTAATTGGTGTTGTACCGCAACCGATCGGTAAATAAAAACATAATCAAGTGTGCTTATTTCCAGCAAAGCCAACAAATCGGTTTCTTTCGGGCGAATATAGTTTTTGTCTTTAGATAATACGGTATTCGCCAGATTAGGAATTTCATAATATTTCTCTGCAAGCTTTGCAACTAAAACAGTTCGATAGCCACAAGGATCTGAGTTGGGATCTGACCTCCCATATTTCACTTCTTCTTTTGTCAATATCTCAAACCAATTGGTTGAATCAATGGTCTCTGAAAGTACAGATTTATCGTTAAAAACAATCACCATTTCATTGCTCGAAAACTTGATATTCCAATCAGCATAATCCGGCATTAATAATTGGTCAATAACAGAATAGTCGGCGGAAGCCATTATATCGCATTCTTTCTTTAAATCAGTAATTTTTCGTGCACAATCCCTACTTCCCGCTGCTTCCGTAAGCACCTTAATTTCCTGATGTTTTTCATTAAAGGCTTGCACAATTTGTTTCATTGGGACAGATAAACTTCCTGCATGAAAAATTATTAATTTGTTTTTATCTCCGGATAAAGATGAATTGCAGGACAACAATCCAATTAACAATCCGAATAAAATCATTACAGCTATTTTCAATCTTATTTTTTCCATTTAAGCAATACTTAAATTTTGAATTGACGTTATGCAGTCGTTTACTTATCGGTTGCAATGTTACATCTTTTTAATTAACTCTTATGCTTCAAATCCAATTTAGAAAGAAAGACTACTCAAATTAAAAGCCTGAATTAACTTCGTTTAGCGATTTAAATCCATTACCTAAAAATTCATTTGTATTAATGACAGTTAGAAATGCATGGGGATCAACTTTATGTATAAATTTTTCTAGAATTACCAGTTCACGTTGATTTACCACTGTGTAGATTATTATTTTTTAAGTATTATTACACATTCCGCTTCCTTTAATTAATGTACGTACCTCCACGATTAAGATCAGTAATGATTTTATACTTTATTAAATCAAACCTAACTGGCCTAATACGCTGATTTTCTGATAACAAAAAATAAAAATGACAGAGACTCGTCGAGTGTTGTCGCGCATAAAATAAGATATTCTGATTTATTTATCAGATATCTATCCGTATGTATAATTTTTCACATAAATAGACGTTTACACAAAGTAATTTGCACAGAACTTCGATAATGTCTCTTATAAAAGGTTAATTATTCAGATGTAACATAATTAAATTTTAATGTGACTTATTGAAATTGTTACTAACAATCAATCGTGTATACAATCTGTTTTCTGTAATTTTAGCGCATTAATTATTATTTTCGTTTTTGTAAACGTTTAATTAATGAAATTTAGAAAATTATTATTATTGTTATTATTATCAAGCTTGTTTAGCGTTACTCAGGCTCAGCAGGGCTATATGTTTAGCCAAAACATGTTTACTCACATGGCCGTTAATCCTGCTTATTCAGCGATAAATGAATCTATTTGTGCTACTTCCATATCCAGACTTCAATGGGCCGGGCTTAAAGATATGGAAGGAAATAGCATTGCGCCCGAAACCTATGTGGCTTCAGTGTCAATACCATCCTCACTTTTGAACGGAGGCCTAGGTGTAAATATTATTCAAGATCAATTGGGCTTCTTTAAAGATATTTCAGTTAATTTCGGATATGCTTATAGAGTTGAACTTACCGAAGGTATAATTGGAATTGGCAGCCAGATAATGCTTACCAATCGTAATATTGATTTTAATAAATTTGTAGCAATCGATGGTAACGATCCGGTATTATCCGGTGCAGGAGGTAATAGTAGTTCACTGTTATTTGATCTGGGACTGGGTATATTTTACACCGCTCCGGATAAATATTATTTAGGCGCTTCTATTTTAAATCTTTTTGAGACAAAAGGAAGAACATTTGCAGAAGGTAGTACCGGAGAGCCGGTACTTGACCGAACGATTTATCTTTCCGGAGGATTTGATATGATTTCCCCTAACCATCCGGAATACTGTTTCAAGCCATCTGTATTGGTTAAATCTAATTTTGTATCAACTCAAATCTCGATTAGTGGATTGTTGGAATACAATAAAAAATTCTGGGGTGGCGTTACTTATAATATGCAAACAGCCGATGCATTAGCATTTTTATTGGGTGTGCAGTATAAAAATTTAAAAGTTGGATACGCATATGACTTACCTTTGTCTTCAATAAACCCAGCGGGAAGTCATGAGTTAATTATTGGATATTGTTTTAACATTGAATTTGATAAAGGAAAAGAATCGTATAGAAATACAAGATTTTTATAAGTAAATTTGTGTAATTGCAATTAGTTATTGAATTAAAATAAAACATTAATGCGGTTTTCTCGTTTAAAAGCAAAATACTAAAGTTGTAGATATGAAAAAAGAACTTCTTTTTATAGCAGCACTAATCGTTTTAGGAAGTTGTAGTAACAAAGGGAATGGTGAATTAGTGGGCGTAAACAAAAAGGCATCTGCATTTTATCAACCCGATCCATATGGAATGGTTTTTATTCCTCAAGGAAGTTTTACTATGGGAGCCGGGGATGAGGACATAACCTATGGTCATGTAAATGAGCCTAAAACAATTTCAATTTCTTCATTCTTCATGGATGAAACTGAAATAACCAATAATGAGTATCGACAATTCGTAAATTGGGTGAGAGACTCGCATGCCAGAAGAATTCTAGGCGACCTACGCCCCGATGAATATCTAATTGAAGAAGATCCTGAGACTGGTGAAATATACGACCCCCCATTTCTTAACTGGGAAACCGAAATTGACTGGCAAAGCGAAGATCAAGACATTAGGGATGCTCTGGAAGAAATGTATCTTCCGGAACATGAAAGATATTTTAGAAAAAAACAAATTGATACCCGCAAGCTCAATTATGAATACTACTGGATTGATTTTGTAGCGGCTGCCAAAAAAGATTTCAGCACTCCGGGTAATTATCTGAACGCAAGTTTAGCCAACAGACCACAAGGTTTGCGCGATCGTTCTGTTTATGTTCACAGAGAAGCCATCAATGTCTATCCTGACACCTTGGCCTGGATATTTGATTACTCTTACTCATTCAACGACCCCCTAACTAAAAGATACTTTTGGCATCCGGCATACGATCATTACCCTGTTGTCGGGGTGAATTGGAGTCAGGCTAAAGCATTTTGTGTTTGGAGAACAGAATTATTTGCTAATGCTCAATCTTCTCGGAAAAAGAGTGCCGTTGGTGCAGAATTTCGCTTGCCAACTGAAGCTGAGTGGGAATGGGCTGCAGGGGGAGGTAATGATTTAAGTCCTTACCCATGGGGTGGTCCCTATACCAGAAATGAGAAAGGTTGTTTCTTGGCCAATTTTAAACCAATGCGTGGTAATTATATTGATGATGGTGGACTTCGTACTATTATTGTAGCACATTATCCTGCAAATGATTGGGGTTTGTATGATATGGCCGGAAATGTGGCTGAGTGGACTAATAGTGCCTATGATCCAGCCTCTTATAATTTCACTTGGGATATGAATCCAAACTACACTTATAATGCTAAACCTGAAGACCCACCGGCAATGAAACGTAAAGTTATTAGAGGTGGATCGTGGAAGGACATTTCATATTATTTAAGAGTTACAACTCGAACATATGAATACCAGGATACTGCGAAATCATATATTGGTTTCCGAAGTGTTCAGCCCTATTTAGGCAGGAACAAAGGTGATAATCCTGCGAGAGCCTCAAACGTTTATAAATTAAAATAATCATTAACTAAACATACAAAAGAGATGGCAAGTTTACTTAAGAATCTAACAACAAGGGGTAATATCTTCATTAGAGGGACATATTACAAAAAGTTTCTGGCTCGATTATATGGATGGGGAGCATCATTGGTAATTCTAGGAGCATTGTTTAAAATTAACCATTATCCATATGCCGATGAAATGCTTTTAGTAGGTTTAGGAACGGAAGCAATAATATTCTTTGTTTCCGCCTTTGAGCCTCCACATGTTGAAGTTAACTGGGGTTTGGTTTATCCGGAGTTAGCCGACTCTTACAATGGATATGGTATCGATGAAGAGAGTAATAAAAACTATTCTCAACAACTTGATACATTATTAAAAGATGCGAATGTGGATGCCCAACTCATCGACAGTCTTGCTGTCGGACTTCGGAATTTAAGTGATAGCACAACAAAGATTAAAGATGCCTCTAATGCATCACTTGCAACTAATGAATATGTAGATAAAATGCGAGGTGCTACTTCATCAATAAATGATTTATCCGATACTTATAAAAAAACTTCCGAATCTTTAAGTAAAGATATTCAGGTTGCCGATGAGTTTTCTACCAATGTCAAGCAAGCCTCTTACCAGGTTTCTGAACTTTCAAAATCCTATGGCGATGCATCGGAAACTTTAAAATCTGATGTTTCGGCTGTGAAGGATTTCTCTAACACCGTAAAGAGTGCTAACGAGTCTGTTCGTGATCTGGCTGACAATTATAAAAGATCATCTGAATTAGTTAGCAAGTCGGCTGAATCACTTGACTCTCATGAGGTTGAAGGTGCTTTGTATAACGAACAATTAAAGAAGATATCGGAAACTATAGGTTCCCTAAATGAATTATATGAAATGCAATTAAATAGTTCAAGTCAACAAGTTGAATCGTCTGCTAAACTTCAGGAAACGATGAATCAGTTTCTCAAAAACCTTAGTGATTCAGCTGATCGTATGATCTCATACAGACAAAACATGGATGAGCTCAATGAAAAAATGGCTTCATTAAATAAAGTGTATGGTGGTATGCTTACTGCAATGAATCAAAGTACACCACGCTAAAAATCAATAATTACCTTTTTATAAAAATATCAATCCCCAAATATGGCAGGATATCAGGAAACCCCAAGGCAAAAGATGATCGCGATGATGTATCTCGTGCTAACAGCACTTCTGGCACTAAATGTTTCCAAGCAAATGTTAGATGCATTTTTAGTTGTGAACGAAAGTATGGAATCAACCATCGAAAGCTTCTCAAGTAAAACCGACGGCGTTTATACCGAATTTAGCAAGCAATATAAATTAAATCCCAATAAAACTGAGCCTTTCTGGTTAGGTGCCCAAGGAGCCCAAACTCTTTCAAGAGAACTCATTGCATTTATTGATAGTGTCAAATATAGCTTAATCATTCAGTCAGAAAAGAATATTAAAACTGTTGAACAGGCTATGAGTACGCCTTTAAGTAAAATTAAAAACAAGGACAAATATACCGAGCCAACCAGGTTTTTCTTTGGCAGATCTGAGGATGGCTCAACAGGCCTATCAGGAGAAATAAAAAGACGAATCAACGCTTATCGGTCAGTAATGCTTAATTTGATCAATGAAGACGAAGATAGTGATCGACTTGGCCTCATCACGAAAGGACCATATTATAATGCGAGCGGCCAACAACAAACCTGGGAACAACATAATTTTTATTATACCATCTTAGCAGCTGATATTACAATTCTTAATAAGTTAAAAGGTGAAATTCAAGGTGCAGAATTTGATGTAATCAGTTATTTATTTTCATCGGTTACAGCTAGAGATTTCAAATTTGATGATATCACAGCCAAGGTAATTTCCAGCAACTCATATATTCTTAAAGGGCAGCGTTACGAAGCTGAAGTTTTTGTGGCTGCTTATGACACCAAACAGGATCCTGAGGTGTATGTTCTTCAGGGTGTGGATGAAATAAATGATAACAATTTTAGCAGGGCTGAAAAATTGCAAGGTGAAGATGGAGTTGTAAAACTTAATTTCGCAACAAATAGGGAGGGGCTCCAAAAGTATGCTGGCCTCATCAGGGTATTAAATCCGGATGGTGAAGCAATTGATTATTCTTTTAAAAGTGAATACCTTGTTGCTCCTCCATCGTTAACGGTTGCCGCAACTAAGATGAATGTATTTTATGTAGGTGTTGAAAATCCGGTTTCGATTTCAGTACCGGGTATGGCTGATGAATTAATTCAACCCACAATTTCAGTCGGCACCCTAAAAAAAAATCCCAATGGTTCAGATTGGGTTGTGGAAATGGAAAGAGGAATAACAGAGACTGTAATTAGTGCAACTGCTAACTATGAAGGTACTAGAATTAATATGGGTAGTCGTCAATTCAGAGTGAAACGCGTACCTGACCCTATTGCTGAAATTGCACGTCAAAAAGAAGGAACCATCGATAAAAACACCTTAATGGTCGCAAGTGCAATAATTCCATCGATGAAGGATTTTGAATTTGACTTAAATTTCATGATCAATTCCTTCAATATGGCTACCGTAATTAACGGTGACTGGATATCTAAATCTACACGTGGCAATAGGTTTTCATCGGAAATGCTCGATTTAATCAAAGGTTCAAAACGTGGTCAAAAATTCTTTTTTGAAAACATTCAGGCATCCGGCCCGGACGGTACAACACGAACCTTAAACACGATAAATTTTACAATTCAATAAAATTCTAAACACGATAGTGATGAAAAAAATACTTCCGATAATAATAACAATAGGTATAATGCTGGGGATTGGGTCAACTTGCAAATCCCAGATCATTAATAAAACTCCTGTTGATGGCTTATACGAGGGTCTTGGAACTATCGATTTGAGACCTACCCCAATGCCTTCACTGCGCAGAGCAGATATAATGTGGCAAAAACGTATTTGGAGAGTTATCGACTTTCGCGAAAAGATGAATCAATCATTTTACTTTCCCATGGCACCACAAGGCGAATGGAAAAGCTTCTTTCAAATTATAATTGATGGGCTGAAAGAAGGTGAAGTCACAGCCTACGATATATCGGCAACTGATGAGTTTCTTGTTCCCATTACCTTTAATGAAATTTCCGCAAGACAAACTGACTCCATTCACCGAGTATTGTCCAGACCTTATCCACCTTACAATGATTACGATACCGTTATTGTTACGAGTTTTGACCCAACAAGGGTAATGCAATTAAGGATAAAGGAAGATTGGTATTTCGACAAAAAACGATCTCAGTTAATGGTACGAATTATTGGATTGTGTCCAGTAGTAATTAAAGATCGGGATGGCGAAGAAATTACTGAGCCTCTATTTTGGATATATTTCCCGGAGGCACGAAACATCTTAGCTAAAGCATTAATATTTAATCGATTTAATGATGCCGAACGAAGAACCTACGATGAAGTTTTTTGGAAGCGAATGTTTTCAAGCTACATTTATAAAGAGTCAAACGTTTACGATCGCCGGATTTCGCAATATGCTGAAGGCATAGATGCTTTGTTTGAATCAGACCGGATCAAAAATGCATTATTCAACTTTGAACATGAGCTTTGGGAATTTTAAAAAAATAATCTTGTGAAAAACTCCTCCGGATCTGGGGGAGTTTTTTTTATAACAGCATGTAATTTGTTTATTTTTGTGTAGAATAGACTATCTCAAATGTCATATAGTTTCCTTGATACACCCATAGAATATTTAAAGGGAGTTGGCTCTAAACGAGCTGAATCTCTTAAGCAAGAATTGTCAATCCATACCTTTGATGATTTAATAAATTACTACCCGTTTAGATATATTGATAAAAGTAAGATATACAAAATAAAGGAGATAAATACCACCAATTCTTATATCCAATTAAAAGGAAAAATATCAAACGTTCGGCAAATAGGCCAACAACGAGCCAAAAGACTTACTGCTGTTTTTTCAGATGATACAGGCTCGATTGAGTTGGTGTGGTTTCGCGGAATAAAATGGATTAAAGATAAATTGGTTGGCAATAAAGATTTTATTGTTTTCGGTAAACCTGCATTGTTCAATAATAAATATAATATTCCACATCCGGAAATTGAATTTGAAGATCAGGAAGAAGATAAATTGGGTGAGACACTTCAACCATTTTATAATTCTACTGAAAAATTAAAAGCTAAAGGATTAGGAAATAAAGCCATCGGTAAACTCACAAAAAATTTAATGCTGAAGGCTACCGATATTCTAAGAGAAACATTACCTGAAGAAATCATCCAGAAATTAAAACTCAGTTCAAAAGAAGAGGCTCTTTTAAATATTCACTTTCCAAAAAATCAACATCTTTTAGCCAAAGCCCAGAGTCGTTTGAAATTTGAAGAACTATTTTATATCCAGCTGAACATCCTTCAGTCTAAGGTAAATCGACAACAAAAACTCAATGGTCACGTATTTTCAAAAGTTGGAAAATTTTTGAATGATTTTTATTCGCAAAACTTACCTTTTCAATTAACCACTGCCCAAAAACGTGTGATTAAAGAAATCAGGATTGATTTTGGATCGGGCAAACAGATGAATCGATTACTACAAGGCGATGTGGGAAGTGGTAAAACCCTGGTGGCACTAATGTCAATTCTAATTGCATTGGATAATGGATTTCAGACTTGCTTAATGGCTCCCACTGAAATATTGGCTAATCAGCATCTCAAAACGTTATCTACCATTCTCGAAGGACTACACATAAACTTAGGGCTACTAACCGGTTCAACAAAATCAGCTCAACGTAAAATTATTCATAATAATTTAATTTCGGGAGAATTACATGTTTTGATTGGCACACATGCTTTAATCGAAGATAACGTTCAGTTTAAAAATTTAGGATATGTGGTTATTGATGAACAACACCGTTTTGGAGTTGCACAACGCGCAAAACTTTGGAAGAAGAATACAATTCCACCCCATGTGCTCGTAATGACTGCCACTCCAATTCCAAGAACATTGGCTATGACCTTTTACGGTGACCTGGATTTTTCAATTATTGACGAACTTCCCCCGGGAAGAAAAGCCATTAAAACCTTACATCTTTATGATTCAGGAAGACTAAAATTATTTGGATTTCTAAAAAAACAGCTTACGCTTGGAAATCAGGTTTATATAGTTTATCCGTTAATTAACGAATCTGAAAAAATAGATTTAAAAGATCTGATGGATGGCTATGAAAGCATTACTCGAGAATTTCCGTTACCTGAGTATGCAGTTAGTATTGTTCACGGAAAAATGAAGGCAACTGATAAAGACTACGAAATGCAGCGTTTCTTGAAGCGTGAAACCCAGATTATGGTTTCAACAACCGTGATTGAAGTTGGAATTGATATCCCGAATGCTTCAGTAATGGTTATTGAAAATGCCGAACGATTTGGTTTGTCGCAATTACACCAATTAAGAGGTCGTGTTGGGCGAGGTACTGATCAATCTTACTGTATTTTAATGAGTGGCTATAAGATAACTACAGAAGGTCGGAAACGAATGGAAATTATGGTTCGAACAACAGATGGCTTCGAAATTGCTGAAGCTGATTTAAAACTCAGAGGGCCTGGCGATTTGCAAGGAACACAACAAAGCGGTATTTTGGATCTTAAGATTGCCGACTTAATTAAAGATGAAAAAATCTTGAAATATGCCCGCAATTTAGCTTCTGACATCTTAGATGCTGACCCTAATCTTTCACTACCAAATAATAAACTGCTAAAATCGCAACTAATTAAGTTATTCAAATCCAGACCTAACTGGGGCCTCATTAGTTAATAAAACTCCGTTAGTAAAACGTCTTACATAAGCTGTCCGAATTTATCTCTAAAAGAATTTTAAACAAAAAACAAAAATTAGCTGCATAGCTTATCTTTGCGTTCAACTTTTTGTTGCATACTCACTTTTTTGCTGACCTGCTTTATCGCTACACCGTTACGAAAAAGAAAATTGATATGGAATTTCGATGGAACAATGTTTTCAATACTAAAACCTATGCAAATTACCAGGCAAGTGCATTCACCGTTTATGAATCTACTCAATATGCTCCGTCCGTCACAGATATTTCTGTCGGTTAAGTTTAGTTTTTAGATGAGCTCTTTTATCACCTACCCATCAGTTTTTCATCTTGAAATTATATAATCGGTACTTTATCAAGAAATTTCATACTAGCTTTTGAATTGAAAAATGTCATAAATTCCTTACTTTTACCGACCATAACAAAACAAATTTCGATGAAAATTTCCTATAATTGGTTAAAGCGATATATTAATGTTGACATTGAATCAGTTAAGTTGGCCGAATTACTTACTGATTGTGGACTTGAAGTGGAAGGATGGGAAATGATTCAATCAGTGAAAGGTGCGTTAAATGGTGTTGTGATTGGCGAAGTAAAGACTAAAATCAAACACCCCAACGCAGATAAATTAGTGTGTACAACTGTTGATGTAGGTGGAGATCATATTTTACCAATTGTTTGTGGAGCTCCTAATGTAGAAGTTGGTCAAAAAGTTCCGGTTGCAACTGTAGGTACAACAATTTATTTGGGTGATGATTCTTTTGTGATTAAAAAATCAAAAATCCGGGGTGAAGTTTCGGAAGGAATGATTTGTGCAGAAGATGAACTTGGACTGGGAACTGAACATGACGGAATTATGGTATTAAATCCTGAGGCAAAAATTGGTTCGCTTGCAAAAGATTACTTTGAGATTGAAGAGGATTATGTTTTTGAAATCGGACTAACTCCTAATCGCGCGGATGCTACCTCTCATATTGGAGTAGCCAGAGATTTAGTTGCGGTTTTAAATCATCATTATCCAACAAAGAAAACTAATTTAAAAATTCCTTCGATTGAGAATTTCACGATTGAAGATGAATCGCGTCTGATTGACATCGTAGTTGAAGATTCGGAAGCTTGCCCTAGATATACAGGAATTACGATCAGTGGAATTGAAGTGAAAGAATCGCCGGCCTGGTTAAAAAACCAATTAACTTCATTGGGATTAAAACCAATAAACAATATAGTTGATATAACCAATTTTGTGTTATTTGAAACAGGGCAACCACTTCATGCCTTCGATGCAGATGCAATTAAAGGCGATAAAGTGACCATTAAAAAATTGGCAAATAAAACAACATTTACTACTCTGGATAAAATAGAACGTAGTTTGACCCAAGATGATTTGATGATCTGCAATCAGGAGAACGGAATGTGTATCGCAGGAGTTTTTGGCGGTTTAGGATCCGGAGTCACAAACTCAACGAAAAATATATTTCTGGAGAGTGCCTATTTCGATGCATCCACAATCCGTAAAACATCAAAACACCATGGCTTGCAAACGGATGCTTCTTTTCGATTTGAGCGCGGAGCTGATCCCAATATTACTGAATACGCATTAAAAAGGGCTTGTTTGCTTTTTCAGGAATTGGCAGGCGGTAAAACCTCAAGCCGTATAATTGATATGTATCCAACGCCCATTGAAAAATGGAGTGTGGACATAAAATACACCAATGTTGATCGATTGATTGGAAAAGTCATTGATCGATCGGAGATTAAACGAATATTAGTAAACTTAGGAATTGAAATTACAGTTGAATCCGATCTTGGATTAAGCCTTTTAATCCCAACTTATAAGGTAGATGTTACTAGGGAAGCTGATGTAATTGAGGAGATTCTCAGAATTTATGGATATAACAATATCGAAATTTCAGATTCTCTGAACTCATCTTTATCATACAGAGATGCGACAGATAAAAAAGAAAGAACACAGAATTTTATTGCAAATTATTTGAGTGATAACGGCTTTTATGAAATCATCAACAACTCATTAATTAACTCAAAATATGCTGATAAGAGTGATGCAATTAATGCTAAAAACAATGTTTATGTACTTAATCCGGTGAGTATTGATTTAAATGTGATGCGCCAAAGTTTATTGTTCGGCGGGTTAGAATCTGTTGTTTACAATCAAAATCGAAAAAATACAGATCTGAGATTTTATGAATTTGGAAGGATTTACGCAATTGAGAAAGATGAAAGCCAACAAGGTGGTCCTTTAAATAAATATACCGAGTCTACACATTTGTCGATACTATTATCAGGTAAAACAAGTTTAGAAAGTTGGCAGCAGGAATCTATAAATATAGATTTTTTCACTACTAAATTTTATATTGATCAGGTGTTAAAAAGAATTGGGTTAAATACATCGAATTTAAAAATATCAAATCAGGTCAATGAAAATTTCAGCTTTGGACAATCCTACGAATTAAATAATAATACGATTGTTAGTTTTGGCTTGCTGGCAAAAAAAATATTAAAGCAATTTGACATCAAACAAGAAGTCTTTTATGCTGATTTTAATTGGGAGCTTCTCATTAAAGCTGTTAGAAAAGCGAAGGTTCAATTTCAGGAAATAAACAAATTCCATGAAGTTCGCCGAGATTTGGCCATGCTTTTAAATAAGGAGATTACATTTGAAGAATTAAAAAAACTGGCATTTCAAACCGAACGAAAACTTTTAATAGCAGTGTCACTTTTTGATATTTATGAAGGCGTCAACATTGAAAAAGATAAAAAATCTTACGCTGTCAGTTTTATTTTGCAAGATCAACATCAAACTTTAACAGACAAAATAGTTGATAAAGTGATGAATAAAATAATGAAGGCATTTGAACAAAACTTACAAGCGGTTATCAGAAAACAGCCATCAATATGATCATCAGATTTCGAATCTAAATCAAGTGATTTCATTAAATAGATAATTTTGATTTTCAACGAAGTTTTGTAATTTTATGGCAATTAGTAAAAATGATTCTTATTTGAACCCTCTTTTTTAGTTGCTAAGCGTATCTTTGTGAATTGTTAGTTGTAGAATAAAATAATGGAGATTCAAACATTAAAACAACGATTCGGAATTATTGGTAATTCCACTTTACTCGACAGAGCGATTGATATTGCACGGCAAGTTGCGCCCACCGATATTTCGGTTTTTATTATGGGTGAAAGTGGTACGGGGAAAGAGGTATTTCCTAAAATAGTTCATCAGTTAAGTGCCCGGAAACACGGATCGTATATCGCTGTTAATTGTGGTGCAATTCCTGAAGGGACTATTGATTCCGAACTTTTTGGTCATGAAAAGGGATCATTTACAGGCGCTCATGAAGCCCGAAAAGGATATTTTGAAGTAGCAAATGGAGGAACCATCTTTTTAGATGAAGTGGCAGAACTACCATTATCAACCCAGGTACGATTATTAAGGGTACTGGAAACAGGCGAATTTTTTAAGGTGGGTTCATCTAAGGTGATAAAAACAGATGTACGGATTGTTGCAGCAACCAATATAAATATTCCTGAGGCAATAGCTGACGGAAAATTTCGCCAGGATTTATTTTACCGATTAAATACAGTTCCAATTTATGTTCCGCCCTTAAGAGAAAGAAAGGACGATATTTATTTATTGTTTAGAAAGTTTGCAGCCGATTTTGCCGAAAAGTATCGAATGCCCCAATTGCAGTTAGATGAACATGCGGTCTCTATGCTCTCCAATTATCATTGGGATGGCAATATCCGACAATTAAAAAATACTACCGAACAAATTTCGATCATTGAGGAACAACGTGATATCAATGAAGTTATTCTTCAAAAATATTTACCCGGAGGCATTGGTAACGATTTACCGGTTCTTTATAATAAAGGAAAGGAGAAAGAGGATTTTTCTGAGCGCGACATACTTTATAAAGTATTATTCGATATGAAAAAAGATATTAATGAGCTGAAGAAAGTAGTGGTTGATATTCTTGAAAGTGAAAGTTTGGAAAATGGTTCAGAAAATAATGCCCAATTAATTAAGCAATTATATCAGGATACTAAGAGTGATTCATCTGAGCCTAACAAAATTGAAATTCAACAAAGGTTAGATGAAAACGATGGTGGCCCTATCCACCATTCCGAAGTTCTTGAAGAGTCATTATCACTCCAAAAGAAAGAAATTGACATGATTAGAATGGCCTTGGAAAAACACAAAGGGAAGCGTAAAAACGCAGCAAATGAATTAGGCATCTCTGAAAGAACCTTATACAGGAAAATTAAAGAATATAATATAAAATAGATTTATGTCACATAGCAAGCTTAAATTTCTTCTACTATCATTTATCGTCCTTTCAATTACAGGATGTTTTTATAAATTTACTGGTGCCGATATCCCAGCTCAGGCAAAAACAATATCTATCAGCTATTTTGAAAATAAAGCTGCATTAATTGAATCCTCACTAAGTCAAATTTTGACAGATGCGTTAAAAGATCGCTTTTCTTCACAAACTGCACTTAATATTGCTACCTCAGATGGTGACTTGCAAGTTATTGGACACATATCAGATTATAGTATAACGCCACAGGCGATTCAGGGTGATAAGGCAGCACAAAACCGATTAAGTATTACAGTAAAGGTGGATTACATTAATAGATATGATCCTTCGAAAGATTTTGAATCAAGTGGTTTTACGCAATATGAAGATTATTCGAGTACTGAAGATTTAAACTCCATACAAGATGATTTGATTGAGAAAATTGTAGATAAAATTGTTGATGAAATATTTAATAAAACAGTTGTCAACTGGTAAAACCATTAATATGAAACATCCATGCAAACAAGTTCTCACACAAAGGAATGACTATAACATGGATACTCCAGGTGGTAATTAAGAATCAAATTATAGACACATGAAACAAGAACAGTTCATTGACTATTTAATTACACCGGTAAACTTAAATACAGATACCATAAATGAACTACGCATTTTAACTACAGATTATCCATATTGTGCATCCATTAATACCTTACTTACTTTAAATCTCTTTAAGGAAAAAAACATACAGTTTGAAACACAACTGGGCATGAGTGCTTCATTGGCGGCAAACCGAAAAGTTTTGAGGTTATTGATAGACAATCTGGGCAACAGCCTGAAGAAAATTGAATTTCCTGATGAATTTACAGAAAAGGTAAAAGATGATCAAGCAACAATAATTGATAAAGAATTTCAAGAAAAAGCGCGGAAAGATTCTGAAAAAATTGAAGAACTAAAAGCCCGTATTGAAAAGAAACTTACTGAGATTGAGCGGACAAAAAAAGAAGCAAAGCGCATCACATCTAAAGCCAAATCCAAAGATCCGATAGAAATAGAACAACTCAAGAATGATAATCAGGCAAAAACAAAACTTGAGTTAATTGACCAATTTATTCATACTACGCCGAGTATTAGCAGAAGCCAGTCTGAATTTTACGACGCCATTGAATATGCGCATCAAAGTATCGTCGACCAAGAAAATATTGTGAGTGAGACTTTGGCTCAAATATACTATGACCAAGGCTATAAAGAGAAGTCAATTAAAATTTATAATAAATTAGGTTTGAAATATCCGGAAAAAAGTAGTTACTTTGCAGCTCAAATTGAGAGAATAGAAAAAGAAATCTAAAACCTGAAAAACAAAAAACAATGGGCACATATATTTTGGTATCAGTCCTGATTCTTATCACCTGCATCTTACTTATTTTAGTTGTACTGGTTCAGAACTCAAAAGGTGGAGGATTAGCCTCAAATTTTTCTGGCTCTAATCAGTATATGGGCGTTAGAAAAACTGCCGATTTTCTTGAAAAATCAACATGGACTCTAGCAATTGCACTTTTATTCTTAAGCTTATTTACAATTTTTGTAATTCCCAGAAGTGGAGATTCACAAAATGTGGTAGATACAGAGTTGAGAGATCAAATTGAAGGCTCTCAACATGCAATTCCAATCACTAATTACCAGGAACCGCCTCCAAGAGAAGAGGGGAAATAAAAAAATAACATAAAAACGTAAATGTCAGATTGTCATAAATTCTGACATTTTTTTTTGAATTTTCAATTGGCACAAAATGTGTAAAGAGGCATTTATACTTTTGAAGATTTAATCATAAAAATTAAGAAAATGGGAAAACTAAACATCAAACCTCTGGCCGACAGAGTGATTATTGAAGCAGCTGCTGCTGAAGAAAAAACCGCGGGTGGAATTATCATCCCTGATACAGCCAAAGAAAAACCACAGAAAGGTGTTGTTTTGGCAGTAGGGCCTGGAAAACCAGATGAACCAATAACTGTTAAAGTTGGTAACAATGTACTTTATGGAAAATATAGTGGTACAGAGATTTCAATTGATGGCAACGACTATTTAATCATGCGTGAGTCTGACATTGTTGCTATTGTTTAATTATAATTTAAAAATATAAAACCTTAAAAAAATGGCAAAAGATATATTATTTGATCTAAGCGCAAGAGATGGATTGAAAAAAGGTGTTGATGCACTTACAAATGCAGTTAAAACTACACTAGGACCTAAAGGCCGTAATGTGATTATTGAAAAATCATTCGGATCACCGGTTATCACCAAAGATGGTGTAACAGTTGCGAAAGAAGTTGACTTAGAGGATCCTGTAGAAAATATGGGCGCACAAATGGTTAAAGAAGTGGCTTCTAAAACCAATGATATTGCTGGTGATGGAACAACCACTGCAACTGTATTAGCGCAGGCAATTGTTACTACCGGTCTAAAAAATGTTACTGCCGGAGCAAATCCAATGGACTTAAAACGCGGTATTGATAAAGCAGTAATTGAGGTAATCAATTCCTTAAAAAAACAAACCAAGCAAATTGGTGACAGTTCTGATAAAATTGAACAAGTTGCTGCAGTCTCAGCTAATAACGACAGATTCATTGGCAAATTAATTGCGCAAGCAATGGGCAAGGTTAAAAAAGAAGGAGTTATCACAATTGAAGAAGCAAAAGGAATTGATACTTACGTTGACGTGGTTGAAGGAATGCAGTTTGACCGTGGAAACATCTCTCCATACTTTGTAACTGATACCGAAAAAATGGAAGCAGTTTTTGAAAATCCATATATGTTGATTTATGATAAAAAAATCAGCGTTATGAAAGATTTACTTCCAATTCTTGAAAAAACAGCTCAAACAGGTCGTGCATTGGTTATTATTGCTGAAGACATTGATGGTGAAGCATTAGCAACTTTAGTTGTAAATAAAATCCGAGGATCGTTAAAAGTTGCTGCAGTGAAAGCTCCGGGATTTGGTGACAGAAGAAAAGAAATGTTGGAAGACATTGCTGTACTTACCGGTGGAACAGTTATCTCTGAGGAAAAAGGATATAAATTAGAAGATACCGATTTATCATTTTTAGGTGAAGCTGATAAAGTTTCTATCGACAAAGACAATACAACAGTTGTTAATGGTAAAGGTGAAAAAGCAAATATTAGTGCAAGGGTAAATCAAATTAAAGCTCAAATTGAAACTACCACTTCTGATTATGACAAAGAAAAACTTCAGGAGAGATTAGCAAAATTAGCTGGTGGCGTTGCAGTTATTTATGTTGGTGCTGCTAGTGAAGTTGAGATGAAAGAGAAGAAAGATCGTTTTGATGATGCACTTAACGCCACTCGTGCAGCCATTGAAGAAGGAATTATTCCTGGTGGTGGTGTTGCTTATTTAAGAGCTGTTGATGCAATCAAAAACTTAAAAGGTGATAATGAAGATGAGCTAACAGGAATTGCAATTATTATCAGAGCGCTAGAAGAGCCCCTTCGTCAGATCGTTGAAAATGCAGGAATGGAAGGATCGGTTGTTGTACAAAAAGTATTTGAAGGTAAAGGCGACTTTGGTTTCAATGCTAGAACAGATGTTTATGAAAAACTTTTTGAAGCGGGCGTTATTGACCCAACAAAAGTTGCACGTGTAGCCTTGGAAAATGCTGCTTCAATTTCAGGCATGCTTTTAACTACTGAATGTGTACTTGTTGAACACAAAAGCGAAAACCCTGCACCAGCAATGCCTCCAATGGGTGGTGGAATGCCAGGTATGGGCGGAATGATGTAAACAAACAAATAATCAAATTTTCAAAAGCCATCCCGAATTCTTCGGGATGGCTTTTGAATTTTAAGCACATCATCCTCACTTTCTCAGATTCAGATTACAACCCAATATTTCAAATAAAATACACTTGTGGTAGCTTTATAGACAATTATTTTTAAGCCGTAGTGGTTTAATCTAATTTAATCATTTTCCTTCCGCTCATTCACACCGTAGCTTTGTTCCATTAAAACTAATAGCACATCAAAACCCAAAACACCTATGATACCAACTTTACATTTAATATCAATAAAACTACTACAGCTTGTTAATGATTGTAGATAGTGAGCCTTATCTCAATCAATTGTAGAATCCAGGTATAGATATTCCTCAGGAAGATTCCCCAAAGTTGTTTGCTGTAATTGCTATTATGTTTAAGATTGTCTAATAAAACAATCCCATTATTCTCGTTATCATCATTATATTTAGATGGCTATTTAGAAGCAGTCCAACATTCTAATAAATCAATTTTCTTTGCAGAAAAAATAATACTAATGTTCTTAAATAATAGCATTAAGGGCTTTTCAAAATTAACCAAGGAAGAGAAATTAAAATTGGTAGCTGATCATTTCCAAGATTCAGCTTTGGCTTTGGAAGAACTTAAAGATTTCTGGCATTCAGACAACCAAAAACAAAAACTCTTTGATGAGTTTAGTGAGAATACAATATCGAATTTTTACTTTCCTTTTGGAGTAGCTCCCAACATGACCATCAATGGTAAAAATTATATGATTCCAATGGTGATTGAAGAGAGTTCAGTTATTGCGGCAGCGTCAAGTAGTGCAAAATTTTGGGCTGAACGAGGTGGATTTAAGGCAGAAATTATTTCAACAGAAAAAATCGGACAGTTTTACTTTTTTATATCCGTAGCTTATATGAAGCACTTTCTCTTCACCATTTTTTTCTTTGACGATCGTATCTTGATAAGAACAAGGGCAGTTAATGGCAAGCTCATTTGCAGACAGAGTTGATCTTCCACAAATCAGATGCCTACTCCCCACCATGCGGATGATAAACCTTTTCTTTGACCCTCTGTTTAACAAATGATTATACAACACTTTTCGGTCACCACCCCTGTCGATTTGGAAA
Organism: Bacteroidota bacterium; assembly: GCA_003353955.1. Classification (GTDB taxonomy): domain Bacteria; phylum Bacteroidota; class Bacteroidia; order Bacteroidales. Next base: position 107 of record PIVJ01000026.1, on the reverse strand, counting down.
TAATCTGAACCGATATACTTCCTGACCTATTTTTATTTTTTCGTATAAACATGCAACAAAAATAGGCTTGCAGCACCCAAAATCAAAATCCAGACCAGTAAAATCAA
>PIVJ01000097.1 GCA_003353955.1 Bacteroidota bacterium | reverse complement strand
TACTTCAGATTGGCTATGTTAGCTTTCCCACCAAATTGTGGGTACATCTCGTTAGCCGTATCCCATAATCCACCAGCACCTGTAAGCTCGTTATACTGCCTACGAAAGAATATGCCTTGGAAGAAAGGATCATTTATAAATTTAAGAATTAGCATGTTCAGGAGATATGATTTTCCTGATCCCCTCGCACCACCATAAATAATGAAATCTGCTACAGTGTTAGCTGCTAACTCTTGTTTACCCGCTTGAGGGGTAATTAAAATTTGTTCTTCCATTTTCGCCTCCATGCAAAAAGAAAGTAAGGGGGATATTCGCTGGAGGGCTGACGAAAATCCTTTTACAATCACCTGAAGGGCGAAAGTCCCTTAAACCATAATATTGCAATGGCTCAGGTACATTGCGCACCCATAAGGGATGTGAAGCCCTTGGCAGTGGAAACTTGTTAGATGGTGTGTATTTATTATTATGTCAAAAGACAAAGCACACGCTTTCTAATCGATTCTTATTTTTTAGCTTTAGGGCTAAAAACTGCTAATTGGGGTGTATGTTGGATTATTTCTGTTTTCTTGGATTGTTTCTTATGCTGTTTCTTCAATCCATTGTTGATATGAGCTACAGCTTTATCTGGTGCTTTCATGAATGCTGTCCAGAAAGTGAACCTGTCTTGTAAGGCACTATGCTGTTTTGCTGATATTTGATATTTCTTGCCAGTGTCACCCGCAGCATAACCACGCAAGATGTCATTGATTTCAAGAATCTCAGTGTTAAGTTCAGCGATTATTGCCAGCCAACTATCCACACCGTCATCATATAACGATTGTGCTAGGTTTAGTTTACGTGCATCCAAGCTAATTCCTGCCATGGAAAACTCCTTTAATTGGGTATATATGTGTTGACAAATAAAAAACCTATACCTCTACTAATAGTTTAAGCTATATCACACATAGAGTCAAGCTTTAAATGTTATATTTCATTAATCATCACCAGAACACATATCAATTGTTAGATATGAACCATCTAAACTGAGATTCGTTAGATGTCCGTGGTCATATTCTCTATCACTGGCACAATACTTTCTTGAAGACTGATACCTACATTCAGAGCAGTAGTCCCAATCATAGGCTTTACGTTTAATCTCTTCTGGTGAAAGAATGCAATTACAGGCTATACATCTGATAACAAAATCCTTTTGTTAATTTGAAAATCTCTATCCTATACTAATAGTTTAACATGCTTTCTATGAATCTGTCAATACCCAAACATAGTTATAGTGTTATAAAAACATATTTTATAAATACTATTATGTTGGACAAAACAGGCGTAAAAGGGCTTTATGTTCATTATAATAGACATTAGACCCTCTAATGTACATTCTAGTGTACACAATTATGTACACATTTGTACACATAACAAAAACTAACGTGATGGATATATGGATAACGAAAAGATGTTACCCACATACCCACACTCACAGAGCCTACGGCTTCTCGCTGCGCTCGGTCATATCAACACTAGCTAGTTATATGTATTTGTTATATGTGGGTATGTAAGGTAGTTTTACAAGTAACTTAAATATATTACTAACATAATAATACTAGTTACTAACTTAAAGCTAATACTAAACATTAGAGTTTAAGGTACTAACTTACAGATATACTTACATACATATATGTTTATAAGTATAAACTTAAAGAATAGCTTATAAAGCTTTTAAATATATCAATTGAGAGATTAGGAAGTTTGGAGGTAAAAGAACCCCAAACCCACCAGACTGTATAGTCGTAGTAGGTTTAGTCCCTTTTACCTTTGAATCTTATATCAACCGAGTCGACTGAGTATAGCCCATTGGCACTTGATTATTATTAAGGTTAAATCAAGTTAGCTGCCTTCCACGCCTTAACGTGTCCACCCCCTGTTCAGCCTTTCGAACTCAGTTGTCGCGTGGGGTTATCTTTGCGACCTATATCAAGGGGAGTGAGAGAAACCAGTAGGTTCGACATATCTTCCTTGATCAGCTAAAAATTCCTTCTATAAATCCCTTTAGCTCACTATTAGTTTAAACGATTTATCTATGTCTTGTCAATATATTATTTAATTTGCATAGTAGAAAATACCACCCTACACTTAATTTAACATTCACAAACAGAGATAACAAAATGGAATTACTTGAAGCGCAGGGATTGGGCTTATGCTCAGTTTACCGTCAGAAGATTAAGAAAGATAACGATGACACCCCACTCCCTAGTCAGGAACTGCTTGAGAAGCGCCCGGATGACCCGAGAGCATGGCATTGCAAGACGGTTGAAGAGTATAGACTTTGGAAATACTCATCAGATTATACTGGCCTAAGAGGTGGTGGTTATGATTTTGGTGCTGATATAGATCATGACTCACATGAAATATATTTATGTTAAATAAGTCTTTATTAATAGACTAATATGAAAATAGTAGGCTAGTAATTTAGAAATGTTAACGAGGTAGTAAGAACAAGTTTAAGTATAACCGCTTGACAAAAGCGTTATAAAAAGCTTAAAATAGTAGTACGGTTAAAGGGTTTAGGAATTTTAAAAATATAAGAAAGTTTTTATTTGACGAATTACAAAATCCAGATCATACTTAAAACATGAAGTAGAAAGTTTGAAATAGAAAACAAGAATAAACGTTAGTTTTCATGGAAGGAGTTGTGGTTGGTATCACCACGCGAAGGATCGCAAAAGTATACCAAGATTTATGGGTGGAGTGGTTTGGTCTGGTATAGCCAAGGTAGGGATACTAAAAATATACTGATTTTTCATAGTAGTGGTTGGTGTAGCCCCGCGAAGGATTGCAAAAGTACACCACTAACACTGAGCGGAGTTTGCTGTCCCTTCGTGTAGAAAATTAAAGGACAGCACACTATCTAAATAAGGGATATATTATGGGTAACAAGGAAGTTGTAGATATTGTTGTACTGATTGATAAAAGCGCCTCAATGGGTGGAATGGAAGAAGAAACAATCGGTGCTTTCAATGCCTTTCTCAAAGAACAAAAACAAGTTGAGGGTGAAGCCCTACTCACCCTAGTTTTATTTGACCATGAGAAGGAGTGTATACACTTCCGTGAGCCTCTTGATAACATTGAGAACCTAACACCTAACATCTATCACGTTCGTGGTAATACATCATTGTATGACTGCATAGGGTCTGTCATTGAAACTATGGAGTTTGCTACAAAATCAAATCACGTTATATTCCTGATTCAATCTGACGGACAGGAAAACACCAGTAGACTTTACAGTAGCTCTCACGTTACACGCCTGATAAAAAATGCTGAGAAATCAGGCTGGGAATTTCAATTCATAGGCACTGGCATTGATGCTATCGTGGAAGGTAATAAGTTTGGATTACGATCTAACTCTTGTTTATCTGTAGCTAAAAATGATATTGGCTTCCAAGAATATGGCACAACCATAAATTGCTGCACTACAGATTATCGTGAAAGGGTTAAGCCGGGACTGTAGCATGAAACGTGCAGAGCTGAATAAGCTTCGTAAAGGTAGTTGGTGCTGTAGACCAAAGCACAAACAAAGAAAGATTTGGAATAGACGCACCAGAAGTCGTTTAAAAGAGTATTCAAGGAAACAGGAAGAAAAGGATGTTCAAGGATAACGAAATAAAAATATCAGATTCATGTGCGTTTGCCCCATCGTCTGACAAGCTAGCTGGAACTTTTGAAGAGAAGATGACAGTTGAAAAGTTATGTGAGGTGATGAAGTGGAATATTGACAGAATACCAAAGTTGGCTAACAAGGAATACACATACAAGATGCGTAAGATTCTTGGTCAACTTACCAAGCAAGAGTTAAAAGTAGCAGCCAAACGTGAAGCTAAAGAATTACAAGTTAAGCGTGGTATAGCTAAAATCAAAAAACTTATGGAGCGAGTTTAACATGTCAGATAAAAGTTCAGGAAACTTATATACAGGAAGATTTTTAGGATTCTTTACAGTTTTGTTAATTCTTACACTAGATGCATCAAACGGTAAAGACATGTTAGATGTGCTAGTGCCTTACGTTGAATCTCTCACACTAATTAACGTGATGGGCAAATAGATGGAAGTTTCAGAATTCAGGACAGATTTAGGACGTAATATTTTTAATCAAAAATATGTTCTTTTCCACAATGAAACTTGGAAACAACGCTGTAGAACTATTGTAGATTTTGTATGTGGTACGTGTGGTGGTACACAACACCCTCTTATGTCTCTTGAAGACAGAGAAACACTAACACAATACATGATTGACTTTAAGTTTATGCCCGGTGGTAGATATATCTACTACGCAGGCAGAGAAGCACCCTTCTACAATAATTGCTACCTGTTCAAATCAGAAGATGATACGCGTGAAGAGTGGGCAGATCTTACAAAGCGTGCAACTAATGCTTTGATGACAGGTGGTGGTGTTGGGAATGACTACTCAGTATTTAGGCCAAAGGGCAGCCTACTATCTCGCACGGGTGGTACAGCTAGTGGCCCTGTCCCGCTAATGTACATGAACAATGAAATAGGACGTAACGTTATCCAAGGTGGAGCGCGTAGAGCTGCAATTTATGCATCTCTCAATTGGAAACATGGTGATGTAGATGAATTCATGGCTGCAAAAGATTGGGACAATATGCCTATAGGTGATACGGGTATTTCCATGGGAGATGCAAAGAGAGCTGACTTTAACTTTGCCTGCCCGTTAGACATGACTAACATCAGTTTAAATTATGATAACCAGTTTTTGACTGAAGTGTGTGGTGAAAATATTGATGACTTTGATATGTGTGATTGGGCTGATCTGTTTGATGAAAAATTACAGGAACAATACAATCTTTACCCACCAATTTTACCAGAAACATTTGTTAATAACGTTAGATACGCAATGCGCAATGGAGAGCCGGGATTTTCCTTCAATTTCTTTGATCAAGAGAATGAAACTGCACGTAACGCTTGTACTGAGGTGACTAGTGAAGATGATTCCGATGTGTGTAATCTTGGCTCAGTTAATATGGGCAGGATTAAAACCATTGAAGAGTTTCAAAGAATCACAGAGCTTGGTAGTAAGTTTTTAGTTTGTGGGACTATCAGGGCAAAACTACCGTCTGAGAAAATAGCCAAAGTGAGAGAGAAGAATAGACGCTTAGGCTTAGGGATTATGGGTGTTCATGAATGGCTTTTGAAGCGTGGGTATGATTATGAAGTTACTGATGAAATGCATTCTTGGCTTGCTGTTTATCGCGATAGTTCTGAAAGCGCTGCAAATGAGCATTGTGATAGGTTGTTTATTTCTCGCCCTATTGCTTATCGTGCTATTGCGCCCACGGGAACTATTGGAATCCTCAGTGGTACAACAACAGGAATTGAACCCCTCTACGCAGTGGCATATAAAAGGCGTTATCTTGTTGGTGGTTCTCAATATCGCTACGAATACGTTATAGACCACACAGCAGAAACATTAATTAAAGAGCATGGCATTAATCCAGAAGATATACAAACGGCTTATCAGCTAGCAGAAGACCCTGAGAAGCGCATTAAGTTTCAGGCAGATGTACAAGACTATGTGGATATGGCTATTAGCTCTACGCTGAATTTGCCTGAGTGGGGATCTAAATATAACAATGAGAAAACTGTTATTAAATTAGCAACAATTGTAGCCAAATATGCACCACGCTTGAGAGGTTTAACATTCTACCCTGATGGCAGTAGAGGTGGTCAACCACTAACACCAATTTCTTATGAAGAAGCACTTAAGCATAAAGGTGTTATTTTTGAAGAGAATGATTCATGTAAAGGAGGCGTTTGCGGATTGTGAACGCTACAAATTAAAAGGAATTTATAAAATGAGTTTACACAGATATTTTGGTATCAAGAAATTTACACAAGCAGCAATAGATGCTCATGCTTCAGGAAAACCATTTCACCCTGCTGGATGTCGTGGCAACATCTCAATGTATTATTGTAATGATGAACAAACAGGAGAATTCAAAGGTGTGGATATGTCTTTTGGTACTTGTATAAGATGCACCAGTACACCTGAATACATCTACACACTAAACCTGTTATTAGATAAAGGTGCTAACATAATTGTTGATTCTGCAACCTCTCTTGGAATCATAACTCAATGCTCTTATACGTTGGAAGATTCAATAGCAACAACAACAGAACCATTCGTTCCACCCTCACCTGAATTAGAGGCTTCTGATGAACCTGCCAATACGAAACCACAAGTTGAAGATCACCCAATACGAGGCATCACTCCTGAAAAAGCATTTGTCGATGAGATTGCGGAATCACCTGAAAGTACAGCAGATTTGTCAGAGCCTACCAAGAGCGAAAATAGGAACTTACCGGATTGGGATTATGCGCAGTCTTTAAGTGAAGGTGTTAGCAAAAGCGATGCCAAAAAGAAACTTGAATCCTATGCGCATGAATTTGGTGTAAATCTTAATCGCCAGCAGAAGTTTGAAAACATGATGCAGAATTTCATGGTAGAAATGGAAGCATAACAATGATTAGACACTTCAGTATAAAAGAGCTTGTACCAAAACACGTTTATGATCAGTGGGGAAATAAGTCTTGGTGGTTTTTAGATTTCAGAGCAATAAAAACGTTAGAGTGGTTACGTGATGAACTTGGTTCTTGCACCGTTAATAATTGGGCTTGGGGCGGATCGTATGATCAAAGCGGACTACGTACTTACCAATTCTATCAACAAGCAACAAACACGCCTGATTATATTGCAAAGGAAAAACTAGCTGAAAGCTTTAGTCAACACAAGTATGGAAGAGCTTTTGATTGCAAGTTTACAAATTACACAGCAGAAGAAGTTAGGGAGTTTGTAAAGAAAAACTGGAATATTTACGGTTATGAATGGCCAATAACACTTGAGGAAGATGTTAGATGGGTTCACTTCGATACACGCAATAGACCAGACAACAAGGTTTATACGTTTAAGCAATAACGCTTCCACGTAAAACACTAAAACAACCAAAGGAAGGTTAACATGACAGAAGAAAATGTAGTAGACGCAGAAATCATCGAAGACACTGATACTGATACTGATGCAGTTGAGTATGAGATTGTTGATGGTGATCAGGACGGTGTTAAAGTTAGGGGTGTTAGAGCTAATGGCAATGTTCTATTCCTTGTCAGCGAAACTTTCACCAATGAACAGATTAACGAGGTTTTTAATCTTGGTAATAAGTTTTTTAATGATGGAATCCAGTTTGCCAATGGGCAGCAAGAGCAGCGTGTTCCACAAGCCTTAGCTATGTTGGGTATAACTCCAACAATCATTAAGCAGATGTATGACATAGCAGTTTTGATTGAGGAAAGAGAGGCAGCAGAAGCTGAAACCCCTGACGAAGTTGAAAAAGCAGCTTAGGAAGTAGCTCATGTTTTGTGACCCACTACTAAACAGAACTCTGTATACAGGCATATTCCTATTAGGGATGTTTGTTATGTGGCTTCCTTGTTTGGGAACAGAAACAAAGCATGAGCTTTTAATAAAGTATAGTGACCTTAACGATTATTATATATCTTGTATGAGTTGGCACGATGGTACAGGCAACATTATAATTGATACAGAAGGAACGTACACATTAACTTGTGCAGATGGACACGCGCCCTCTGAACCACAACATAAAGAAAAATATAATAACCCTTTTATTAGGGAACACTAAAAGGAATTTACAATGTCTATAAAAAAACAAACAACTGTTAAACACGC
>PIVJ01000288.1 GCA_003353955.1 Bacteroidota bacterium | reverse complement strand
GTCTGAGAGATGACAGAACTGCTTGGTCTTCAATTTACCACTTCTCAAGTGTCTCTCTGGACTGTTTCAAGTCTGAGAGAAGACCGAACTGCTTTGTCTTCACTTTACAAGTGTTTCTCTGGACTGTTGCATGTCTGAGACAACACCGGACTACTTGGACTTCAGTTTTTCATAGTTCAAGTGTCTCTCTGGACAGTTTGACGTGCAATAACGTCTTCAAGCTAGGTTTTGAAGTCTGAGAGATGACAGAACTGCTTGGTCTTCACTTTACCACTTCTCAAGTGTCTCTCTGGACTGTTTCAAGTCTGAGAGAAGATTGAACTGCTTTGTCTTCACTTTACCAATTCTCAAGCTCTCTGGACTGTTTCAAGTCTGAGACAAGACCGAACTGCTTTGTCTTCACTTTTCCACTTTCCAAGTGTTTCTCTGGACTACAAGCAAGCTTTTGAAGTCTGAGAGATGATAGAACTGCTTGATCTTCAATTTACCACTTCTCAAGTGTCTCTCTGGACTGTTTCAAGTCTGAGAGAAGACTGAACTGCTTTGTCTTCACTTTACCAATTCTCAAGCTCTCTGGACTGTTTCAAGTCTGAGAGAAGACTGAACTGCTTTGTCTTCACTTTTCCACTTTCCAAGTGTTACTCTGGACTGTTTCATGTCTGAGACAACACCGGACTAGTTGGACTTCAGTTTTTTCTGGTTCAAGTGTCTCTTCGCACAGTTTGAGGTGGAATAATGTCTTCAAGCAAGATTTTGAAGTCTGAGAGATGACAGAACTGCTTGGTCTTCACTTTACCACTTCTCAAGTGTCTCTCTGGACTGTTTCAAGTCTGAGAGAAGACTGAACTGCTTTGTCTTCAATTTTCCGCTTTCCAAGTGTCATTCTGGACTGTTTCATGTCTGAGACAACACCGGACTACTTGGACTTGAGTTTTTCATGGTTCAAGTGTCTCTCCGGACAGTTTGACGTGGAATAACGTCTTCAAGCAAGGTTTTGAAGTCTGAGAGATGACAGAACTGCTTGGTCTTCACTTTACCACTTCTCAAGTGTCTCTCTGGACTGTTTCAAGTGTGAGAGAGGACCGAACTGCTTTGTCTTCACTTTACCACTTTCCAAGTGTTCCTCTGGACTGTTTGCATGTCTGAGACAACACCGGACTACTTGGACTTCAGTTTTTCATGGATCAAGTGTCTCTCTGGGCTGTTTGAAGTCTGAGACAAGACTGGACAACTTGGACGTCGCTTTTTCGTGGTTCAAGTGTCTCTCCGGACAGTTTGACGTTGAATAACGTCTTCAAAGGAGTTTTTGAAGTCTGAGACAAGACTGAACTGCTTAGCCTTCACTTTTCCACTTCTCAAGCTCTCTGGACTGTTTCAAGTCTGAGAGAAGACCGAACTGCTTTGTCTTCACTTTTCCATTTTCCAAGTGTTTCTCTGGACTGTTGCATGTCTGAGACAACACCGGACTACGTGGACTTCACTTTTTCATGGTTCAAGTGTCTCTCCGCACAGTCTGACGTGGAATAATGTCTTCAAGCAAGGTTTTGAAGTCTGAGAGATGACAGAACTGGTTGGTCTTCACTTTACCACTTCTCAAGTGTCTCTCTGGACTGTTTCAACTCTGAGAGAAGAATGAACTGCTTTTGTCTTCACTTTTCCACTTTCCAAGTGTCACTCTGGACTGTTTCATGTCTGAGACAACACCGGACTACGTGGACTTCAGTTTTTCATGGTTCAAGTGTCTCTCCGCACAGTCTGATGTGGAATAATGTCTTCAAGCAAGTTTTTGAAGTCTGAGAGATGACAGAACTGCTTGGTCTTCACTTTACCACTTCTCAAGTGTCTCTCTGGACTGTTTCAAGTCTGAGAGAAGACTGAACTGCTTTGTCTTCACTTTTCCACT
>PIVJ01000287.1 GCA_003353955.1 Bacteroidota bacterium | reverse complement strand
TTCTTGGATGGGTGACCATTGAACATTTCGCTGGTAATTTTATTGTTGTGATTTTTTGTTCTTAGGCGCTGTACCTTAGTTTATCAGCCATTGTGGGCTGTGCCAGGGGGGTGTGTAGGGGGTTGGCTTTTTTTGTGTGTGTCCTGTATATGTCTATTACTGGTCACTGGGGTGCATTTTACTGTTTTGTGTATGCTAAAGCTGTTATGCCTTTAGTGTGCCAGTCAGGGGTAGTTATGGGCATCCACGAGGGATGAATTCCAAAACTCTGCCCTGCTGGGGATGGTGCACCAGTAAGGTGTAGTTATGGGCATCCACGAAGGATGAATTCCAAAACCCTAGCCTTACTGAGCATGGCATTTTGGTGATTTTTTCACCATGCTTTTGTAGGTGTTATTTGTGCTGGTCAACTATTTTCATGATATTTTCATGATATTTTGGTTGGTTCAGCTGGTTGATGTTTTTTGCCCAGTGTTGTGGTATTTGTGTGCAGAACAGTATATCATTTTTCAGCCTCAGGCTCTTAGAGCTGAGGGTCTGATGGCTGTTTGATATCTGTTTGTCACAGAGTTGTGTACTGGAGAGGTGGTCTAGGTCATCCCAGGAGGATGGGCTAGGCATGGTTCCTCTGCCAGTCACGTGTGTACCCTTGTTAGTATTTTTATTACTATCATCTGTATGCAAGCAGTGTTCTCTTATTGTAGGTTCTAGTGCCTGGTCCCTGTTAGGGGATGGTTGGCACTAAGGAGGATGGTGTCCTCGTGCTCAGGGTAGTATAGAGATTTGCTCATGACTCCACACTCAGGTTCGGGGCCCATAAGGGCCGTGTTCCCAAGTGCAGTTAAAAGTTCTATACCGGGAGGTACTGTGGGGGTACCTCGAGTATCAAGCATGAGAGAGGGGTTTGGCAGTGTCACTACGACATGAGGGTTCTCTACACTCTCTTTTGGAGGTTTTATTTCTTGAGTTCCAAGAGAGGGTTCACCCCATCTCCCGTCAGGTTAGGTGCATGTGCAAATACCTGATCCACTATGGGAGGGGTGGGTAGCCTGTTATAAGGCAGAGAAATCACTTGCTTGGCCCCTCCCCTTTGGGGGTGGGGTCACCTGGCTATTGGTGTGCAGGTTTTTATTGATCTCTGAGTCTGTAAAGTGAGGTAATTCCTTCAGGTCTGGTGGTTGCCACCAGGAGGAATTCAGTAGTGTTTGGTCACTGACTGAGAGGTCATGGGCACTTGATGTAGGCGTGCCTGTGTTTTTTAATTCTTTTGAAATTGTATTTGTTACGGGATAGTTTGTTGAGTTTACTCATGTTGGTGAGTGTTAGTGGAGGTCTCAATTGTGTGAGTCCTGGCACTGATGTGGTATAAGTGTGCTACTCCCTGTCCTAATGACAGCGAGAGGGACGCGTTTCGACTATAAATAGTGACTAGGGGACCTAGTCAGCTAGATATATATGTCTTCTTCAGCCTAAAGTAGCTTATATTGGATGTGTGTGTTGTTTCCCTATCTACTTGGTGATATAGAAAGCTCACTGTATGTGATGCCAAGGGTGGATATGACAGTTACAGTGATAGTGTGGTTATTCACTGAGTAGATTTATGGGTTTATCAGATAGGTTTGAAAAAATCAATTTGCATTGAATATCTGAATGGAGTTACTAGTTCCAAGTCTGGTCTGAGTCTTGAAAAAGATTGGCTGCCAGATGTGTAGATACAATAGGGTTTATGTGGTAAACACCTAAATTGCTAGACTGGCTAGCAAAGATTTTCTGATGTTACAGAAAGCTGAGATCAATGTAAGTAGAAATCAGTGATTAGAGTGATGTGTTGAGGTATCAAGTCAAGACAGCACTGAGGAGATACAGAAGTTCTCAAGTCTTATAAAGAAGACAAGGGGTTTGAAAATTGTAATGGATGAC
>PIVJ01000286.1 GCA_003353955.1 Bacteroidota bacterium | reverse complement strand
AATATAAATAGTAGGTTGGGGTCAATTTCGCGTCAAAATAAGCGGGTATATCAAGATTTGATTGTAAGTTATTCGTACCGCATTGCCAAAGCCTCCCAAAATATGTTGACGGTAAGTCTGAGAGCCGAATTCAAAGATAAGATACAATTCATTAGTCTTCATCCTGGTAAGATGAAAACAGAAATCGCTCAAACAGATGCAGATATAGAACCTAAAAAAGTGGCAAAAATGATTTTCGAATCATATGAAAATGATGAGTTTAAGAATAAGAATGGTATTATGGAATTAAATAACGGATTAATTGAATGGTAAAACTACAGCCAACAGTGTATAAAGGGCATTAAAACGCCCCTTATACGTTTACGTTGGCAGTAATTAAAAAAGTGAGGATGAAACAGACATTATTATTTATAAGCTTATTAGTATCAAATTTAGTTTTTTCTCAAAAGGAATTATCATCTTTTGATGTTGAGAAATTTACAACTCATTTCAGAATTGAAAACGATACTCTTACTGGAAATGGAGCCAATATATTAAAGAAAAGTATTTCAGAAAGTCAGTTTGTTCTATTGGGAGAAGAACATTTTGCTTCTGAAATTTCGATTCTGACAAATAGTTTATTACCTATTCTAGCTGATAATCAATTCAAACATTTTGCAGTAGAAATTGGGCCAAATAGTGCGAATACATTAGTAAATGAAATTCATAAAAAAGAACAGTTATATGATTTTAATACAGAATATTTCAAATTAACAGGCGAAATTCCAATTCCATTTTTTCAAGGAAAGGAAGATGAAATATTTTTGAGAACTGCTTTAAATAGAAAATTTCAAATTTGGGGAATTGACCAAGAGTATTTAACTGCTCAATTCTTTTTATTTAAAAAAATAATTAAGCTTTCTACCAACAAAAAGGAGGTGGGAAAATATTATAAACCTGCTTATGAATATATGCTAACTGAATTTAAAAAATATTGGGATGATGAAAACTACAAGATGTTTGATAACTATCTAAAATCAGATGAAATAGAAATGTTTTTCAAATCAACAAACCCAAATAATTTTGAAGTTCAAAAAGTAATAACTGATTTGAAAAGGTCTTGGTCTATTTACCAATTTAATGAAAATGGCTTATACCGTAACAGTTGGAAAAGTAGAATTAGTCATTTAAAAACAAATTTCAGTAAGTATTACAAAGAAGCAAATAGAAATGACACTTTACCTAAAGTGTTTGTAAAAATGGGAGCCGTTCATTTGTCTAATGGATTGAATAGTTATGGATATTATGATGTTGGAAACTTGATTAAAGAACTATCTAACTTTAATCAAACTAATACGACTTCATTAAAATGTAATCCTCGTTTTTACAGAGGAGAAAACAACGAAATTATAGACGATTTAAAAAGTAATAACCCATTAAAACTAATTTTAGAAAAAGCAAAACAAAACGAATGGACTTTATTTAGCAATAGTGAACTTCTTGATTATTGTTACAGAGAAAAAATAAAACTCAATTCAAAGTTAAAAACAGAATTAAAAAGATTTGATTACATTTTAATTCCACCAATAGTTAACGAAATGAAAATGAATTTTAAAGAGAAATAACTACTGCCAACAATGTATATAAAACATAGCTAATATAGGATTTACCAAAGGTTTTCGTGTGTTTTCGAAGACCGCCAAATTTTTAAATTTGGCTTTTAGTAAAATAAAGATAAAAAGAAAAATTTAAAAATTCGGCTCGTGTATAATCCGAAACGAAAGTGTCTTTTTACACGCTGCGTTTCATATACGAGGCGTTATGCACAATCCTCCTACTGGTCGTAAAACAGTTGAGTTTTTCTGCTAACGAAGTATCTTTGTTGCGAGCTCCTAGTAAAGGCCGGTTTTAGCAATGGTGTTTAATAAACCCGAGCGCAATCAAG
>PIVJ01000285.1 GCA_003353955.1 Bacteroidota bacterium | reverse complement strand
GAAACAATCCTCATAAGTTCGCTTGAACCTGAACCAAATACTAAAGGCTTAGATGTATCGCTTGACCTCATAAATGCGGAACCTATACTACCATCATATCCAAAAGAAGCTCTTGACGCTACCATGCTTATTTGGTTGCTATCGGACACCACTCCTGTGTAGTTTAAGGTAATATTACCCGCTACATCTAACTTTTCACTAGGACTTGTAGTTCCAATACCAACGTTGCCCCCATTAAAGAAAGAGCTAGAATTAGTTCTAATCCTTACTTTTTCATTTGCCGAAGGGTCAAACATTTGAAACCAAAGGTATCCACTCGTATCTTCGTAAAAATTTGCACCCGATACGCCATTACTTGTTGCAACTCTAAAAGGAACTGTATTTGTTGATGGACTTGCAATATCTAGCTTAGCACTTGGACTAGTGTTACCTATTCCTACGTTACCCGAACCAAGAATAACCATTTTAGACGCATCTCCTGATGTTCTAAAATCAAACATTGTTGCCACGCTTGTACTTGTAGCTGCTCCAAATTGAACTACATTGCTTGAACTTAACTTTACTACTGGAATATTAGCTCCATCAGCTCTTTCTATTCTATAAGCATTGTTGTTTGAAAGAAGAGTGTTACCTATTACGTGCAGCTTCTCTTCGGGACTAGTAGTTCCTATTCCAACATTACCCCCGTTTAAGTATGAATTTCCTGCTGAATTTATTAAACTTTTTGTTGAACCAGAAGTATCTTTAATTTGTAAACTAGCATTACCAACTGGGTCAGTTACAACTTCCATCATTCTAACACCTCCCGAATCTTCTATATGAAATAAATCTTCGCTTGTTAGCGAGGAACCTCTTACTGTTAATTTGGCATTAGGACTAATTGTCCCGATCCCAACGTTGCCGTTAGCTAAAAATGCAGTTGAAACGGTGTTACCAGGTCTCATAGTTATAAAACCAGTAGACTGAATTCTTAATTCCCCGTTGTTCCCTGTTAGATAGTGGTTGTCAGAGCTTGTAATATCCTCAAGCCTTATTGAAGGCGCATCAGCTCTTATATGTAAAGGGTTAGATGGACTAGTAGTTCCAATTCCTACGTTGCCAGAGTTATTGTTATATATATCATTACCGGTTAAGGTCCAATTGCTTGAACCACCTCCGCCTGCGGCGGTTTCAATTACATTACCACTTGAATCAACACTTAGATTATACGTAGCTGTCCCAGTAACATTCCCGCTACCATAAGCAGTGGATCTAATTAAGCCAGCGCTTATTATATCTCCAGAAGCACCTAGTATTCTAAATTTTTCCGCATCTAAATAATTAGTAATTAATAAAGCCGGTTCATCATTATTATTATCACCTGTATAAATACCTAACCCACCTGTGTCGGTGCCACCTCTACTGTCTATTGCAGCGATAATTCTACTACCGTTTGGCTCAGCAGTTATTGAATTAGTTTCTATAACTTGTAAAGTCCCTTCAACGTGCAACTTACTACTGGGGCTAGTAGTTCCAATTCCTACGTTTCGTGATGAATTAATTGACACAGCAGTACTTGCATTAACTCTAAAGTTCATTGAATCTGAACTATGTTGGTATTGAATACCTCCTTGTTGATAAGAATCAGTATCAGAAAAATACAAAAAAGAATTTCCTAAATTTCCTCCTAATATCTCCAATTGAGCAGTAGAGCCTGCAGCTGTTGCATCTGTAACAAGTAAGTCTGTGTCAGAATGAGCTGTTGCAGTTCCTGTTCTTCTTATAATAGCTTTACCAATAACTTCTAGCTTTTCGGTAGGTGTTGTAGTTCCGATTCCTACGTTGCCTACATTATCACCTCCCGTAATAGTAACAACAGCAGTTGCACTATCTTTTCCCTCATATATAGTGAAATTTCTAATTCCAGACAAATCAGCAGTATTGTAATATAT
>PIVJ01000096.1 GCA_003353955.1 Bacteroidota bacterium | reverse complement strand
TGACAACAATGAAAAAATATATATTAAACTATGCACCAGGCCAACTAAAGAGCAAAAAGATATTTTTGATGCACTTGGTTTTAAACACAGGCCATTTGTCAGAAAAACAAAAGTAGTGCTCCAAATGTAAAAACATAAATTGATCTGCCCTGTTACAGAGGGTATTACAGGTGCGTATTTGCAAGTTGGGTTAAGCTTCCGTTCCAATTCTTCAGTCTCAACACATCAGGAGGGACGAGCTTTGCTTAATTAGCAATTAAAAGAAATTATTATTTCCTATGAATATCTATGAAATCAAAAGAATTAATGCACTCCAACAGCGGTGTCATCACCTCGCGTATCGGCTCCACCTTGCAAAGTGCCATTTGGTAAAACAAGAACAGCATCCATTTTTCCAATGGCTGAGCGAGGCTCCATTTTATGACCCATTTCTTGAAGCTGATTAAGAACCAAAGAATCTAAACCATACTTTTCGTATAAGATAAGATCGGGCAACCATTGATGATGCGTTTTACTAGCATTTACAGCTTGCTGCATATCCATACCGTACTCCACCACATTCAAAATATTTTGATAAACAGCAGTGATAATGGTTGCTCCTCCCGGACTACCAACAACCATAAATAGATTTCCATCTTTTTCAAGAATTGTTGGCGTCATGGAACTTAACATCCGTTTTTCTGGTACAATAGCATTGGCTTCGGCGCCCACCAAACCAAACTGATTTGGGATACCGGGTTTAGCGCTAAAATCATCCATTTCGTTATTTAAAAAGAAACCTGCATTTTCAACAAAAACTTTAGACCCGAAATTCCCATTCAGGGTTGTGGTTATTCCAATAGCGTTTTGGTTTTTATCAACGATGGAAAAATGGGTGGTTTCGATACTTTCAATAATATCCACATTCCCCTCTTTTATATCTTTTGAATCTGTTTTCTTATCCAATAGGATATCAGAAAAACGATTGCTTAAATACGCTGAGTCTAAAAGCATATCAACAGGAACATCATAAAAGTCGGAATCGCCTAAATAAGTAGCCCTGTCAGCATACACACGCCTTTCGAGTTCCGTCATTAAGTGAATACTTTCAAGTGAATTATGTCCAAACTTCGAAAACTCAAATTGTTCACTACCCTTTAGAAGTTGAAGCAAAGCAATACCTCCGCTTGATGGTGGTGGCATAGAAATGATATTGTATTGTTTATATTTTCCTTCGATGGGTTTTCTCCAAACAGATTGGTAAGCATCAAAATCAGCCTGCGTAATAATTCCGTTATTTGAATGTATCTCCCCTAACATCGCTTGCGCAGTTTCACCGGTATAAAATCCGTTGCGTCCTTGATCTCGGATTAATTTTAATGTTTGAGCCAGTTCAGGGAGAATAATTTTCTCTCCGGTTTGCCATTTTCCGTCATTAAAAAAATAGGTGGAGCTATCATTTGCTTTTAAAAAGTCTTTTTGATAATCATTCAGTTTTTTTGCTTCATTTTCAGTTAACGCAAAACCATTTTCAGCTAAATCGATAGCTGGCTGAATAAGTTTCTCGAAAGGCAAAGAGCCTAATTTCTTATGCAATTCTATCATTCCATCAACAGAACCAGGAACTCCGGTTGAAAGCACTCCAAAAGAAGATAATTTGGGGATTACATTTTGATTTTCGTCTAAATACATATTATAAGTAGCCGCCAAAGGTGCTTTTTCACGAAAATCGAGACTGCCAGATTCTCCATTTGTTTTACGATAAACAGCAAATCCGCCACCAGCAATATTTCCTGCTCTAGGGTAAACTACAGCTAATGCAAATTGAATGCCAACAGCGGCATCAAAAGCGTTACCACCATCTCTCAAAATCTGAGCCCCAACTTCTGAAGCAAGCGGGTGAGCCGTAGCAACCATTCCTTTTTTCGCTTCAACAGCTTGTTTTACATTTATATGATTTGCCTGCTCTTTTTTACTTGAAGTACAGGAAACAGCAATTAAAATTAGAATGAGAAAGCCTACTTTTTTCATGAAGATAATTTTGATAGAATGAGACAATTAGAAACACGTCTTTTTGCGTATTAAAACAGTATATTATTTTACTGAGAATAATTGATCAGCTAAAGTTATTCAAACCTATTGAGAGATTAAAAAGATTTTTTGGGCCTAACTATAAAAGCAGAGGGGATAACATCATCTCCCCTGCTTTTTAAAAAAGTGTTTTTACTTCAGACTTAAACTTACTCTAGCAAATAAAAATCTGCCTCCTATTCCATATTGAAGAGATGAGCGAGACCAATCATATCGTCCAGAGCTACGATTGCTGTATGCAGGATCAGCTGCTTCTGGGAAAATATCAAAGATATTATTCGCGCCAAGTGTAAGAGTTAGTCCCTGAGTAGCTTTATAACTCACAGATAAATCGGTAACTATCTTACTTCCGAATACTTGTTGTCTGGCAAGATCGCTATTGGCTTCCGTAACTTCGCCGAAATAAACATTTCTTAAAAAGACAACAAATTTTTCTGAACTAAGAGTGTTAGATAAATTTATTTTCGTACCAGGAACGGCATCTTCTAAATAGATTCTGCTTTGTTCGCTAAGATAAGTATCAACTAAACCAGCATCTTCAAGAATCTGAGATGAATGGATATCACCCACTTTTTTTGTTTGTGAAAAAGTGGCTGCCAAATCTGAATTAAGTTTCCACTTATCTCCAACTCTAGTTTTTTGCGTAATTACTACATCTAAACCTCTAGACTCAGTATCTATAGCGTTGGCAAAAAATGAAGCCGCTGTTGCATTAGCCATGCCTAATAAATTATCTAATTCCGAACCTGTTCCAGGGCCTTGAAATTGACCGGTATATACAATTCTGTCGTTTATTTTAACGTAATAAGCATCTGCTGTCACGGTTAGATTTGCAGCCGGAACTTGAGCTGTTAAACCTAAACTTACACTTTGAGAGGTTTCTTGTTTTAAACTAGGGATTCCTAGAAGCTGTGCTGCACGACTATCGTTAGAGAAAGTACCAACTTCCATAGGAACACCATCAGAAAAAACAGTAGAGGTGGAATTGAAATTAATTTGATGAAGCGAAGGTGCTCTAAAACCACTATTTGCAGCTGCACGTATATTTAAATTACTGGCCACTTTTAAAAGCGTAGCTAATTTAACATTGGTAGTAGAACCAAAATCACTATAGTTTTCGTATCTCGTTGCAAAACTTGCAGAAAAAGCATCTGAAAATTTAGCATCTACATCAAAATACCCTGCTATGCTATTACGTCCTCTCGACAATTCATTAGACGGGGAGAAACCTGGGAAAACTTGAGATCCTCCTGCCCTGGAATTTCCAAAGAAATCAACAGAGGCCTGTTGTGTAGGTAGGGTAATAATTTCTCTAGCATCGGTATAACGTGCATAAGACTCCTCTTCGCCTGCGATAATTTGATAATTTTCAATTCTGTACTCAGATCCAAACGCAACGTTAACACCAGCGAGAATCTCCTCAAAAGATTGATTAACATCTAAATTTGTTGTGTTTTGTGCAAATGCGAATCCCCCCGCATCAAAATAGGTTGGTGATGCATTTTGTAATGAGGCATTAAAAGTGTTTCCAATATTGTACATAAAGGAGTTGCGTCCATAGGTATTACTAAAATCAACATTCCATTTACCGGCCATTCCTTTAATACCAACAGCAAATGACTGATCTTGTACAGTTGAGTTTATTTCAGGTAAAAAGCCATTAATATATGCGGGAGTATAGGTTCTGCTTTGATTTGGAAGTCTGTAAAATCCACCAGAATTTCCTGTACGTGAACTAATTCCGGCAAAGGAGTATAATTTCCATCCAAAATTATTCAAAGGCATAGAGAAGTTTGCAAACAGACGTCCTCCGCGTAAGGAAGATTGTCCAATTCTCATATTGTAGTCACTTCTTTCTTGTCCCCTTGCTGCTAATTCAGCCTCTGTATTATCAGCAGACAGAATCGATCTCAAATCGGCTTTTGAAGTAGCCCCATTTAAATCTATTCCGGCTGCAGTAGCGTATTGAATAACATCTGAAACATCATCATCTAGTAATTTAGATACGTCGTAACCTGCATCAGAAGCAACTCTTTCAACGGTGTTGTATAAATTAAATATGTTTGCTTCGTATTCTTTCATTCGGCCATAAGGATTTCTGATATCAAAATCGCCAGAAAAATTTAAATAACCACCTTTATTTCCAATATCAACTCCATAGCTTCCGGCTACGTTTGTAGTTTCGCCATCAGAACCACCAGTTTGATCATTAGCATATTGTGTGAAATTAGCCCCTGTTGTTATAGAAGTTACTAATTCGTTGGTTGTTTTATTTAATACAATATTAATTACACCTGCAATAGCGTCTGATCCGTACTGTGCTGCGGCGCCATCTCTTAATACTTCGATTCGCTGAATAGCGGAAGCAGGAATAGCATTTAAGTCTGTTCCAACACTTCCTTTACCGAAAGAGCCATTTACATTTACCAAAGAAGAGGAGTGTCTTCTTTTGCCATTGATCAATACCAATACCTGATCAGGACCTAAACCACGAAGAGATGCTGGATCAATATGGTCGGTACCATCAGTTGTTGATTGTGTATTTGAGCTAAAAGATGGAGCCACATAATTTAAGATTTGGTTTAAATTTATTTGAGCACCCACATTTGCGATCTCCTTGATGTCAATAATATCGATAGGAACCATGCTCTCCGTAGCCGTTCTATTTGGATTACGAGAACCAATAACTACCACTTCTGACAGATTAACACCGAAAACAAGCTGTATGTTTAAAACATTAGCAGTTACTTCAACTTCTTGTGATTTAAATCCAATGTAAGATATTACTAACACTTGGCCAAGAGTAGCGTTTATGGAAAAATCCCCGTCAAAATTTGTTGTTGTTCCGTTTGCAGTCCCCTTAATAATTATAGACACGCCAGGTATAGTTTCTCCATCATCTGAGCTGGTAACAGTTCCCCGAATAGGTTGTTGCGCATAAAGGCTTTGAAAGCTTAAAAAGCCAATCATAGCTAGCATTAAAGTAATTTTCTTCATAATCATTGTATTTTTGTTTGTAAAATTGTTTCATGGGAAACTACCTCCATTAACAGCCTGTTTTTAGCCGATAAAGTATCGCTTCTACTACTTGATAAACGCTAATTTTTGTGTTGTTCAATGAGTTTTCAAGTTTCAAATGTAAACAAATCTCTTTTTATAACTAATCTGTATACGCAATAATCCTTCAAAAATAAGCCATTATTAACAATCTGACTATGTTGTCAACATTGTTTTGTGGTCTTTTGTTGAATTACTGAAGAACTGAACGATATTAACAAAAACTTTTGCTACGCCTTAATAACACTACCCTTGCAAATATTTATATAGTGTGTTTTTATGTCCTACTTTGTAAAAAGAAAATGCGATGTACCAAATTGGTGAGGAATATGATATCCCAGACAATATTGATGAAGGTGTAATAAAAGATGAAGCTACCTATTTAAGCTACAATGAGAATGGACAAAAGAAACAAATAAAGCTCAGCAGGGTTGCATACTGGATTGATGATCGGCAAAGACTATTGATATTCATATCAAATCATTTTGATTTGTCAGCCGACATGATAGCTTTGATTTATAAGAAACGATGGCAAATAAAAACCCTTTTCAAACAACTCAAACAAAACGTTCCTTTGAAATACTTCTTAGGGGACAATGTAAATGCAATAGAAATACAAATATGGGTGAGTTTGATTGCTAACCTCTTATTAAGTCAAGGCTTAAGAGAAATTGGTCATTCTCAAATATGGCATCAATTATCAGACAGCATTTAATGAACTATATCAACATCTATAAGTTCCTGAGTGATCCAGAAATGGCTTGGGTAAGCATTGTAGAAAAGAAGAGAGCTGAATATTAACACAGTCTATTCCCAAAATTACTAGGGGCTTGCTTTTAACGATCAAAGAAGCAAGTATTAATTATCAGTAGAATAAATCAAAAAAAAATCAGAATATTAATTTAACCGGACAACAATAAAAGAAAACAATAAAAAATTCATACATTTAGGGCACAATTTATTTGATTGCGAGAAGAAACAAGACCTGCTAACATAATGATTATGAAAACACCAATACTCGGACTTAGAACCGTTGTTTACAAAGTTGCAGATTTGGAAGTTGCAAAAAAATGGCACACCAATGCATTTGAGGTGGAGCCTTATTTTGATGACGCTTTTTACGCAGGTTTCAATATCGGTGGGTATGAATTGGGGTTGCTGTCGGAAGAAAGTATGCCCAAAGAAAAAACTGAATCGGTATTTGTCTATTGGGGCGTGAATGACGTTCATAAATCCTTTCAGAAGTTCATCGATTCCGGGGCTGTACTGCGTGAAGAACCCATAAGTGCGGGAGGTGATCTCATGGTGGCTTCGACTAAAGATCCCTGGAGAACATTGGTTTAATCTATAATCCTGAATTTAAACTATCAATAAAATAAAAGAACTTGAAGCAGAAGAATATCAAATCCATATTATCGAATTACCGAATACTTGTATTTCTTTTTATGATGATTGCCATAGGTGCCAGTATTCAATCATTAACCCTAGAAAAGAAGTCGTCTGTAGAGGGTGGGTTGGAGTATAATCGTTATAATAATTATACCATTTTTAAAGCATCGTTTTCTCATTTGAAGGAGGGAAAGAGCTTATATGTTCTGTATCCCGAAGAGCATTGGGATCTCTATAAATACACTCCTTCATTTGCTGTATTCTTTGGTTTATTTGCCATTTTTCCTGACTGGCTTGGACTGCCATTATGGAATCTATTTAGTGTACTCATTTTTTTAATTGCTGTTTACTATCTGCCAAAAGTTAATATCTATCAAAAAGGATTAATCCTATTATTCTGCACTATCGAACTCATTACTTCCATTCAAAATGCGCAATCCAACGTATTAATAGTAGGTTTAATTCTGTTGGCGTTTGCATTGCTCGAACGCAACAAATACCTGATTGCTGTCTTCTGTGTTATCTTTTCAGTGTTCATAAAACTCTTTGGGATTGTTGGATTGGCACTATTTCTATTTTATCCGAAGAAATGGAAATTGGCTCTTTATTCGGCCTTGTGTTTAAGCTTACTTCTTGCATTACCCTTATTGTTCATAGGCTTCAATCAATATGAAATGTTATTATCCGGCTATTGGAATATGCTTATGAATGATTATTCTATTTCGTATGGTTACTCTCTTATCGGTTGGTTGAATATCTGGTTTGGACTTGAATCCAATAAATTAATTATTGTTGCCGTGGGTGTGTTAATCTTCCTAATTCCCTTATTCAGATACAAGGAATATAAGACTTATACTTTCAGGATATTAACCCTTTGTTCTATCTTAATCTGGGTAATATTATTTAATCATAAAGCGGAATCCCCAACAATGATTATCGCTATGAGCGGAGTGTCAATATGGTTTGTAATCAGTGGGAAATCAAATCTTAATATGATTTTATTTCTGGCAGCCCTTTTATTGGTTTCTTTATCGGCCACCGATCTTTTTCCGCATTATATCCGAGAAGCAATAATAGAACCCTATGCCATTAAGGTTATTCCACTCATTTTAATATGGCTAAAGATTATTTATGATATGACGGTTTTGAATAAGAAGAAATTGGACATTGAGTGATTCCGAATAGAATTGGGATCATATCGAAATACGCTTCATTATCGCCCTTCGATACGCTTCGCACTCAGGATGCGGAATGGGCATTGAGTATCATGCGACAGCATGATGTATTGAAATGCTTCAATACCCACTCCAACTACATGTATTTCGCCTGCTCAGCTCATATTTATATAGCCGTAGGACTGAAAAGGGATGGAAAGAAGGAGGTTCTGGGGC
>PIVJ01000284.1 GCA_003353955.1 Bacteroidota bacterium | reverse complement strand
GAATTCTCTCTATCCAAAACAGCAGGGTCAATATTTTTCCATTTAAGCTCTAAATCGTGTGGCGTTTCTTTTGGCTTCTCTGCCTCTATTCGCGCTTCGCGAATCTCATTAATCAAGTCTTTACGGTCTTGTTCAAGTTTTTGAATTTGGATACATAGAGAGTCAGGAGCTATGCCCTTCAAAACTTTATCATTACCTGTATCTATCCACTGGTTAAGATTTGATAGTTGAAGCTCCATGGCTTCTATTAATTTGGTTTCTTCCCGGCAACTTTCAACACCTGTATTTTTCCAAAGCTTATCCATACAAATTCTGATAACTGTGTCTTCAATAGAATAAGAATTCATCGACCAGCCATTACAATCACTATTATGGTGATGCCCATTTGAACAGCCATAACGTAAAGTTGTTCTACTGGCATCCTTTTTAAAGCTATGTGTAAAACCTACCATTGGGCCTTCACAATAACCACACTTCAACACACCAACGCCACTTACAATCCCTACAGTATCTCTTGTTTGTTGTTCGCCCCTGTGAGAGATTCTAATTGCTTGCATCTGGGCAAATTCTCTTTCAGTGCATAAAGCTGGATAATAATTATCAAGATGATATTCAATACCCTTAATCTTAAACTTTTTCTCACCTAGTAATGTACGACACTTTGAAAACCTGCCAATAAATTGGGTATTCCATGCATCTGCATTTTTCTTCTTCTTGTGTTGTGGCGGCTTAATAGATCCCTTGTTTAATGCCTGCGTGATTTTAGAAACACCATAACCATCAAGAAGCATCTGTATAATTTGTTGAGCTACTGGATAATAAACAGGGTGTGGCATCATCCAGTTACCAATCTTCTTTGACCACCAAACATTGTTGCCCACACCTTCGATTGCTTGAGCATACCCTTCAGGGCTTCTTATGGTTTCGTGGTCATTAATTCTTTTTGTTACAGCAGCCAGTGTGCGTATACTTTTGGTTTCTGACTCGTCATTAGCACGAATAAAATCAGTCATAACCATCATCATTATGTAAGGCTGTTCTTTGATGATTTTAAGATTCAAAACTTCTCTTGGGGTGACGATAGTAATGCCTAGCCGGATGATCTTTTTAAATATATCTTCTGCATCAAAGATATTAGCCCTTGATAGCCTGTCTAAATTTTCAACACATAACCAAGAATCGCTGGAAATAACACCAGCCTCAACAGCAGCAATGAAAGCCCCTAATTCACCCTCTTTAGCATTCTTACCCTTAAAGGCAGAAACACCAGCATCCAAGATTTCTACTAATTCAAGGTTGTGTTTTTCTGCAAGATCTATAGCAACCTTTCGTTGCCTGTCGAGTGTTGAACCTAATTCTTGAGGCTTACTTGAAAAGCGTAGGTAGCTGTAGAGTTTTATTCTTTGGATAATCTGATTCATTTAAACCAACTTTTACGAATTTTAGTTTCCATAAAACCATCCCAATATATTCTGCACATATTACAATCAATTTTTGCATCTTTAGGGAGGGTAGCAGGTCTTTGTCCTATAGTTTCATCAGTCCCATCAACACCACATAAAGTAACATGATCAGTTGGGCCAATATTCCTGATATGAATTAAAACCTCACCATCAATATTAACTGCTATCATTACATCGTCTTTATCCATGATATTTATTATCTCCCAAGTGTCTTGCATTATTTTCAGCCTCTGAAAGGCTTCTAAACCAATTAGGCTTTTCCATTAAGACTGGATCAAAACAAGCCCACAATTGAGTGACAGGACATTTATATATTTGACCACGAACACCATGAGCATTTTCAAATTCATACTCTTGCTTACCAGTGGCTTTGATTTTGAATGGTATCATCTGAAATCCCTGATTTATTACTGTATAGGTACAGCTTACAAGGGATGTAGAGGTGTGTCAATAGAATGTAGGTTCTTGAGGGCTAGGCTTCCC
>PIVJ01000283.1 GCA_003353955.1 Bacteroidota bacterium | reverse complement strand
CATTTAATAGTTTCCATTGACCTCCGCCCCGCTTGCATCAATAATAAAGAAAAGATGGGGGATTGGGAGATCGATACCATTATAGGCAAGGACAATAAAAGAGCCTTTCTCACCATAACATCTGATTTTAAAACTTTTCCTTGAGGTGAGTTTTTCCAAGTTGTTAATCCCATTTTGGGCAATTCTGCTTTTTCCCTTGATGAGATTATCTCGGCAGCCGTTTGTCCTGTAATTGCCCAATGCAATTTGTTTTGAACAGTTTTATAAAACACTTGCGTTATTTCGGCTTTCGGTTGATAATCAATACTGCATTCCGCATAAATATCCGTAATTTTCTGATAAAACCGTCGTTCACTTGCACGAATTTCCCTAATCCGTTCCAGTAATTCATCAAAATAATCTTTACCAAAGAGTTTCTTTCCTTGTTTTAGTCCTTTCATCATCAAGAACAAATCCTTTGATTATATATTCTTTTAAACGCTGTGTTGCCCAAATTCTAAACTGCGTACCTTGCTTTGATTTTACACGATAACCAACTGAAATGATTACATCCAGGTTATAAAAATTTGTATTATACAATTTACCATCCCGGGCAGTTGTTCGGAAATTCCGAACAACTGAATTTTTCACCAATTCTCCCTCTTTAAAAATATGTTTAATGTGTTCGCTTACAGTTGCTTTCGATTTATCGAAAAGCTCACATAATTGCATTTGCGAAAGCCAAACGGTTTCTTCTTCCAAACGAACATCAATTTTTATTTGTCCGTCTTCGGTTTGGTAGAGTAGTATTTCTGAGTTGGTCATATTTAATCGGTAAAATATTTTACAAAAATCTTTGATAGCTCTTTATTATATTGTTTTGAAAGTGCCTCCTTTAGAAAGCTCTTTATTTCTATATTTTTTGCTATCTGGTTTAAAACTATTTCTGATTGATTTTCGAGAATCCAAAATTTGTCAAAAGGATTCTCTTTATAGAAATTATCTATATTGAAAATAAACTCATAATATGGATACCTATTAACAATATCCTGAATCACTTGCTTTTCTAATAGCGATTTATCGCTCAATGATATAATTACGTTAACCAGATTATTTAAATGCTCTCGTAACGGTTCTCCAATTCCAGTATACGGGCTTTTAGCATAAAAAATACTCGGAATCTCTTTTTTCTCAGAAATTGGATTGATGAATTTTAAATAAGAATCTATAAACTGTTTTGGATTTTTAATACTCTTCGAAATTACAGATTGATAAAATAATTCATGATTGAAACCTTCTTCTAATTTGGTTTGAATTTTATCATTTAGACTTATTTTCATATTGTTGGAAATGGTTTCAGATATTGCCTTTATCATTCCATATCGAGGATTCTTTATTGCAATTTCCAGCAAAGAGTTGACTGTCGTTTCTTCTGATTTAGGGAAGATATATCCTTTATCTCGCAATGTATAAAGGCAAGTAACAAGCAGGTATCCTTCATATAAATTTCGACGTGATATTAAGACCTTTATTAACTGGACAATATCATTAGTATCGAATATATTGGGCTTAACCAACAAAGGATGTGCAAGTGTATATACATCGCTAACGTTAAAGTCTAACTTTTCAATGAAATAGGTAACATCTTTTAATAAACTATAATCCTCAATTTCAAATTCAAGATAAGCTATTAAGATGCAAATATTTTGAAATGTTCTGCTTACTTTTCTTCTTAAATCAGGATTCTTTGTTCTGCTTTCGAAATAACAAATTTCCATATACAAGAAATCCGCATTTTGTATGTAAAAACGTAGTTTCTCGAAATTTGATGTTATCACATAAATACATCTCGGATGATGGTTTCTGTACCCAAATGCCTGAGTTTCAATTTT
Source organism: Bacteroidota bacterium (assembly GCA_003353955.1). GTDB lineage: Bacteria > Bacteroidota > Bacteroidia > Bacteroidales. The sequence goes on along the minus strand of PIVJ01000283.1, from coordinate 76 downwards.
ATCTAAATCGGTTGTCTCTGTTCCCTTTAATTCAATCACTGCTGTTGCATCTTCACCTTTCAAAATTGCACCATCA
>PIVJ01000282.1 GCA_003353955.1 Bacteroidota bacterium | reverse complement strand
TTGTCTCATACATATTTTCACAGCATAGAAAAACACCGTGGATACCTACGTAGTTGAGATTGTCATTATGGTAGCCCAGCCACTCTAACTCAATTAAATGTGGGTGGCCTTTGGAACTGGAAAGATCTACCTTTACGTAGCAATCCATGAGATCAGCAACTCTCAAATGTGGCTACAAGGCAGTGTGCCGTTGGAAGTGCACATCCAAAACGAAAGGGCTTCACTACACCTCTCTTAATGCTTGCGATGGAGATTGCAACTGAAATAACTCACTGCCATAGTGTCCATGAGACAATGAACAGAGTTTGGGGAGACACCAGCGAAACTTCAGCTTGTTTCTTGTGTCTCATATCGTTCGTCAGTAGACAATACATCATTAAAGGATCATATTTCTTCAGTGATTGTGTTATCATAGTTCAATATCAGAATTGCATTCGAACATTGCATCAATCATTTTGACGAACGCATGAAAGTTGTGAATAACGTACAGACTGGGTTTCTCAAGACTTGTAAACTGAACACTTTACACCATTCATGGTCAGTAGCACAATACCGATGGTTTAAGTGTTTTATTATATAGCAGATCGATGACATCCTACTTCATAAGCTTGCTGTTTTAGCGACACATAGGTGGGTGCTTCTTTGTTGATGTTTATATTATTATGCCTTGGGGCCAGTCACAAATCTAACAACAATTTCAGTGATTCCATGATCATGGAACACAAATATATGGAGCCAGCCACTAGGAATCCATTCCCATACATTGTTTAATGATGGAGATATTAGTGGTGGCCATTTTGAAATCCAATTTGGTGGCAAACAAAGGGTTTTAAACTTGGAACTATATTCCGTGTCATCTATAATGTGTGTGTAGCCAGTGGAATTGTATTCCTAGCTTCTTGAGTTTGGGAGATTCAAAAGAAAATAGATCCTAATCAGCGTCCATCTTTGATTAAAGGGCGGTCATATTGAAATCCATTATGGTGGCCTGGCCAATGAAGCATTTTTCGATTGGTACCATCATATTCCTCGAACACCAAAATATGGGTGCAGCCACTGGAACCTTCTTCCTAGTTTGGAAGATACAGTGGAAAATCGATTTTAGCGGCAGCCATCTTGAAATTCAATATGGCGGCCGGCACAGCTTTTTCAAATTGATGGCATCGTATTCCTTGACCCCCAAAATGTAGGTGTAGCCGCTGGAATTTTGTTCCTACCTTGTTTAGTTTGGGAGATATGAATGAAAATGTATAATCAGTGACGGTCACTTTGAAATCCAAGATGGCCGCCATAACGGATGCCTCCCGATCTTAAAATGATTGTCTTATGATATTCTAGCATGATGCCAACTTTGGTGTTGTTATGAAAAAATGAACAATCGCCCTTGTTTTCGGAGCTAAGCCGCCCCACTACTATTGCTTCGAAAGAAAGTAGGTTTCTAAATTATAAGCGGCGACCATCTTTGATTAAACGGCGGCCATCTTGAAATCCATCATGGTGGCCAACGCAGCATTCTTCAATTGGTACCATCATATTCCTCGACCCCCAAAATATAGGTGTAGCTACTGGAATCTTCTTCCTAGCTTGCTTTGTTTGAAAGATACAGCGGAAAATCGATTTTTAGCGGCGGCCATCTTGAAATCCAATATGGCGGCCGGCGCAGCTTTTTCAAATTGATGGCATCGGATTCCTTGATCCCCAAAATGTAGGTGTAGCCGCTGGAATTTTGTTCCTATCTTGTTTAGTTTGGGAGATATTAAGGAAAATGGATAATCAGTGGCGGCCATTTTGAAATCCAAGATGGCCGCCAAGAGGGTGCATATTTTGGGTTGCCCCCCGATCTTAAAATGATTGTCTTATCATTATGCAACTTTGGTCCAAATGTGATGCTTTTATGAAAAAGTGCACAATTCGTCCTAAATATCGAGCTTATCCGCCCCACTAATA
>PIVJ01000281.1 GCA_003353955.1 Bacteroidota bacterium | reverse complement strand
ACTAAAGTTAGCATAGGGTAATTCGTTTACTTCAACATAATGCCATACAATATTTGTATAACCTACTGTGTCAGTAACCGTTAAGGTAGTAATATAAGTTCCGGCAGTTTCAAAAGTATGTAATGGTTCAGGAGAATCTGAACTATTACCATCTCCAAAATACCAGTAATAGGTAGCTATAGCATCTACATCAGTCACGTCTGTATCAATTAAGAATTCTGTATCTGTTCCTTCACATGAATAAAGCCATGTAAAATCAACAGGCGGATGATTTGTAACTGTTAAAATCATGTAATCAGTTACAGGAGTTGTACAAACCCCACTTGGAGTTGCAGTAAGTGTTAGTTGTACACTTCCATTTCCGAAGTCAACTCCTGATGGTGTATAGATTGGAAATAATACGTTGTGTATGGTATCATTTTCATTCTCGAACAAGCCTGTTCTTCCTGGTGTGGTCCAGAAAAATGAAGATGCATCTGAAACGCTTGCATTAGATACTGTAAAGCTAGCGCCAATATCAACTGTGGCATCAGAACCGGCATCTACAAGCGGTAGATCACTGAAACTAAGTTTCATGGTAGCCACAGCTTCAGTACAAGGCGTATTTACAGCATGAATTGATAAATCAGCGTGTCCGTTAATAATATCTTGTTTCCCAGGAACATAAGTTGGAGATAACCCTGAGACTGTAAATTCTCCATCACCTGATGTGGTCCAATAAATGTTTGAGTAATTGCTTGCTTCCGCACCAATTACTTCATAAATTTCATCCTCACAAATGATAGTATCATTACCTAATGAAGCTATTGGGGCTGCCTTTACTAACAAACTCATAGAATGACTTACTGAATCTGTACATGGGGCTGGTTTGGCAACTGTCATTATTAAAGTAATGGTTTGGCCAACTTCATCAGCATCCGGTATATAAGTCGGCGTAAGTGAAGTTTTCTGAATCAACTGACCGGCTCCATTTATTTGCCTCCATAATATGCCTGCATAGTCTCCGGTTATTATTGGGTTAGCAGTATACGAACCACTCACACATACTGTTGAATCGGCTCCAGCATCAATTTCTGGCGCTGATTGCAGTGTTAAGGTCATATAGTCAGTAGCATCCGTACAGCTTGCGCTAGAACCTGTTAGTGTCAAGGTAACTGCACCTGTCTTTACATCTTCTTCGGACGGGTAATAATATGGACCAAGTATTGTTTCAACAGAAAAACGTCCAGTACCACTGCTTGACCATTGGTACTCTTCCGCGTTACCTGTAGTTCCAAAAAGAGAGAATGTAGTGCCACAAACTGAATCATTCGGAATCACATCTACAGTTGGTTCTTCTAAAACCGAAAGTGTAAGTGTGCTAAAAGCAGAATCTGTACATGGCTCATTTGGCACAGCAATAAGTTGAATTTCTACTGATCCACCAATATCATATTCATCTGGCTTATAAGTAGGAACGAGTTTGTTCTTATTTGTTAATGTCCCGTTTCCTGAGATAATGGTCCAAAAAAGGCTACTATAATTTTCTGCCGAAGCTCCTTGAATTGTGTTTAAACCTTCGCAAATTATTGTATCAGCACCTGCATATGCAGTTGGGAATTTATTAATCTGCAGAGTTAATACACTAACGGCATCGGTACATACATTATTTCCGTCAGCATAGGCATTCAATCTGAGAGTAACAGTACCATTTTCCTTATCGTCCGAACCCGGTGAATATGTTGGATGTATCTTGTCGCTAGTAGTCCCAAATTTTCCATCACCTGTAGTTTCCCATAATAACGAAGTGTAATCACTTGGATTTGCATCCGTATTTATGTAATCTTCTCCTTCGCAAATTATTGCATCAGCACCTGCATCGGAAGTTGGTGCAGGGGTGAATGATAGAGTCATTGTATCAGATACAATACAACCTCCACTTCCTGTAACATTTATAATTAATTCAACTTCA
>PIVJ01000280.1 GCA_003353955.1 Bacteroidota bacterium | reverse complement strand
CCAGAGCAGAAAGAGGGGTCTTAATAGGCCATGCATCAGGAGCAGCAGCCTACGTAGTACACCTGACCCGACTGGACAAGATTGTGACATCCAGTGCCGTCACATTCGATGATATTCCACCAACTGTACCATTCTTGTCCCACAGACCAGAACACTGGGAGTCACCAGCACCTGGAATAGATGATGCCTCACATTTGGAGGAGGGAATCCAGCCTGAAGAAGAGGTGATGATCCCGGTGCAAGACCATCACTCAAACTTTGATGGAAGAGACATTCCAAGACCGAGGAATGAAGTCCTACAAATGGGGGAGACAGAGAAACAACTGGAAGAAAATCAAAACTTAGCAGAAGAAACCCAAACGAGCCCCTGTATGAGGACACCAAGGGACCAGTTACTGACCATGTTCGAAGACCCGGTCAAAGAAAGTAACTTCGCGTTCTGCATGTTGGCCGACACGGGGATTAAAATGGAGGAAGCCATGGTCGGGCCTGATGCTGAAAAATGGAAACAGGCCATAGAGTCAGAAGACCGAGGGCTGGAAGAGATGAAAGTCATTACGATGGAGGAGTGCCCGGCAGGAGTCAGGCCACTTCATACGAGATACGTGTTAAATAAGAAAAGGGACCCAAATGAATCAAAAGTACGTTATAAAGCTAGGCGTGTAGTACAGGGTTTCCATCAGGTATACGGAAGGGATTTCCTAGAGACCTTTGCACCCGTGGTGGGGTTTGATACGCTTAGGACACTGTTGAAACTTGCAGTTAACCACGGATGGGGGATGAGAAGCATGGATTTTACACAAGCATATTTGAATGCACCATTAAAGGAGACAATCTATGTGAAGAACCTCGATGGAAGCACCGGGAAACTCAACAAGGCTTTATACGGATTGAAGCAAGCGGGGAACGAATGGAATAAAACGTTAAGAGGACATATTTTGAAAAGAAAATGTTGGAAGGTATCAGAGTTTGACAGTTGTGTATTTTACGCACTGAACGAGCAGAAAATAGCCATATTGGCAGTATACGTTGATGATCTGCTGATTACCGGGTCCTGGGAGGAAGAGATAAAGTGGATGCAGGACCATCTCTTAAACAAATTTAATGGTACAGTTGAATTGGAACCCCGGACTTTTCTAAAATTAGAAATTGATAGGAATGGGAATGACGTTCACCTTCATCAATCGGAATATTGTAAATCCATCATAGAAATGGTATTCCAAGGTCCAACCAAGCGTGTTTATGTACCGCTGAACAGCGGAACCGATCTTACCTCGAGGAGGGAAGATGAAGAAAAGTTAGATTTGGATAAGTACCCATTCAGGCAAGTGATGGGTAAATTGATGTATTTGTCGCACATGTCCCGGCCGGATATAAGCAACTCAGTGAGAGAATTGGGACGGCAGATGCACGATCCGTGCACAAGGCATTGGAAAGGCCTACTGCACCTTCTGAGATACCTGGCGACCTTCCCTAAGGAGGGAATATGTTTCCTACATGAGAGAGGAGAGCAGAGTTGTCAGTTAAGGGGATACTCAGATGCTGACTTTGCAGCGGATGAAGAAACAAGGAGAAGTTGTGCAGGTTACGTACTATTTCTAGGGGAGACGCCTATATGCTGGTCCTCTAAGACAGAAAGGAGCATAGTCCTTAGCACAACGGAGTCCGAATGGACTGCTCTGGCACGTGGGATCAGGCATGCGAACTTCCAAAAAGGAATCCTAGGAGAGTTAGGGTTTGCACAAGCCAGGATACCATGGTTTTGTGATAACACGGCTACTATTATATCCGCAAAAACACCTGGGTTCAATGGGAGAACCAGGCATGTCGACGTAAAGCTGAAGTTTACAAGACAGGAACACGAGTCAGGAAATATCGAGTTGGTATACGTCCCTACCGATGACCAGATAGCGGACGGGCTGACCAAGAGGCTAACGAGAGTTAAACACGA
>PIVJ01000279.1 GCA_003353955.1 Bacteroidota bacterium | reverse complement strand
ACCCAAAATTAGGTCACTGTGACCTACTTTCTCCGAGATATAGGTCAAAACGCGTTTTTTCAAAATGACCTCTCATTTGACCAGTATGGGCCAAATTTCAGATGTATTGGGCATTTTGGGCACCTCTAGGCACCATTAATCTACATTCCATGATTTAGGTCACTGTGACCTACTTTCATGGAAATGTAGGTCAAACTCCATTTTCAATGCATTACTCAGTAAATGGTGGCACGTTTTTGCATTTCTTGATGGAATTGAAGTTTGTATGGCTCATATGACACATATAGTTGACTTTGACTTTCATACCCAAAATTATGTCTCCGTGACCTACTTTCTCTGAGATATAGGTCAAAACACGTTTTTCCAAATTGACCTCTCATTTGACCAGTAATTGCCAAATCTAACATGTATTGGACATTTTGGACACCTCTAGGCCACAATTGACCTACATACCAAGAATTTGGTCACAGTGACCTACTTTAATGGAAATATAGGTCAAACTCCGTTTTCAATGCATTGGCCAGTAAATATGAAAACATGTTACCAGGTGAACCTCCAGGGCCCAATGGGCCCATTTTTATTGTTGCGCTGATCCACGGTTTATCTCTATTGGAGAATTTGACAATTTTGCTTGGGATATGGAGTTCCATAGCTTTAGTAATTTTTAAGGTAACGATGTCTGCACTGTTGTCTACATCATTTGAATCAAATATTGTTCTCCAATCGGTGTTGTCTATTTCTTCAGTAATAGCCTGCCAATTCGCAAGATTGTAATTAAAAATTCTACGTTTGTAAGAGGTTATTTTTGGGAGTTGTATTGCAAGATCGATAAAGACGGGACAATGGTCACTACAGGACATCGGGAGAACGCCTGATTTGCTTAGCAGTGTTTCACTTCCAATTAAAATCGGATCCAAGAGACTTTCAGAATGTGGTGAAATCCGAGTTGGTTCCTTTATAGTTAATGTCAAGTTGTATGAGTTATAAATGTCTTTCAAGTGATGGGAATTGTCTTTTAGCAAGTCCTCGTTGAAGTCACCAACTAATATGATATTATGTGAGCCAAAGTTGTCAACAATTCTTGACAGGTTTTCGTCCAAACGGCCCCAATACTCGACCCGCAAAGCCGGGTTCCTATAGCCAACACCAAGAATGATCGATCTGGCGCGTATTGTGACGCGTAGCCAAAGCAGTTCGATGTCGGGGCATTCATATTCACTGAGGCGTTCGGCCGTGATGTTGCCTGCGAGTTGGACACATATCCCCCCTGAGGCTCTCGTCAGGTCTTTACGATAAGTAGGCGCAGAAAACCCGGGAACTATAATATCGTTGTCGGTGAAGGTGTCATCGAGCCGAGTTTCAGTTAAACATAAAATGCTACATGACTTAGGGATTTCTGCTGCAAGGGCGTCAGTTTTATTTCGAAGACTAGCAACATTTAGGTGGACTATTTTGAGGGCATCTGTAATATCATGACCAGGGCCAGGGTGTGTTTCCACGTCCCCTGAGAGCAATATGATAAGGAGCAATAGAAGGGGAATTAATTGTACTATTAATATAGAATTATATTTTACACACTGCAACACAGACTGGTTGGAGGAAGAATAATTGCAGTATGTACCAGCACACGACTGGGTCGACTTACGATTAAGAGTAGGGTGACAGTTCATGCAGTTGATACGGGAATGCGACGACATGATGATTGGGAATCCTAACAATAGTGCCAGCCCCAGCATATGAGTGTGAACACATGATAAATTCGTATATAACATTTCATGACTACTAAAAGAGTACAACATGAACACGAGACAGGTTTCAGTGTGGCGCAAATGATACCGGTATCTAATTAGTTTGAGCAAAGCTAAATTAAGCAAGTAATATGTCTGAACAGGATCGAAAATCACAGTTGCGGCTAGTATAAGCATGACACGTAATAGTTCATTTGCTCTGCATATAT
>PIVJ01000278.1 GCA_003353955.1 Bacteroidota bacterium | reverse complement strand
CGGTTAGAGTGTACGCCTGATAAGCGTAAAGTCAGTCGTTCAAGTCGACTTAGGCCTAAAGGGCATATAGCTCAGTTGGTAGAGCAATGGACTTTTAATCCATGGGTCTTGGGTTCGAAACCCAATATGCTCATATTAAAAAAATATAATATTTTATAAAATTCCGGAGCGGGTATAGATTAATGGTAGATCTTCTGCCTTCCAAGCAGATGGTATGAGTTCGATTCTCATTGCCCGCAAAAACCAACCATAAGTGGTGCAACGTCGCCGAAATTCCAAGCTCGTCGTCGCTGTATTGAAGAAGCTTTCGCAAGAATAGCAGAAGCTTTTGTCAATCTATCAGTACGTAGTACCTCAGAAATAATATTTTTAAATCCAGTTTTTATAATTTTTGTAGGTCTACGAAGTTTAATAAAACTCAAAGAAGTTTCCCCTTCTAGGGAGGGTACTGACTTATTAACAGAAATTACTTTTTGGAGTTTTATTTCTTCTTTAATCCATTGAATAATAGCCCAATTACTTCTCCAAGTATGTGTTATTACTCCAGGAATTTGAGTTCTTTGAGAACAACCTTCCCAATTGATATAAGTACTCTTTTGTTCCAAAGATGTAGCTGCCGGAATAAGAAGCTCACAATTTTTGTTGAGTTCTGTATCAGCATGACTTCCTTGATAAATGTTGTATATCTTTGAAGTCTTTTTAAGCCATTTTGGTTCTTCATTACCCAGCAAATAATTTAGAGGATTAGATACGCTAGGATTTTTAGAAAAACCCAAACCTTGAGCCCCAATAGTATTTGAACGTCTACCCAAAGACCACCAACCTGCCCAATTATCTCGAGCTTTAAATTGATGAAAACTTCTAAGACCACTGTGTAGGGAAGCACCATCTTGACGATAACGTAGACTATCCCCATAAACTATCAAAGGTTGTGTACAATTGGACCATTCCACATAACCTTCAATCCATTTAATAATATGACCAGGGTGCAAACCCAAGTTAACAGTAGAATAAGTAAGGTCTCCCAAAGAAGCTATACTTATAATTTTAGACTTACCATAACTACAAGCTTGTCGAAGCCTCAAATTAGCTATAGTAGCCTCTGTTCTTGGATTTACACCTACCAAAAAGCAAATATCAGCTTCTTGACATTTATGGATAGGAAGACAAGTTATATAAAAAATAGAAGTTAGAGGCAAAGGTCCTTGATTTTCTTCTGCTATAACATCCCATCCTAGCTGGCGCCCTATATTTTTAGCAATTCTTATAGTATCTATATCAGTAGAATTACTCAAAACCAAGGTAGTAGGAATGTGGAAAAGTTTTCTAAGAATGCTACCCACCTGTTTCCATGAACGAAGATTTTCCTTTCTCCAATAGGCAGAAATTAGGCGCTGGCGATAAATACCATCATAAACAAACCTAGCTTTATCTGTTAGCCAATCTTGGTTAATTTTATCATAACGTCGTGGCAAAATCCTTACAATTTGTCTACCTTTACGGTCTACTCGGATATGACTTCCACTTCCGTCTGTAGTATCAATACTTTCTACTGAATCCAATTCCCAAGGTCTAGCTTGAAACGCATAAGTTTTTGATGTTAGTGCACCGACAGGGCATAGATCTACAATATTTGCAGAAATTTCGGAATTAAAATCTTTATTCACATAAGTGCCAATCTCTGTTTGACGTCCTCGAAGTGTAGTGCCTAGACTTTCTATACCAGCAATCTCTGAAGCAAATCTAACACATCGAGTACAATGAATACATCGAGTTATAATAGTTTTAACAAAAGGTCCTAGATTTTTATCTTCGACACTTCGTTTTATTATATAGGATCTACTTCTATCACTACCAAAACTTATAGTTTGATCCTGAAGATCGCACTCTCCACCTTGATCACAAATAGGGCAATCCAAAGGATGATTCAACAAAAGAAACTCCAAAACAGCTTCTCTCGC
>PIVJ01000277.1 GCA_003353955.1 Bacteroidota bacterium | reverse complement strand
TAACATCTTGTATCTGCTTTACATGCTTCCCAAAATATAAAGAAGAGTCTATTTGCTTCTCTAAAATCTGGTGCTCCAATGTCAATCTTTGACCATTGCAAGTACATGTAATGAGTACCAGTAATGTAAGTAGGAGTACCATTGTTATAAAAGTGAAATCCTTGTTCTCGTCTAGTAAATTCATTATCAATATAATCGTACCACTTTTCTTTAAATTCAGCTGGATACTCTTCCCAGTCAAACCTACTTTTAATTTTACTTAACTCTTTTGGATATTCTTGCCTTTCCCAGTACTGCTCCGCTTTTTCTTTACTTCGTTTAAACGGTTCATCTGTTGCTGGTAGAGCAATCCTGAGATCCTGTATTTCAATGATTTGTCCAATTTTACCTGTTTTACTTATTACTATAAAATCATAATCAGAATTATAACCATAATCCCATTTTTTAAATCTATTGTTTTTAGCTAATATCTTAGGATTTACAACGTCCTTAATTTCTTTCCATAGGGTTTGTTCGTAACTCACTTACTTCTCCCTTCTGCAAAACCTTTAAATGTTTTTTGTACTTTAACTTCCTTAGGTTTTTCATTTAGCATATCTTCTTCTATTTGAATACGATTAAGTATTTCAAAAGCATCGAATATAGCTAGTTTCTTTGTTGCGGCAGCATTCTTTAATCTATCAGCGCTTACATCATCGTCTGAGTCAACAATCTTTTCTTTTGCCACCTTAATTAATTCCTCAACTGCCTTTTGCCCAGCTTCTATTATGCTCTTCTTCGTTTCCTTGGTATTCATGTGTTAAAGCTATATCATTTGATTTCATACAATAAAGTCGTTCACCTTCTATAATAAACTCAAACTCAGAGTTAGGTGTAAACGTAATAAGGGTTCCAGGTGTTATTTTAAGAGTTTCTAAGGACTTATTAGAATATTTTACTATTCCAACATTAGGTTGTTCTTTTCTGTTCTCTAAAACACTTTGGTTTTTAAGTGGTTTTATAAAGCAATAATCTAAATGTGTTTTTAAATTATACATATAGATTTGTTCAGGAGAAACAAAATAAAGATCATCTTTAAAATGAGTTGAACTATTTCGTTCTTTACCTTTTTGATCATACCATCTTCTAAATATATTATGATGAATATATAATTCATCACCTATATTTATTTTAGTAGTATAAGCTGCAGGAGTTTGAACTACTACAGCCTTTTTACTAATAAATCTATGGTCTTCAATGCCACTGTTGATAATAAGATCAGTATCAGCAACTCTTCTTGTATTGTCATACCTATCATTTAAAGGTTTGACAATAAAATAATATAAGCTTTGCATTAATACTTAAGATCATACTCTACAGATATTGACATATTAGCATTAAACTTTTTCCAAGGTAAGACTTCATTATTTTTAGTTATAAAAATATTATATGATTGGTCTTCGTCTTCAAAAAGAATATCGCTAATAGTATGTCCACCATATACTTCCTGACCAGTTGAATAATGCATTGCATCGTTCTTGTAGTCAGAACCTATACTAATCTTTCTTATTACCTTCGACATCTTCTTTTATCTCAGTATAAGTACCATCTTCAAGATCAATATTAATAGCGCCATATTCAGCTTCTAATATTTCCTTATAATCTTCAACTTCTTTATTAACTCCAGCTATTTCATGAAGTAGTCCATGCTTTTGGCTTTCTAATAATCCGATGTTGCTAACTAATTCGTTAAGTTTCTTTTGTTGTTCTTGAATTAATAATAATTCTTCTTCTTTGATTTTCATTTGATTTGATTTAATTGTTTGTTAATTGTTGTATTTATATATTTACTTATATAAATAACTTTTTACTCTTCTGGCATAGGTTCACTCCAAGCTGCAGTTGCTAATAAAGCTAAAGCTTCTGTTTGGTTCATTACATCTCCAACTATTGGTAAACTACCGCTAGTAACAAAACTTGGTGT
>PIVJ01000276.1 GCA_003353955.1 Bacteroidota bacterium | reverse complement strand
TTAAAAGCATCAGTATTTATATCCAACGTTGGTTTAGATTTAGCCTCGGCTTTTCCGTGGTCATTGGACGCATCTGAGTCTTGCGTATCATCTATTAGGAATAAATTTCCTAACGCGTACTTCTTCCCATAACTTGAAGCAGAACCAAACTGCTGTGGTACTTGCATACCTTTTTGATTAAGGTCTACACCTACAACTGCTTTAGCAGATATTGATGCTTCACCATCAGAGATAGTTGCAGTCGACTCAATCATAGGTACGCTATCAAATAATGTTAGCACCTCTTCGTTTATCGTAACTGATACTCCTAACTCTATTAGAAAGGGTTTTGTTGCTTCAAGAATGTCTTCGGCTGATCGGAAGTAGTATTTGCCGAATGAATTAAACCTACTTTTCTTCGATTTAAATTTTGTCTGGATTGTAGCCAGCTTTTCATTTAGTGTCATAGGTATATTGGTATTTACTTATTAATATAATTACACGTAAAAATACAGTTTTACAATTATAACTTACAGATAGTCAATCACTTGCGAGTGATCAACGTTATCAATTAGTTTTTGTACTGCTTGCTTTTTTAACTCGCTTACACGCACATAATTGCTTGTACCTTCTATGTTTAATTTAGCTGCGATATCTTTAGCTTGATGCTTATCACAGTCGAGTCCGTAGCTTAATCTGAGCACCTCATACTCTTTTTCATTTAGGTGCTTTTGAAGTAAACCTTTGAGATAAATATTTAGTAGAGCTATATTGTATGGCTCTGATTTATCCGCGATTTGATGTATCATCATTTCGCCTTCGTCATTGGCTGGTTGCGCGTCTATAGATAAAAATATAGAATTAAAAAACATTTCAACCATTTTTTTATCTTTAGGGTTTTTACGTATCTCGTTCATCTTATGCTCAGGTATACGTATATCGCCTCTATGCATATCGATTCTACGACGTATTGCACCTTTGATACGTTTGCTGAAGAAACTTTTTAAAGTCTTTTCTATATCATCAGACTCTTCAAGAGTTTTCCACTCAAGCTTATCAACAGCTTTTATCAAAGCGTAACCACCTTCTTGTATTAGATCATTAATGCTTAGCACTCCTGATGCTTGCTGCGTTGTTGAAAACTTCCGTGCTAAATTTTCTACAAGAGGTAGAAACTTAACAACAAGCTCGTTACGTGTGTAATCTTTAAAATCCCAATTACCTTCAGGCATAGATCTTTTAAGATCTTCTTTGTATCTTATGTAGTTTTGTACGTTGTACTTTTTCATAGTTGTTGATTAAGTAATTCTTTTTCTTTTTTAAGTTCGTTACTCATATTTCTATATATAGTTCTTGTTGAACAATCTAACAAGCCTGCTATTCTACCCATAGTAATTTTTTTACCATAGTGATTTAAATCTAACATGCATTGATAGATATCATCTTCACCTACGCGAGATGATCTACCTATTATACTACCTACAATCTTTAGTTTTTCGGATGGTTTAAGCCTGCAGGTATCTTTAAAAATAATCTTACGTAGTTTGTTACGTGGAGGTTCTTCTAAATCATACATACTAACTTCATATATAATGTTCTTTAATAACTGATCTGATACATTAAAAGTTACAAAGCCATTTACTTTATCGCAAAGGTTTGTAGCTACATATTCAAACTCATCTTGATCCATAGCAGGGTTTAAGTACCATATAACTAGTAGATGCCATTTCAATGAACGATACGTAGTGATCTTAGCTTTTGTTCTAAACAAATCGTAACACTCATACGTACCGTCATAATACACATAACCCCACTCATGTACTTCATCTGGTCTATCATTTATAGGATCTCTACGATATACAACATGATTTTGATCTAAAAACTTGGTATTTCGGTGTGACATTAGGCCCTTACTCTTTATTATTAGGGGCTGTTGTCACAGTTCCCTCTGGTTTCAATGTGCATATAATGATATGCTCTTTTAAAA
>PIVJ01000025.1 GCA_003353955.1 Bacteroidota bacterium | reverse complement strand
GATGGTTGGCACGGTCAATCGGTTGCGGGTTTAATAGGTGCTCAACACAACAATATTGGTGTTAAGGGTATTTCTCCTGATGTAGGTATATTTAGTGTTAATATCTTTACAGACAATACAACTAATGCAGATGTAGCCGATGGTATTACGTGGGCAGTAAATCAAGGTGCTGATGTTCTTTCAAATTCATGGGGATTTCGAACATGTACTTATAATGTTGCTTCAATTACGGCAGCTTTTACCGATGCAGCTACAAACGGTCGAGGCGGTTTAGGATGTATTATTTTAATTTCGTCGGGGAATGACTTTTATTCTTGTGTTGTTTATCCGGCAAATTTAAATAATGTTACGGCTGTAGGCGCTATATCCGGAGACGGTAAAAGAAGTATGTACAGTAACTATGGTCCTGCTCTTGATATCGTAGCGCCTAGTGATGATGATTGGAGATATGGAAGTGGAGACAAGTGGTATTCAACCCATGGTTTAAGAACAATTGATCGTGAGGGCAGTAATGGTTTGACTAACGATGACTATTACGATTCTTTTGGAGGAACTTCCGGGGCAGCTCCGCAAGTATCAGCTGTTGCTGCACTTATACTCTCTGTTGATGCTACTCTTACAAAAAGTGAAGTTGAAACTATTCTTTATACTACTGCTAAAAATGTTGGTAATTCAAATGAATACGGTGCTGGTTTAGTAGATGCATACGCTGCGGTTGTTGCGGCTGGTGGTGGAAGTAGTCCTGATGATACGGAGGCACCAAGCGTACCTAATGGCTTAAGTACATCTAATATTGGTTCAAACTCATGTGACTTAAGTTGGAATGCATCAAATGATAATATTGGCGTAACAGGATATGATGTTTATAAAGACGGTGCTCTTTTAGCAAGTACTTCTGCAACATCTTATAATGTATCCGGATTATCAGCAGTAACAACGTATTCATTTTATGTAAAAGCTACAGATGCTGCCGGAAATATTTCCGCTGCAAGCAGCTCAATTAATGTTACAACTTTAGATGCTGTTGCGACTGGGTATTGTGACCTTTATGGAGCAAATGCACAATATGAATGGATTGATGTATTTGGACTAAATGACTTATACAATACTTCCGGTGCTAATGGCGGATATGGAGATTTTACTAATTTAACTGCAAATGTTTCTTTAGGTGCTAGCTATACTGCTACTTTAAAAGCAGCTTATAAAAGGAAAGCATATAAAGAATATTGGACTATATGGATCGACTTTAATATTGATGGAGTGTTTACAAGTGATGAAATAGTTATGCAAAGAACAACTTCAGGGTCAGCTATTTATGCAGCAGCAGTTACTATTCCATCAACAGCAACTATAGGTCAAACCAGGATGCGTGTTGCAATGTCTGATGGCGGTTACTCTGATGTTTGTGGGTCATTTACATATGGTGAAGTTGAAGATTATGCTGTTAATATTACAGCTATGTCTGCAACTGCATTTGCACCTATAAGTAATGAAAACAGTGGTAATAGATTAGGAGAAAATGATGAAAATGAAGTTGCTGCTAATATAAAAGTATTCCCAAATCCTGCTAAAGATAAGTTGAGTGTTGAAATTTCATTTGATAATACAAAAGCTAAAATTATTAACTTTACTACCGGAGCTATAGTTAAGGAATTTGTATTAAGCAGAAATGAAAATATAATTAATATTTCCGATTTAGTAAATGGAATTTATATATTATCTGTTGAGGGTGAGAAAGCCCCATTAACAGAAGTCTTTATTAAACAATAAACAGTTATAATAAATATATTATTAAAAAGAGTGCTTACGGGCACTCTTTTTAATTTTGGTATGCCCTGTATGGTAGATTATTCGAGAAAAACAGTAGAAACAGGATAGAATAACGCAGGCTACTAAAACATTTAGTCCATGAAATGAAAAAAATAATTAAAATATTAACATTACTTCTTTTTTTATTATACCTTTGCTCCGCATTCTTTTGAAAGAATGGTACAACTTATTGAAATTCATATTTTATATGCCATTCTTTCTTTTCAATATTCAGCTTTTGACAACTGCTACATATACTTATATGTGGTTTGAACATTAAAGCAAACAAATAATTAAATTATTAACAGAAAAACAACAATTATGAAAAAAAAGATTCTATTTACAAGCATTATGCTATGTGTCGTCATGCTTACGTTAAACAGTTGTAAAAAAGGTACAGATGTACCTACTGTTACAGACGAAGATTTGCTAACTGAAAGTGCTTGGACAGGAGAAACAATAACATATACAGTTGGTGACGTAGATGTTACGGAAACTTATGAAGTTATACTAGAAACAATCACTTTTACTTTTTCTAACGATGACAATACCTACACATTGGCATCTTCAGCTATTGGTAGCATGAGTGCAGGTACATGGACATTAGATAGTGCTGGGACATTGATTACAGCTACTGATGATACTGGTGCAGTACTAATAACGGTTAATGAACTCTCTGCTACGGCACTCCATGTTACATTTGATTATGTATTTGTAAACCCGTTGACTCAGAAAGAAACGACCATTAGTATCGATGCTAGTTTTACACATAGTTAAATAACTATTAAGGAAAATATTTTTAGCCATCTTTATTTAATGGCATAAATGATATTCTTTCTTACCATGATATCATAAAGTGAGCGGAGTTGGATTAATATTTAACCAACTCCGCTATTTTTTTATGTCATAAAACTAATAATCTGCATATATTATAGTGGTCTTAAAAATTAACGATACTATTTAGCAATATTTAATAATGATAAGAAATCATCATCTTAGAAATAACTTAATTCTTTTAAGCTTTTTAATGTTGCTTACACCTTCTTGTAAGAAGGATAAAAATCCCGATCCTGTCATAAACGAGTATCTTGTATCTCATGAAAAAATTGCTTCGAAAACGGTACTGCAAAGCAAAGCACTTTTAGGTATGGCAGGGGATATTACAGGAATCGATGAACTGATTTCACAAATTGATTATGATGTTGATATTTATAAAGTAAGTTACAACACAAGCTTTAAGGGAAGCCAAATTATTGCCACAGGTTTGGTTACCGTACCAACAAATGCAGGTATTATACCCATATTAAGTTTTCAAAATGGAACCAATGTAAAGCATTCCAAAGCTCCAAGTGTAGATCCCAGTAATTTACTTTTTCAAATGCTTGAAAGTGTTGCTGGATCAGGATTTATGATTACGCTTCCTGATTATATAGGATCTGGCAGTTCAAGTGATATGCTACACCCATATTATTATGAGGAAGGAATCACGCCAAGTATATTGGATTTGATCAGAGCTGGTAAGGAATTAGCTGCTGAAATTGAGATACAGACTTCAGATGATTTATATTTAATGGGATACTCTGAAGGCGGTTGGGCTACACTTCAGGCAATGGCTCAAATTGAGAATAACTTATCGAATGAATTTAATTTAAAAGCAACTGCTAGTGGTGCCGGTGCCTATGATTTGAAATTCGTAAATGATTATATTCTGACTCAGGAAACCTATCTGCAGCCCTATTATCTCCCTTACGTTTTATTGGCATATCAATCTGTAGAAATAATAACCAACAGTTTATCTGATGTATTTAATGAGCCCTATTTTTCTGCAATACCAGAATTGTTTAATGGCAACTTTGATGGAAATGAAATTAACGCAGCCTTAACCACCTCAATTGCCGATCTGTTAACAGATGGATACAGAAATGATTTATATACAGATCCTAAATTCTCAGATATAGTTGATGCGCTGGAAGACAATAGTGTGAATCCTTGGATCTTAAAAAGTCCATTAGCATTGTTTCATGGTGATACAGATGCTTCTGTTCCTTTTTCGACTTCTGAATTAATGAAAACCGAATTATTGGAGGCAGGTAGTCAAGAATCTATGATCGAATTAATTCCAATCCTCGGTGGGGATCATGCTGGATCAATACTTCCAATGGGAATTGAAGCCATGCTTTGGTTCTTGGAGATAAAAAACTAGGTATGTAATCCTCACTCTTTCACCTCCCAGTTTACGCCTTCCTTGGTATCTTTAACGTTAATATTAAGCCTGCTTAATTTATCTCTGATTTTATCTGCTAACGCCCAGTCTTTTTTGATCTTTGCCTCTTTTCTGATTTCCAGAATAGTGTTCATCACTCCATCAAATAGTTCATCTGATCCAGCCGCTTCTTCTTCAGGTTTTAAACCAAGAATTTTAAAAACAAGATCATTAAAAAGTTCTTTTAGCAAATCAATGTCTGCTTTAAGTAAACTGGCTTTTCCATCATTTATTGAGTTGATCCATTTTACTGCTTCAAATAAATGGGCGATTAAGATCGGGCTATTGAAATCGTCGTTCAACCCATCATAACACTTTTGCTTGAGTCGCTGAACATCAAAATCTGACTTCTCACTAGCAACTAGTTTTTGTAATGTTTCGGATGCATTCATGAGTTTTGATAGTCCTTTCTCGGATGCGATCAATGCTTCATTCGAGAAATCCAATGTAGAGCGGTAATGTGCCTGAAGTATAAAAAAACGAATAGTCATCGAGCTGTAGGCTTGCTCGAGTGCTTCATGTTTACCACTAAGAAAATCATTCAATGTAATGAAGTTGTTGAGTGATTTCCCCATCTTTTGACCATTGATCGTAACCATATTATTGTGAACCCAGTACTTGGCGGGGTCACTTCCATTGGCAATATTTGATTGGGCTATTTCTGATTCATGATGAGGGAATAATAAATCCATTCCTCCTCCATGAATATCAAATCGATCCCCTAAATATTTACAGCCCATGGCCGAACATTCCATGTGCCAGCCCGGAAATCCATCGCTCCAAGGCGAAGGCCATCGCATAATGTGTTCAGGCATGGCTTTTTTCCAAAGGGCAAAATCATAACTGTTTTTCTTTTCTGATTGACCTTCTAATTCTCTGGTGTTAGACATCAAATCTTCTAATACACGCCCTGATAATTTTCCGTAATCATGCGTTTTATTGTATTTCTCAACATCAAAATAAACAGAGCCATTAACTTCGTAAGCATAGCCTTCTGCAAATACTTTTTTAATCATTTCAATCTGCTCAATGATATGGCCTGAAGCTCGAGGTTCAATACTTGGTTTTTTAACATTGAGTTGATTCATATTTTCATGGTAACGGTCAGTATAAAACTGTACCACTTCCATTGGCTCCAATTTTTCGAGGCGTGCTTTTTTGGCAATTTTATCTTCGCCATCATCTGTATCTGTTTCCAAATGGCCGACATCGGTAATATTTCTTACATACCGAACTTTGTATCCTAGATATAATAAATAACGAAAAATTAAATCAAAAGTAATAGCCGGTCTTGCATGCCCCAAATGTGCATCTCCATAAACAGTCGGACCACAAACATACATCCCAATAAGTGAAGCTTTTATTGGAATGAAGATTTCTTTTTTTCGTGTAAGTGTATTATAAATTAACAGATTGTTTTTCATTGATGAAGTTTTAGATGCATGAGAACTTAACAAAATTACTAAGAATTCATTAGAATGTGTTTAAAACAAATAAGCCCATCCCGGACTCAGGATAGGCTGAGAATAGTTATTCGTTTTTAATTATTTTAAAACGCCTAATTCTTTGCCTACCTTTGTAAAGGCAGCAATACATTTGTCCAAGTGTACTCGCTCATGCCCTGCTGATAACTGAACACGGATACGTGCCTGATCTTTTGGAACCACCGGAAAATAAAATCCGATTACATAAACTCCCTCATTAAGAAGATTTGCTGCCATTTCCTGTGATAGCTTAGCATCGTAAAGCATAACTGCACAAATCGCAGATTTTGTTGGTTTAATATCAAATCCTGCTGCTAATATTTTTTTTACAAAGTATTTAGTATTTTCATGAAGTTTATCTTGTAAATCAGCCGTTTCAGCCATCATCTCAAACATCTCTATACCAGCACTTGCTATTGATGGAGGAATTGAATTTGAAAACAAATAGGGTCGAGAGCGTTGACGCAACATTTCAATGATTTCTTTTTTACCGGTTGTAAAACCACCGATGGCACCACCAAATGCTTTTCCTAAGGTTCCGGTAATAATATCAACCTTACCCCTGATATCAAATAATTCTGTTACACCACGCCCTGTTTTTCCAACTACACCAGCTGAATGACATTCATCAACCATTACCATAGCGTCATATTTTTCGGCTAATTCAATGATTTTATCCATCGGAGCAACATTTCCATCCATCGAGAAAACACCATCAGTTACAATAATTCTGAATCGTTGTGCCTGAGCTTCTTTAAGTTTCTCTTTCAGATCAGTCATGTCTGCATTGGCATAACGATAACGCTGTGCTTTACAAAGTCGAACGCCATCAATAATTGAAGCATGATTCAAGGAATCCGAAATGATTGCGTCTTCTGCTGTAAGAAGTGGTTCGAATACGCCACCGTTGGCGTCGAAACAAGCTGCATATAAAATCGTATCTTCCGTTCCGAAGAATTTAGATATTTTTTCCTCAAGGGTTTTGTGAACATCTTGTGTTCCACAAATAAATCGTACTGATGACATTCCGTATCCATGAGAATCCAAGCCTCTTTTTGCAGCCTCAACCAGTCGCGGATGATTTGATAATCCCAAGTAATTATTAGCACAAAAATTTAATACATTCTCTCCTGTACTCACTGAAATATCTGCTTTCTGCGGAGTCGTAATGATGCGTTCGTTTTTGTATAAACCAGCTTCTTTTATACCGGCAATTTCTTTTTGAAGGTGGTCTTTAATTTTACCGTACATATCTTAAACATTCATTACGTTTTAAAAAATAGTTACCAATTTAAATGATATTGGCAAAGATATATTTTTTTGCCCATGATTTATTTTGAATAGCCTATTTAAGGGCAAAAATAATTACATTTGCAACGGTCTTGTTACAATAATGACAATTTAAATTAGTCGCCTGGATGAAGAAAATCTTAGTCATAGGATCAGCCGGTCAAATCGGTTCAGAACTGGTTATTATGTTGAGAAACATTTACGGAAATGAACAGGTAATAGCAACTGATAAATGCTCAGATGCTGGAAAAAAACTCACTGAAAACGGAATTTTTGAAATCTTGGATATTACAGACAGGATGGCTCTTGAAGATATCTGTAATAAATTCCAAATTACGCACATCATTAACTTAGCAGCAATACTTTCTGCGATAGGTGAAAAAAAACCTATGCTTGCCTGGGATGTTAATATGAATGGAATATTAACTATTTTAGAAGTTGCCAGAATAATAGGGATTGAACAAGTGATGATTCCCAGTTCAATTGCAGTTTTCGGTCCGGAAACACCTGTCGATAATACCCCTCAAAAAACCATTCTTCGACCAACTACCATGTATGGTGTTACTAAAGTTACAGGCGAATTATTGGGCAATTATTATGTTAAAAGATACGGGCTGGATGTAAGAGGCCTGAGATATCCGGGTATAATTAGCAATGGAACTTTACCCGGAGGAGGAACCACCGATTATGCTGTAGCAATTTTTTATGATGCGGTAAAATACAAGAAATATACCTGTTTCGTTAAGGAAAACACCCGTTTGCCAATGATGTATATGCCTGATTGTTTAAAGGCGACCATTGATTTATTTGAGGCCGACTTTGGTGATTTAAAGCATCATTCTGACTTTAATGTTGGAGCCATGAGTTTTACAGCCGGAGAATTGGCTGCCTCTATTAAAAAGTATATCCCTGATTTTGAAGTTGAATATAAGCCTGACTTTCGACAGGAGATCGCCGACACTTGGCCAAACTCAGTTGATGACAGTGCAGCCAGAAAAGAATGGGGGTGGAAGCCAAGCTATGATTTGGATGCAATGACTCAGGATATGTTAAAAGCTATTGGTGAAAAGCATAAAAAAGGAATAATATAAAAATATTCAAACTGAATAAAAGGCATCCCGATCAGTTCAGGATGCCTTTTCTAAATCTAACTTTGCAAATTTTTTTTGAATGAATATTGCAGCACTAGTTTCTGGTGGAGTTGATAGCTCGGTAACGATTCCCAGATTAGTACAAATGGGATATAATCCAACTATCTTCTATATAAAAATTGGAATGGAAAATGAGCCGGGCTATTTGGATTGTTCCTCAGAAGAAGATATAGAAATCACCGCTTTTATTGCCAATAAGTACAAATTAAAATTTGAAATTGTCGACTTACAGAAAATATATTGGGAGCGGGTTATCAGCTATACCTTGGATGAAGTAAAAAAAGGATTGACACCCAACCCGGATGTGATGTGTAATCGCATGATTAAATTTGGTGCCTTTGAAGAGCAATACGGTAAAGATTTTGATTTGATCTCAACCGGTCATTATGCCAAAATTAAATCCATCAATAATAAGAAATATTTAGCTACATCAGCAGATAAACGTAAAGATCAAACTTATTTTTTAGGACAGATTACTCAGCAGCAAGTTAATAAATTGATTTTCCCTATCGGGGATTTACAAAAAAGTGAAGTTCGAAGATTGGCGGTGGAAATGAAATTACCAAGTGCCAACCGGCCCGATAGTCAGGGGATCTGTTTTCTGGGTAAAATAAATTACAATGATTTTATTCGAAAATATGTAGGTGAAAAATCCGGAGATATAATTGAATTTGAAACAGGAAAGAAACTTGGACAGCATAAAGGTTTTTGGTTTCACACCATTGGTCAGCGTAAAGGATTAGGCCTTAGTCAGGGACCATGGTTTGTAGTAAAAAAAGATACCGAACAAAACATCATTTATGTTTCTAATGGCTATGATCCCACCTCGCAATATGGTAATATCGTTAACTTGAAACATTTTCAATTTATTAATGAAAAGCCCGATCAGGATTATTCCAGTCCGAAAAGAATAAAATTTAAAATCAGGCATACGCCGGAATTTTCAGGAGGCACTTTGGTTAAAAAGGGCGATTTATTCGTCATTGATTCAGACGAAAAGATTGCAGGCATTGCAGCCGGTCAGTTTGGTGTAATTTATAATGAAGACGAAAAAATTTGCCTGGGAAGTGGTGCTATTAGTTAGCTAATGAGCTTTGTAATTTACGTTTCTTTATGATTTGATATTAGGTCATTACTAGATAATCAAGACTTTGGCATAGCTTTTGAAGCTTCAGGAGAAATAATCGCATCATGAAACATCCATAAGAATTATTTTTCACACAAGGGAATGACTAAAACATGGATGTTCCATCTGACCGATAAAAAAACAAACAGATGAAAAAATTTAAACTGGCTTTAATCAGCCTTCTTATTATCACAGTGCTCTCTTTCAGGCTCAACGCAACTACTTCAATTAAAGTAGCGCTAATCCTTGACACCAGTAATAGCATGGACGGTTTAATCGACCAGGCGAAATCACAACTATGGAGTGTGGTAAATGAGCTAGCAACTGCAAAATGTAATGGTGAAACTCCCGATCTTCAGATTGCATTGTACGAATATGGGAATGATCGTTTACCAATGCGTGAAGGATACATACGTCTGCTAACCCAATTCACCGGGGATTTAGACCTTATTTCTAAAAAACTGTTTGCATTAAAAACTGATGGAGGCAGTGAATTCTGTGGGCAAGTGATTGAATCTGCTTTAAAAGAACTTGATTGGGAAGATTACCCCAATGATTTAAAGCTCATTTTTATCGCCGGAAACGAACCATTTGATCAGGGAAATGTAAGCTTTCGAGAAGTATGTAACACTACTCGTGATAAAGACATTACCGTAAATACCATCTATTGTGGAAATTTCAATGAAGGTGTTCAAACCCATTGGAAAGAAGGTGCTTCTATTAGCGGTGGCGAGTATATGAATATTGATCAGGATCGTCAATATATTTATATCAAGTCTCCTTATGATGAGCGGATATTGAAACTTAATGGTCGTTTGAACAAAACCTATATCGCCTATGGCGAGAAGGGGGATAGTTATTTAATACGCCAAGCGGAGCAGGATAATAATGCACGTTCAATGAATGCGGAAGTAGCTATTAAAAGAACCGCGTCAAAAAGTAAATCGGTGTATAAAAATGTGCAATGGGACTTGGTTGATGCGAGTGAAGAAGAAGGTTTTGATTTGGAGGCATTATCACCTAAAGAACTTCCTGAGGAAATGAAAAACATGTCCATAAAAGAAAAGAAAATATATATTGAAGCAAAACAGAAAGAGCGTAAAGAAATTATGTCAGAAATCAATAATTTAAGTAAAAAGAGAGATCTATTTGTTATAAAGCAAAGTGCAAATAATTCAGGTAAAATGCTCGATCAAGCCATTATTCAATCGGTTAAAACCCAAGCTAAAGCAAGGAATTTTCAATTTGAAGAGGAAAAATAATAGGTTCTCGTTTGGTTAGTAAGTGAAAGGAGGTCATCTGTGATGGCCTCTTTTTTGTTAGTTTTGTTTATGGAGGAGGAATTACCACCTGTTTTTTTGTAGAAATTAATTTTTAAATAATGGAAAATTTTATAGCATATAATCCCACGAAGCTTCATTTTGGGAAAGACGTAATGGATGGATTGGGTTCAGCCCTAAAAGAATTTGGATCCCGCGTATTATTGGTTTATGGTGGTGGATCAATTAAAAGAAATGGCATTTACGAAAAAACCATTCATCAGTTAAAAAGCATCAATGCTGAGGTTTTTGAATATTCCGGTATTAAGCCAAATCCGATTATTGAAGATGTGGATAACGCGACTGAATTGGGAAGAAAAAATAAAGTGGATGTAATTTTGGCTGTTGGGGGTGGTAGCGTGATCGATTCGGCTAAAATCATTTCGATTACGATTCCTGTAAGTCATACGGGATGGGATTTTTATTCAGGAAAAGCACAACCCGAAAAAGCGATCCCATTAATTTCTGTGCTAACCATAGCGGCAACAGGCACCGAAATGAATCCTTTTGCAGTGATTCAAAATAAGAAAACTCAACAAAAACTGGGTTATGGCCATGACTTAATTTATAATAAGCACTCATTTCTTGATCCTCAAAATACCTTTACGGTTCCAAGAGATTATACTGCTTACGGAATTGCTGATTTAGTGGCCCATTGTCATGAAGCATATTTTGGAGAAGGGAATGCAAGCCTATCTGATCGCCTGGTTTTTTCAATAAATAAGGAAGCTATCGACTATGGAAAGGACTTATTGGAGAATCTCGACAATTACGATTTGAGAGCAAAAATAATGTATGCTGCAACAATGGCATTGAATAAATCAACGATGCCTGGTCGGGTATCTGGTGATTGGGGCGTACATAGCATCGGGCATATTTTATCACTACTTTATGATACGCCACATGGTGCAAGTTTAACTATTGTTATTCCGGCCTGGTTAAAATTCCATAAAGAAATTATTCCTGAACGAATTGCCTTTTTAGGGAAGAATATATTTGGTGTAAATACCGCTGATGAAACGATCACAGCATTTGAAAATTTTTTTAGATCCATTGATTGCCCGATAAGATTAAGAGATATTTCCGCCGGAAATGAAAGCAAGAAAGAAATACTAAAACTAATGAATTTGAACAAAGTAAGTGGTGTAAATCATAAGCTTACCGATCAAGATCGAGCAGAGATTTTGAATTTATTTTATTAAAACAAATTAAATTCTTATCAGATGAAATTTATTCAATTGTTCACGTAACCTATATCATGGTTTATTCATCATAAATGTATCGCGTTTCAAAACTAAAATGTACAATTAATACTAATCCTTACGTAATGAAAAAATCATATCTTCTTATTGTATTATTTTCAATAACAATGATGGCTTGCCAGAAAGATAATCTTGATTTATCAGATTGTTTGGAAGAACAAATCAATGAATTTAGAAATGGTGATCATGCATGTGCAGATGGAGCCAATGTGAAGGAATACCTGTTCATGGACGAAAAAGTATATGTGTTTGATCCGGGTACTTGCGGTGCAGATATGTTCTCTGACGTCATCGATGAAGATTGCAATATGCTTGGCCACCTAGGAGGAATTGCCGGACTTGTGGAGATAAATGGCACCAGTTTCAATGAGGCTATTTTTATAAAAATAGTTTGGGAAAGATAAATATTCTTAAAATTCTGCTTTATCTCATATCCGTGAAACAGACTCTAAATAAAGAATGAAGCTTCCCGCCGCAAGCGGACGGGCTGTCATGATGGATTCTATTTTGTTTCGTCCCAAGGAGCGGGGAATATAACCCACAAGGTTCTTCGGCTTTCAGGATCACCTTGCTTAATTTATTTTGTTTCACAAAATAAAAGTCTCACTGATTTAATCTTCTTCCTGACCCTCTTCGTATTCTTTCAATAATTTATCCTGAATATCACCCGGAACTTGTGTGTATTCAATGAATTTCATCCCATACATCGCACGGCCTGAAGTAATCGAACTCAAAGCTGTTGAGTATCGGTTCATTTCTGCCAACGGAACTTTAGCATTAATTTTCTGGTAATTACCTTCGGCGTCCATTCCCATGATAATTGCACGGCGTCCTTGAAGATCGGTCATTACATCACCCATTTTGTCTTCAGGAACCAATACTTCAACATCATAAATAGGTTCCAGAATTTTCGGTCCGGCATTTTTAAAAGCATCCTTGAAAGCATGACGGGCAGCCAGTTTAAAAGAAATCTCATTAGAATCAACGGGGTGCATTTTACCGTCGTAAATATTAACGACAATGTCTCTTGCATAAGAACCGGTTAGTGGGCCTTCCACCATTTTTTCCATCAAACCTTTCATAATTGCCGGCATGAAACGTGCATCAATTGCACCACCTACAATGCATTTATTCATGATTAGTTTACCACCCCATTCCAGTTGTTCTTCATCAACGCCACGAATTGGAAATTCTTTTTGGTTTTCCATATCTTCTGAATAGGGTTGGATAAGCATATGTACTTCTCCAAATTGTCCGGCACCCCCCGATTGCTTTTTATGGCGATACATTGATTTTGCATCTTTGGTAATGGTTTCACGATATGGAATTTTGGGAGCTAAGTATTCCACCGGAATTTTCTCAATAGTTTCCAATTGCCACTTTGTGATATTTAGGTGTAATTCACCTTGTCCCTGCAAAATCATTTGCTTCAATTCTTTCGAATAATTTACCAATAAGGTTTGATCAACCCGATGCATCTCATTTAAAATAGCACCAAGTTTCTCATCGTCTGCAGTATTAACAGCTTTAATCGCAACCCTGAATTTGGGATCAGGAAAGACAATGGGTGCAGCTACATCATTTGTATTTTTTGATGTAGTAAGGCTTGAATTAGTTCGAGAGTTCTTAAGCTTGATGGTAGAACCTATGTCACCGGCAACAATTTTGGCAACTTTTTCACGGTTTTTACCGGCTGTTATCATGATTTGTGAAATTCTTTCCTTTGAACCACTAATACTGTTTACCACATCAGATCCTTCCGTAATCGAACCGGCAGTAATTTTAAAATACGCAACTTCGCCAAGATGTGGTTCAATAGAAGTTTTAAAAATAAAAGCCGACGTGGCACCGGAAGCATTGCATTCAATTTCTTTACCATCCTCAGTTTTAACAGCAGCTACCTCATCAGGTCCCGGTACATTATTAGTGATGAATTGCATTAATCGTGCAACACCCATATTATGCTTGGCATTTATACATAAAATCGGGAACATACTACGAGTGGTTAACCCAACTTTTAATCCTTGTTGCATTTCGCTTTCTGCCAAGGTTCCTGCTTCAAAGAACTTTTCCATGAGGTCCTCATCTGATGCTGCCAAATCTTCAATCATGGCTGCCTGAAGTTCTTCTGCTTTTTCTTTCTCATTATCGGGTATATCAATAATTTCGGGTTTACCGTCATTACTGAATTTATACATTTTCATCTGAATTAAATCTATGATTGCATTAAATCCCAATCCCGGATTAACAGGATATTGGCATACCGTACAACTTCCTCCAAACTGTGTTTTTAATTGACGGATAGTTTCATCAAAATTTGAATTTTCATATTCCAAATGATTAATAGCAAAAATAATAGGCGTATTATTTTGTGTAGCATATCTCCACGAGATCTCAGTTCCAACCTCAACGCCATTTTGAGCATTGATTACCATTACACCGGTATCAACTACTTTTAGTGCCGCAACTACCTCGCCGGTAAAATCATCGAAACCGGGCGTATCAATAAAATTTATTTTCTTTCCGGCATATTCGGCGAATAAAACTGTTGATGACACAGAATTTTGACGTTCTAATTCAATTTCACGATAATCGGAAATAGTATTTTTATCGTCAATACTTCCTCTCCTTTTAATCACTCCACCTTCAAATAACATCGATTCAGCTAAAGTGGTCTTCCCTGTTTTAGCACCCCCGATAAGTGCCAGGTTTTTTATTTCATTAGTTTGATATACCTTCATCTTAATTTATTTAATAAATTTCTTCTATAAATCCCCTCAAAACGGCTTCAAAAGTATGAAAATCTGTGCAATAATAAAAAGAAAATGTTAGTATTTGAATGGATTCTAGATAAGATATTTGTTTGCAGTTTGAATGATGGAAGGCCAAGCATCTGAATGAATTTTAGCTCCCAGATTCTCTATCACTTTTCCGGATAGTAACGATCCTAATTTACCGCATGTTTCTATGCTTACATTGTTTGCCAATCCGAAGATAAAACCTGCGGCATATAAATCTCCGGCACCGGTTGTATCAATACTTTTTACTTCAATAACTTCAACTTCTGAAAGTTGGTTATTCTTTAATATTAAGGATCCTTCTACACCAATTTTAACAACGACTATTTCACAATATTTACTTAATTCGTATAATGCCTCTTTTGGGTTTTTGCCTGTAAATGCTTTTGCTTCTTCTTCGTTCGCAAAAATAACATCCACATAGTTGGAAACGATGTGTTTTAAAAAGTCAATATTTTCTTCAACAACATTATAGCTAGCTAAATCAAGAAAGATTTTTAGATTGTTATTTTTAGCCAGGGTAACGGCCTTTTCAAGCAAGTCATGGTTTTGCACCAAATAACCTTCGATATAGAAAAAGTCCGCATCAATAAAAAGTTCATTTACTAAATCAGAAGCTGATAATTCAACGGAAGCGCCCAAATGTGTGGCGAAAGTACGTTCGGAATCTTCACTAATTAAAGTAACTGCTGTACCTGTATCTGTTGTGGAATATTGCAATTTAGGCTCTATCCGACTTTGTATCAGATCTGATTTAAAAAGGTTGCCCATTTCATCATTAGAAATTTTTGCAATAAATGAGGTCGTTAATCCGAGTTGGGCTAAACCGGTAATTGTATTTGCAGCACTTCCACCGGATTTTAATTTCCGATCTAGATCTTTTGTGGCATTAAGTACTCTTTCAGAGCGGTCTTTATTAACCAATTGCATGCTTCCTTTAGGTAATTCAAGTATATCTAATATTTCATCTTTCTCAATTTGGATCACAATATCTACTAAGGCATTACCCATTCCCAATACTTTCTTCATAATCAATATTATATTTTGAGGCAAAAGTATTAAAAAGAATTTATGAAATAAAATTCAGTGAATGAATAATGAACATCGTAGATTCAACTCACAAATGCGACAAATTATGCAGCTAAATTATAAAATAGTTTTTTGGGAGAATTGAAATTAATATTTTTTCTTGGTCTTCGGTTGATTTTGTGTTGAATTTCAATAATATAGGTGTCATCATAATTGTTAAAGTCTGATTTTTTGATGTTCAGCGAATTCAGTTCCATTGTCAGAAGTGATAGAATGAACAGCGTTTTTATACGGCAATAACATATCTATGACATTATCAGTCAGGCCAACAGCATTTTTACCTTCAGGTAGCTTTCTCATCACAAAAGAAACAACCATTTTGTCTATTATACCAATAATTGTAACAATTGCTCCCTTTCCATCTTTCCCGATAATAGGATCTATCTCCCAATCTCCAAAACGATTTTTGTCATTTGTGATATCCGGGCGTTGATCTATTGAAATTCTATTCTTTATTGAGATATGCTTTCCTGCTACAGGACGTTTACGGTGTTTTAAGCGATGTCTGGGATGTTTGTAAATATTGCCTCCTTGCTTCTTATCCAATCTTATATACTGGTAAATACGCTCATGACTTACCATAGAAATATTCTCCTTTCTGCAATATCCAACGATCTGTTCTGGAGACCACTGTTCCTTCTCAATATATCTCTTAACAAGTTTTTCCTTGTCCAAATTAAAAGAGCGTTTGCGTTTAAAGCGTCCTTTACGTTCTTTACAAAGTATTTGGGCGTAAGAAGAATATAACTCCCACGTTTGCATGAACTACGTTGAACCTCTCTGTAAATACTTGATTTCTGAGTTTCTAATTGTAATGCAATATATCCTTCCGGTGATTCATAGTGAGAATATTCTCCGTATACTTTGTTAATTACTGCATAATCATTCATGTCTTTCATGAATACCAACAACACGGTTATTCCGGTCTGGAATATGACTTGCCAACATAGAGAAATTCATCTACCATTAATATTTCATTCCGATCAGGGGTGTCCAGTATGCCTCGAATCGGATTAGAGGTTATCTCTAAAGTCTTTCTTTTTATCCAATTTTAAATCTTTTAAAACAGAAGATTTCACTTGAAGGCTAAAGCTCCAACTTTTTCGAGTTCCAAATGGAATCCAACTAAAATTCATGCTCCAGCAATGTAAATCGCGAAGAATACGAAAGTTGGTATGAGCTATTTCTCTATTTTTAAAGTCATACCCAGAGCTGAACTCAAGCTTCCATTTTGGAGTTAAACTGATATTTCCATCAAAACTCAGGGTTTGACGAACAGTAGCTGGGTTTTTAATTTTTTCCATGTTTTCATACTCGATATTACTTGAATAATTAAAATTATACCGAATGTTCAATGTCCAGGGGATATCCCAATCTACGTATTGATCCGGATTTTCATTAATTGCCCTTAACTCTGCAGGTGTACCAAAATCAGATGTTCGTTTAGTAATATTCTCTTTATTCAACCCCTCGCCTTCAACTTTACCCGCTGCGTTGCTGGAATTTTTCTTTGTTTTTGATGTGAGCGAAAAGCTCAATCCAAATCTCCACGATGTCTTCGTTAATCGAAGTAACTTTTTGTTAACCTTCCATTCAGATTGCCTGATATTATTACCATTGGAGTCTGCAGCATACACACTCCATGTGCTCGAGTAATCAAGATTAATTTTCTTAAATAATTTGGTTCGTCCACTCATTGTGATCGGCGCCCAATTTATCGAATCTTTAGCCACGTCATAGGAAGTTGATATCGTAAATTGATCAATGAGTGCAATTTTCTTTAGTCCATTAATGGTGTCTTTTCTGGAACGTACTTTTATTTCCAGGTTATTTGCAATCCCGAAAGTTATGCTTCCCGATTCTCGATTAGAAGGCTTGCCATATATCTGATTATCATAATACGAATATTGAGTACTATCGGTATGATCATCATTGGTGTAATGATAATCATAATAACCCCAACCATCTGTACTAAAATCAGGTGTATAACTGAAACCAACAGTAGGTTTAATGACGTGGCGAATGGCTCTTAATGCACCTTTCTCAAAGTTCTTTTGACCATAAAATGTTGTGTTAATATTGGCTGAAAATCTAAAATCAATTAAATTATAAAATCCAGGTATAGTATCTGCTTGTACATAACTTGCATCCTTACCATCCTCATCCGTTGCAGTAACCAAATGTTTCTCGGTTCGATTAAAATACATACGGTCAATAATTGGTGCACTTGTAGTTAAGTTAAAAACATCTAATATCTTCACTGTACTGCTGATTGTCATAGAATGCTGTATTCCATTTTTTATCTGAGAAAACATCTCGGGCTGGAATAGTAAAGAATCAGCTATACTAACTGTATTTCTCGCATTCATACTATAATTCATGTTGATATTATCATACCATTTTAATGCTCCGGTCTTTCCTTTTTTTCTGAAAGGATAAAATCGATTAGCCGATAAATTAATATTAGGTAAGGACAGCGTAACTTTTTTAGTTTGCGTGTTTTGGCTATGCTGTGCACTGGCACTCAAGTTAAGTTTCTTTGCAATGGTTGTTTGATAAGAAATACTGGAAGAAAATTCATTGCTTAAAAAATCTTGAGTAGTAGTTGGGTTGAAAAAATTAGATTTTCTACTCACAATATTTACATTTGCTGAAAATCGACTATTAGGATGTGCTTTCGCATCCTGGCTATGAGACCATCTGATGGAGAAATCTTTATTCACATCTTGATTATCGAATCCTGTTTTGTTAATTGCGTAACTCAAATTCAGTGATCCTTGAAACTTATATCGTTTTTTATAATTAAACACCGGATTAATAGACCAACTTCCGCTAGAGTAAATATCACCGGTTATTTTGAAAGTGAAATAATCATTAATAGCCCAATAATATCCACCATCTTCAAGAAAAAACCCACGATTAGCAGCTTCACCATATCTTGGCATAACTATTCCGGAACGTTGCCCCGTTTTATTGGGGAACATTCCAAAAGGTACTATCAAAGGCGTTGATACACCTTCGATAACCAAATGAGCAGGACCTGTAATCATTTTCTTCCCTTGGATAGCCTTTGCTTTGTTAAACTTTATTCCGAAATGAGGGTGATCTTCATTTGTACAGGTAGTAAAAATTCCGGATTTAAGAAGTATTTCGTCATTCGCGAGTTTCTTTATTTCTTTGCCATGTAATAAGCCCTCTCCTTCTTCTGTAATCACATCTTTTATATATCCTTTTTTAGTAACATAATTATACTTCATGTACTTGGAATTATATACCTTATCTTCTTGAGTAAAGACTGGATTTCCAATAAGTTTACCGGTTGAGTCTTTTACTCCTTCTGCTTCCAGCTCATTCGCAATAAAGTCAATTTTAACAAATGCAGCATCCAAATCTATTTTATCATATTTAATCTCGGCATTTCCATACATAAACACTTCTGAACTTATCATATTAAAGCGGATAGAATCTTTGGATTGATATTCAACATTCGCGTCGAGACCCAATTGCGGAGCACCACGTACTATAATGGTATCAGGCGAATCATTAATCATCTGGGGCACTGCTGTATCAAGCACATTTCTTGTAACGGTATCTTGAGCTAAAGAAGGGAAACTCAAAAATAACACTATAAAAAACGCAGACAATGTTTTACTCAATAAGCCTGTTAATAATTTGGCAAACAATTTATAAAATATGATAATTATTAAATATTACTTTTGTTTGTAACACTTGCGATAAAGCAAGATCTATGCAAATGTAGTTATCAAATCTATTAAATAAAACCTAATAGATGTTAAAATGGACTGAATAGATGAAGCGAATTATTATTCTTTTCTCACTCGCCGTTCTTTACATAATCTTTGTTAAAGACAGCTATAGTATTACCGACGGTTTAATTCGAACTATTGTAATTGATGCAGGACATGGAGGCAAGGACCCAGGTGCAGTTGGAAAGAATTCGTATGAGAAGAATATAAACCTGGCGATTGCATTAAAATTGGGTAGCTATATTGAAAAAAAACTTCCTGATGTCAGGGTAATTTATACACGCAAAACCGATGTGTTTATCCCATTGCATAAAAGAGCAAAAATAGCCAATGAGAATAATGCAGATTTGTTTATTTCTATCCATTGTAATTCAAACATATCGAATAAAATTTCTGGTTCGGAAACTTATATAATGGGTTTGCACAAAAGTCAGGCGAACTTAGAAGTTGCGAAATTAGAGAATGCATCAATCCTACAAGAAGATAATTACTCTGAAAATTATGAAGGATTTAATCCTAATTCTCCCGAAGCTTATATAATTTTTAGTTTATATCAGAATGCACATTTAGATCACAGTATTGACATTGCTTCTAAAGTCCAGAAGCAATTTAAAGATCGGGTTGGTTTGAGAGACCGGGGTGTTTTACAAGCGGGATTTTTGATATTATACCGGATAACCATGCCTGGGATTCTTGTTGAAACAGGATATATCAGCAATGCAAATGATGAGCATTTTTTGCTAAGCAAGGATGGTCAAACATATGTTGCTTCTGCAATTTACAGAGCATTTAAACAATATAAACTGGAAATTGAAGAATCAAGAAATCTGGCGAAGAGAGCGGTACAACACATAAAACAGACGGATTCATCCTCGTTACAAGGAGAAATAATATTCAGAGTGCAGGTTTTTTCTACGGATAAAGAAATAAGTTTAGAATCTACATATTTCAAAGGATTGAAAGACATGTTTCAGTATAAGCATAATGGCTTGTTTAAATATTGTACTGGTAAAGAAAGTTCATTTGATAAGATGAATAAGTTAAAATTGAAATTACGAAAGGGGAAATTTAAAGATGCTTTCGTTGTAGCAATACAGAATGGTAACCGTATTTCCATTGATAAAGCACGAAAACTGACTGAAAATTAAGTACATTTGTTATTAAAACTATCTATTTTGAAAAAATCTCGTGAAGTTAAAGTTGGTTTTTTATTCATAATTAGTGTTGCCTTGCTAATTTGGGGCTATAACTTTTTAAAAGGGAAAAATATTCTTATTAAGGAACGCATCTATTATGCCGTTTACGATGAAATAGATGGGCTTACTAAAGCAAATAGTATATCCATTCATGGGTTAAAGGTGGGACAAGTGAAGGACGTATATTTTGATGAATCTAATACCGGGAAGATAATTGTTGTGTTATCGATTGAAGATAATTTCCCCATCCCGAAAAATTCAATTGCTCGCATCTTCAGTTCAGGATTAATGGGATCAAAAGAAGTTTCAATAAATATTGGTAATGCTCAAGAATTAGCACTGAGTGGGGATACATTATTTTCTGATATCGAAGGTACACTTCGCGATGAGGTAAACAGACAAGTTGAACCTCTTAAAAGAAAAGCTGAGAATTTAATGAGCTCACTTGATTCGATGGTCACCATCTTCCAAACCATATTTAACACCAGTGCACGCGATAATTTGGCCAGTAGTTTTGAGAGTATCGAAAAAACATTTAGAACCCTTCAACATTCTACCTCAAAAATGGATACGTTGATTACTTATGAAGCAAGCCGCCTCTCAATGATTATTGAACACGTTGAATCCATCAGTCATAATTTAGACGACAATGAGGAGAATATAAGCAATATTCTTTCCAATTTTTCATCAGTAAGTGATTCACTTGCCAAGGCGGATATTGCGAACACATTCACAAATGTTGGTAAATCAATGCAGGATTTACAGTTAATTATTGAAAAATTAAATAATGGGGAAGGATCAATAGGGAAAATACTACAGAGTGATTCGTTATATCTTCAATTAGAGAATTCTGCATCAAGTCTTAATAAACTGCTAGAAGATATTAAGAAAAATCCCAAGCGATATGTGAAGTTTTCTATCTTTTAATTTCTTATAAAGATCTCATCCTTAGTTAAAGGACGTTGGTTTATTAGCCACATAAATCCATCAAGTTTTTGTTTGTCCGCTGTGAGGCCATCTACCTTATAAAGTGTAAATACAGGTTGTTCAGTGTATAATGCAGACTGCATTTTTTTGTTTTTTAAACTGATAATCATATTACTTGATAAGCCTTTATTGATTCCGGTCAAAATGTTTGTTTGTTCTTCTCTGACATAATAAATGATTTCTGAATTTCCAAGAACATTTATTTGGTACAATTCGTTTTGAAAAAAGTGACCAATAACATCCCTTCCCTTTATTTGATTAAAAGTCGTTTCACCTTCTTCTTGTGATACAATAAATGCAGAATTATATAAAACCAATGAATCCATCGTTTGATTGGTGATAAATATCTTAATGGAATCGCTGGTAAGTTGATTTGCATCTGACCACAATACAGGATTTGTGTACATATTAATAATTGAGTCATTTACATCGTAAACAAGTAAATCGCAAGCACCTTGTAAATCTTCTCTGAAAAATTTAACTTTATCAATAGCATACAGAAACTCAGCCTCGTTGGTTGTGTCAAATTCTAAACGAAGTGTATCCGAGTGCAAAAACAGTGAATCATATTTATCAATTATGATTGCGAGTGCACTATCCGTTGCGTAAGCAAAACCCGGATCTTTGAAATACTCAACAAAATTACCTTTAATCATTACATCTTTTTCAAGGTCAGTCATGGTTGCATTTTCAAAAACTTGTCCGAAGCCCTTTACTTTTTCATAATAAATAGAATCTCCTTTTAGCAAATGATTCTTATGTTTTACAAAGGCATCACCTTTAAGGCTTGTTATACTATTTCTAGTGTCTGACCAGCCATCCCTGCCAAACATAAAATCATCTTCACCGGTTACGGTTGTCGGCCCCAGAAAATAAACAAATTCTGTTTCCGTATTGTATCGTAAAGAATCGGATTTAATTATATAATCTGGGTTGGTAACAACGACATCCTCAATAAACAAGAACTCATCAATGGCAGTATAAAAATATCCGATGTGACTTACCAATTCATTATTATTATCAACAATTTTTCCGTAATTATTATAATAAGCGGTCTTGGTATTTCTGTCATAAATTAAGTAATCGGTATATAATGTAGCGCGATTATCAATTAATATTACATTATCAGAAACTTCTCCTATTCTGGTATCTCCATCATAAAACATTTTATCACTAAAAATCTCCACTGAATCATTCATGATCATGTGGACATTATCGTAGGCATCAAAAGTATTTTCATCCTTATTTAAAATTGCACTATCACAATTAATAGTAGTAGAATCATGTCTTAATACAGCATTGCCTATCAAAATATTTATCATTACCCCATCTCTATTTTCCCCGATCAACCGGTCAGCTTCATGTTTAATTAATGTTTTTTGAGAATATAATCCGGATGAGATGAACAATAAAATGATTGTTATAAATTTGAAGTTACACAATCTATAAATCTTTGAAGTCATAAATCATAATCTAATCAATACAAATGTAATTAATTTATTTGCTAAGCTAAGTGTTTTTAGCGTTTCACCAATCTGGAATTACGTGAAAAAACGTTAATTTATTTATTCACATCGGAGCTCTTATCTGATATAATCAGTACATTTGATGCATTAGAAATAACAGGGAAATTACCTGACTGAGTTTTAAAGAAGATGCAGAAAAATTCCAATAATAAAAAATCAAATATCCAATTTGATCCTTTTAAAAATTATCAACTTAGTAAAGAAAATGTTGGGTACGTGAACCGAAAGGATGCCACTCAGGAAACCTATAATGAAATCGGTTTCATGTCTGGCTTAGAGGTTCATCAGCAACTACTCACCACAAAAAAACTATTTTGTAATTGCCCGGCCGGTTTATATAATGATAGTGAGGACTATGATGCTGAAGTAATCCGACATATGCGTCCAACCTTAAGTGAACTTGGGGAGTATGATGGTACGGCTTTAATGGAATTTAAAACCAAAAAGGAAATCGTTTACCGCTTAAAGCACCAAACAACCTGTACTTATGAAGTGGATGATACGCCACCTTTTCCGATCAACAGGGAAGCCTTGGATATCGCACTCAAAATATCCAGGCTGTCTAAATTAAATATTGTTGGCGAGGTACATATTACGCGTAAGCAATATTTGGATGGAAGTATTCCTACAGGTTTTCAGCGTACATGCATTTTAGGTGTGGAAGGTGAACTTCAGTTAAAGGATAAAAAAATTCGATTGATTCAATTAAGCATGGAAGAGGATTCTTGTCGGGAAATTTCGGATGTAGGCCATGTGCGAACTTTTAAAACGGACAGGCTTGGAATGCCTTTGATTGAAACGGTAACCTATCCTGATATGTTAAATCCGGATGAGGTGAAGGAAGTTTGTGATTATATTCGATTTTTAAATCGAAGCACCGGAAATGTTCGTACCGGAATGGGAGCAGGGCGTCAGGATGTAAATGTGAGTTGTACCGGAGGAACCCGGGTTGAAATTAAAGGTGTGGCGCATACAAAATGGATTCCTGAGTTAACACATAACGAATGCTTCCGCCAGTGGGCCTTGCTCAAAATTAAGGAAGAATTAAATTCAAGAGTTGGAGAGCCAACAGATTGGGAAATGAGCCATAAGATGTTGCGCTTTCATTCTTATAATTTTAAATTCGATTCCATTATCTCAGCAAAAAAACAATTGCATAAAATAGTTGCAGTCAATCTTCCAAATTTTAAAGGCATCTTATCTCATTTTATGCAACCGGGTAAAATGTTTGCCGATGATTTCTCAGATAGATTGAAGGTAATTGCATGTTTAGAAAAACCTAATTTGCAACATTCAGAGTGTTTTAATCCTCAAATATCAGATAATGATTGGAAAGAAATAAGATTAAAATTAAATGCAGGTGAGAATGATGCTCAGCTTGTTTTTTGGAGTCCGGAAGCAGATATTCAAACCGCATTGGAGACTATCGAAGAAAGATGTCAGTTGGCATTTACGGAAGTTCCGAATGAAACCCGTAAATCTTTTGAAGATGGAACCACCATATTTGAACGTGTACTCCCGGGTGCGGACCGGATGTATCCCGATACCGATTCGGCACCCATCCCACTCGAAAATAACTATGTCGAAGAATTAGGGAAAAATCTGCCTTCAGATATAATCGATCGATATCATCAATTAAAAAAATGGAACGTACCTGAAGATAACTACACTTTCATTTTTAAAAAGAATTTATTTCCAGTTATGGAAAAAATAATCGGAGAACTTAAGATCAATCCTCGGTTTTTAGGATCCTTTTTAGGACAAACATTGAAATACGTTGAAGGTCATATAAAGCCGGCTCAGAAATTTAACTATGAAAT
This sequence comes from Bacteroidota bacterium, assembly GCA_003353955.1. Taxonomy (GTDB): domain Bacteria; phylum Bacteroidota; class Bacteroidia; order Bacteroidales. The sequence continues at coordinate 10,302 of PIVJ01000025.1, read as the reverse complement.
CATTTTCAAATTATTTGAGTTTCTGAAAAAGAATGAAATAACATTTGAGCTTACTAAGAAAATGATCCCCATAGTTTACGAGCATCCCAAAATGGATTTTGATTCTGTATTAGAACAATTGAAATTTAAGAAAATTTCAACAGAAAAGATCCTCTCTCATATTCCATTCTTAAAGCAAAAATTTGAAGAAACCTGCCGTGCTCAGGGAAAAGACAATGAAGTGAATTGGATAATGGGAGAGCTAAATCATGTAGCGGTCGGAAACATCGAATTATCAAAGTTATCTAAGGAAGTAAAACAAGCGATTTAATGACAATAAATATGAGTGAAGATTTTTTTCAAGGATATAAAGGCGATGCACTAAAAACGCTGAGAAATTATAAATGTCGAGTTTGGGGGCAAGCAATCGTTGAAACTACGCGAGGTACTTTTAATGGAACAATTTTACCCAGATCAGAAAATGATGATGATCAGCATATCGTGATGAAAATCCCAACCGGATATAATATTGGAATTAACATTGCAACCATTACAGCGATGAAAGAAATCGGTTATAAAAAAGCCAATTATAAGATTCCGGAGAAAGAATTCCCATATACCGAAGGACTACCAAAGGTAAAACTATTTGGCACAGGTGGCACCATTGCCTCTCGATTAGATTATCGTACGGGTGCTGTTATTCCTGCTTTTTCTCCCGGTGAACTTTATGGAGCGGTTCCTGAGTTGGCAGATATTTGCAATTTGGAGACGGAAAAAGTTTTCGCGGTTTTTAGTGAAAACATGGGGCCAAAGCAATATATATCACTCGCCAAAGCAATCGGTAAAGAAATTGAAAACGGAGTAGATGGAATCGTTATAGGACACGGAACTGATACCCTCCATCATACAGGAGCAGCCTTAACATTTATGGTTCAAAATTCTCCGGTTCCAATTATTTTAGTGGGTTCGCAACGTTCATCTGACAGACCTAGTTCTGATGCAGCCTTAAACCTGATGCATGCCATGACGGCGGCCGGACATTCTGATATTGCTGAGGTGATGGTTTGTATGTTTGGACCAACATCAGATGAATATGGCTTACTACATAAAGGTACGCGAGTTCGGAAAATGCATTCTTCGTACCGATCAACTTTCCGAACCATCGGTGATACTCCCATTGCAACGATCAGTCGACAAGGGACAGTGCCGATTCATAAAAATTATAAGCCGCGTCGTAAGGATAGAAATGTGACGATTCTACCCTATTTTTCTGAGCAAGTAACCATGCTGTATTATTATCCGGGAATGAAACCAGGTACCTTGGATGCTTTGGTTGATGCTGGCTATAAAGGGATTATTTTTGTGGGAACAGGTTTGGGGCATGTAAACAAAGAATTATATCCCGCCATTGAAAGAGCGCATAAAAAAGGGGTTCATATGTATATGACTTTGCAAACTATTTGGGGATATGTACATATGTTTGTGTATGATACAGGACGCGATATGATGGCAAAAGGAATTATCCCGGCAGGAAACATGTTGCCTGAAGTAGCTTGGGTAAAACTAAGCTGGGTCTTAGCTCAAACGGAAAACTCGGCTGAAGTGAAGCGAATGATGCTTGAATCGATTAACGATGAAATTACAGAACGTGAGCCTTATAATGGTTATTTGGTATATCAGGGTGGGATACCCGAGGTAGAGGGTTTTATTAAGAAAGTTCACAAATAATCTAATCATCAGAAAAATATTTTTGATTGATCTTGATTTACATTTGATATCATATATAATAATTCACTTTTATTGTCTTCTGTGGCGTAATAGACAAAAAGGAGGCTACAAAGCTCCGTATTATGCATATCAGGGGTTGCAAAGGTTATTAATAAGCATTTTGTCTATTATACTCAAATTTTTTATTCTGTCACCCAGCATGCAATCCAATTCATTGCAGGTAATATAGTCCCGGTTGTCTGTGCCGATCATGGCACTGTCTGCCACAACAATGCAACGGTCAATAGAATAATGATTCTTGAGTTTCTTCAATGATTTAATCATGGTATGTCCTTCATAAGTGTTGCCTTCGTATACATCGTAACTGATGGGATTCCTCATTTTGTCAACCAATAGTCCCAGTACTGCCTGTGTTTTATGTGCCTTTCCGTCTTTTGAATAGCCTTGAGTGCGTCCTGTTCTTTGTTTAGTATGTCAAGTGTGCGGTAAAAATGCTGGAGGCCTGTTTGTGTGCTAAACCCAATATACTCATTTTGATTTGAGAATGACTGTAGTTTTGAGCAGGGTTCGTTCAACCTTTCTGCAATCATTAACTGTAGTGCTCCCTCCCAATCAAACTTGTGCCTAGCTCTGCTATTGGCCATGTTGACAAAAACGTCCATCTGGAACATCTTCCACATTTTTTTAAAATAACCAGTGCATAATCATAGTTGAGCCGGTTGGTTTCATGAAAAGAATTTGCAATGATCTCGCCCATGTTCATCCCTGCCAGTTCAAGGAGTTTCTTGGTAGTGCTCTCTAACTGATGAGGTGGATAGTCCTCAGCTTTTCCAAGCGGATGGATGGTTCTATGTTTAGGTATACCTGCTAACTTGTAGGATTCAACTATTCGTAAATAGGTTCCGGATTTTTTCTTTCCTGTTCTTAAAATGCCATCTCACAAAAATAATAAGAAATGATTGCGCTCCAAATCATTTTCGCACTACCGTATCTTTTAAAGACAAAAATGAATACCCTGCAAATATAAGAACCACAGCTTTTGGAATTTCGTTTTTTCTCTTGGAACTGTCAAATTCAAGAAGACTAATTGTGGTGGATAATTGTAGTGGGTCAAAGTATATTTTATTAGACGATACTCCTTTCGAAGGTCCGGCTAAAGCAGTACAATACCTATTTTGATGGAGTTTATCTTTATGTTTACAACTAAAAAAGAACAGCTTGATTTAGCCGTCCTTTTTAACATCATATTTCTTATTTCTAATATCTGTAATGATCAGATTTGTAAGGACCATCAATGGGAATACCAACATAATCTGATTGTTCTTTAGTTAAAATAGTAAGCTTAACTCCAATCTGCTCTAAATGTAGTCTGGCAACTTCTTCATCTAATTTCTTTGGAAGCGTATAAACCCCAATTTCATAATCGTTCTTCCATAACTCTAATTGAGCTAGTGTTTGATTGCTAAAAGAGTTGCTCATTACAAATGAAGGATGACCTGTGGCACAACCCAAATTAACCAATCGTCCTTCAGCCAATAAAAAGATTGAGTTTCCTGTATCGAATGAATATTTATCAACTTGAGGTTTGATGTTTGTTTTTATAACACCTGCTGATGAGTCAAGTTTCTCAACCTGAATCTCATTATCAAAATGGCCGATATTACAAACTATGGCCTGATCTTTCATGTTGCTCATGTGATCGAAAGTTATAACATCTTTATTCCCGGTTGTGGTAACAAAAATAGCTCCTTCTTTTAATGCCTCTTCAATGGTGGTAACCCTAAATCCCTCCATCGCTGCCTGCAATGCACAGATTGGATCAATTTCAGTAACAATTACCCTGGCACCATATGATCTCATTGAATGAGCACAGCCTTTACCAACATCCCCATAGCCCAACACAACAATAACTTTTCCGGCGATCATAACATCAGTGGCGCGCTTAATTCCATCAGCTAACGACTCACGGCAACCATATAAATTGTCAAACTTTGATTTTGTAACAGAGTCGTTAACATTAATTGCAGGAACCAATAATTCGCCTTTCTCCAACATTTGATACAAACGATGAACACCGGTAGTAGTTTCTTCTGAAACCCCTTTCCATTCAGCAGTCGTTTTGTGCCATTTTTGAGTGTCTTCCAAATAACTATCTTGTAAAAGTTTATAGATAACACCTTCTTCAATACTTGATGGAATTGTTTTAAGTAGCTCAGGATTATTCTCTATTTCAACTCCTTTGTGTAAAAGAAATGTTGCATCTCCACCATCATCAACAATGAGTTGTGGTCCTTTATCTCCGGGAAAAGAAAGTGCTTGCTTAGTACACCACCAATACTCTTCCAGGGTTTCACCTTTCCATGCAAAGACCGGAATGCCAGCTTCTGCAATGGCAGCAGCAGCATGATCCTGAGTTGAAAATATATTACAACTTACCCATCTAACATTAGCTCCCAATTCAACTAATGTTTCAATAAGAATCGCAGTTTGAACGGTCATGTGTAACGACCCCATGATTCGTACATCTTTCAAAGGCTTTTCAGCGGCATGTTTTTTTCTGATTGACATTAAACCGGGCATCTCTTTTTCTGCGATCTCAATTTCTTTTCGCCCAAATGCCGCCAAATTGATATCAGCAATTTTATAATCGGTATTCGTTTCTATCATGTCGTTTCTCATTTTATAAGTCTTGTTTTTTTCGGAATGCAAAATTAATCAATCTTTTTTCAAGATCAAAGAATAACAGATAAGTGTGAAGGACTTGATTTTATTGTATTTTTGACTTTCAATTTATTAACATGCCTTTATTTAGTATTAAAGATTTAGAACAGGGAAATACAAAGCTTGGAGTGTGGAAAATCACAGAATCCGCTAATAAACTTCTTCCTTTATTAACATTACAGAAGGAAGAAATAGAAACTTATGATAGATTCTCAAATGAGAACCGTAAAAAACAATGGATCGCAAGTCGGCTTATCTTAGCTGAATTGTTTAAAGACAACAAGATTTCAATAACTTATAAGGATAATGGCAAGCCTCATCTAAGTTGTGGTGAAAGAAATATTTCTATTTCTCACACTGCTGAGTTTGTCGCTGTTATCGTCAGTTCCAACGCTCAATTAGGAATTGACATAGAAAAAATTCAACCCAGGATATTGAGAGTCAGGCATAAGTTTGTATCTGAGGCCGAGAGTAAATTTATTGATGAATCATCATCTCTTTTAGAACAATTGTACGTCATTTGGTCTGCAAAGGAAACCTTATATAAGTTACATGGAATTGGCAACCTGGATTTCAGAACTAATTTAAATATTGAGCCCTTTAGCTTTCAGGGTAATGGATGCGCATATGCCCAGATCTCAACGCATAAATCCACAACAAAGTATAAACTCAAGTACGAGCAAATTGAAGACCACTTGTTGGTTTATGTTATTGATCCTATTTAAATCAGTGAGATTTTGATTTTGTGAAACCAAATTAATTAGGCGAAGTGATCCTTCGACTTCCGCTCAGGATCTTGTGGGTTATATTCCCCGCCCCTTGTGGCGAAATAAAATAGAATCCATCATGATAGCCCGTCCGCTTGCGGCGTGGAGCTTCATTTAATTACAAATAAATTTGTATTTTAAGCACATCTGCTCTACATTTGCCATAAATACAAACCATCCTTTCAATAGAGGTGCTTGTTTTATGAAGAAGAGGGGAGAGATTAGGCTCCACGAACCTCTAGCAACCAATCCGATGTGCGGACTAAGGTGCTACAACCTAATCCACTTTTATAGTGGGTAATGATAACTTAAACACAAATATCATGAATTATCAAATGTATATTTAGGAAATTAATCCTTTTTGTTGGGATTTATTTTGTGAGAACACATTCTTTAAATAATTGAATGTTATAATCACAGCATTAAAAGTAGTTGAATGATTAAGCAAAAAAGTATATATAACGAACTAGAATACAGGATACTGGTAATGGATGGAGCCATGGGGACTATGATTCAGGGGTATCATTTGACAGAAGCAGATTTTCGTGGTCAACAATTTTTAAATCACCCAACAAACCTGAAGGGGAATAATGATTTATTAAATCTTACTCAACCTATGATTATAGCTGATATTCATCGGGTATATCTTGAAGCCGGAGCAGATATCATTGAAACGAATACCTTTAATGCTAGCGCAATTTCTATGGCCGATTATGAGATGCAGGATCAGGCTATCGAAATAAATCGAAGAGCAGCTGAAATAGCCAAAACACTTGCTGCTGAATTTACAAATATCAATCCTGACAAACCCCGATATGTGGCCGGTGCAATTGGGCCTACAAATAAAACAGCCTCCATGTCGCCAAAAGTTGAAGATCCTGCCTATCGGGCTGTAAGCTTTGATGAAATGCTTGATAATTATTATGAGCAAGCCAAAGGATTAATGATGGGTGGAGTTGATTTGTTTTTGATAGAAACCATTTTTGATACGCTAAATGCGAAAGCAGCCATTGTTGCGGTAGATAAAATTATGACTGAGTTAAATCAGCGAATTCCTGTAATGATATCCGGAACAATTACAGACGCAAGTGGCAGAACACTCTCAGGTCAAACAGTTGAGGCCTTCATGCATTCAGTTTCACATATTGATTTATTAAGCATTGGATTAAACTGTTCATTGGGCGCAAAGGAAATGAGACCATACCTTGTTGAACTAGCTGCAAAATCATCAAATTATATTAGCGTTTATCCCAATGCCGGTCTTCCAAATCAATTTGGAGAATATGACGAATCGCCTGAAATAATGTCAAACTACCTAAAGGAATTTGTCGAAAACCGAATGGTAAATATCATTGGTGGATGTTGCGGAACTACCCCTGAGCATATTAAGGCTTTCGTGAAAGTTGTTGAAAATGCAGAAACTCGTAAACGTAATCAACACAAACAAAATCTTCATTTGAGTGGTTTAGAACCATTGAAGATTTATGATGAAAGCAATTTTATCAATATCGGAGAGCGTACTAACGTAAGTGGCTCAATGAAATTTGCAAGGCTCATTCGTGAAGAGGAGTACGAAGAAGCCTTGTCGGTTGCACGCGATATGGTAGAGGGTGGTGCTCAAATTTTGGATGTTAACATGGATGATGCCATGTTAGATTCAGCTAAAGAGATGACGACATTCCTAAATCTGATTGCATCGGAACCTGATATCGCGAAATTGCCAATAATGATCGACTCTTCAAGATGGGAAGTGATTGAAGCAGGATTGAAGTGCGTTCAAGGTAAAGCGATTGTAAATTCAATCAGCCTGAAAGAGGGTGAAATCGCCTTTCTTGAGCAAGCAAGAAAAATTAGATTGTATGGTGCGGCGGTTATCGTTATGGCTTTTGATGAAGATGGACAAGCATCTAGCTATGAGCGAAAAATAGAAATCTCTAAAAGAGCTTATCAATTACTCATCAAGGAGGTTAATTTCCCACCTGAAGACATCATTTTTGATCCCAACATATTAACCGTTGCCACTGGAATTGATGAACACAATAATTATGCTGTTGATTTTATTAAAGCTACCAAATGGATAAAAGCTAATTTACCTCATGCGAACGTAAGTGGAGGAATAAGTAATCTATCTTTTTCTTTTAGGGGGAATAATGTGATCAGGGAAGCCATGCACTCATCTTTCTTGTATCATGCCATAAAGGCTGGCTTAGATATGGGGATCGTTAATCCAGAGATGCTTCAAACATATGATGAAATCCCGAGTGATTTGCTCAAGTTGGTTGAAGATGTAATTTTAAATCGAAGAAAAAATGCCACTGAGCGCCTGGTGGCATTTGCAGAAAACGTTAAATCGAAAAATAAGAAAGCCGTCCCGGTTAACGAATGGAGATACGGCTCAATACAAGAACGGCTAAAACATGCGCTTGTTAAGGGAGTTACAGATTTTATTGAGGATGATATAGAAGAGGCTCGGCAATATTATTCAAGAGCCATAGAAATAATTGAGGGGCCGTTGATGGATGGGATGAATGTTGTCGGAGATTTATTTGAATCAGGAAAAATGTTCCTTCCACAGGTGGTAAAAAGTGCTCGCGTTATGAAAAAAGGAGTTGCAAAACTCCTCCCGCACATCGAAGCCGAGAAAGTAAAAGGACGCAGTGAAACCAAACAGCCAAAAATATTAATGGCAACTGTAAAAGGAGATGTACACGATATCGGGAAAAATATTGTGGGAGTTGTATTGGCTTGCAATAATTATGAAGTAATAGATTTAGGTGTAATGGTTCCGGCTCAAAAAATAATTGAAGTTGCTAGAAAAGAGCAGGTTGATATCGTTGGATTAAGTGGCTTAATCACACCTTCTCTTGAGGAAATGGTTGAAGTTGCAAAAGAGTTCGAAAGACAAAGGTTTACAATTCCAATAATAATAGGTGGTGCAACAACTTCTAAAATTCATACTGCTGTAAAAATTGCACCCAATTACACACCAACTTTACTTCATGTGAGAGATGCTTCAAAAGCAGTTTCGGTTACTTCAAGTCTTTTATCTGATAAGAATAAATCAGATTATAAAAAAGCGGTAAAGGATGAGTATGAATTGATGAATCAGAAATACTTAGCAGGAAAGAATGACATTACTTACATCTCGTTTAAACTAGCCCAAAAAAATAAATTGAAGCTGGATTGGAATAATTATTACCCTATAAAACCATCATTTTTAGGAGTGAAGAAGGTAAAAAGTGTTGATGTCAAGCGGTTAAGAAAGTATCTTGATTGGACATTCTTTTTTCATGCATGGAAGATGAATGGGAAATACCCTGAGATTTTTGATGATCCGGTAAAAGGAGATGAGGCGAAGAGAGTGTTTGATGATGCACAACTTTTATTGGAGGAGATAATTGAGAAAAGAATGGTAAAAGCAGAGGGCGTTATAGGATTCTTCCCTTGTAACTCTGTTGGCGAAGATGTTGAATTGTATAATAATGAGACAGATATAGATATCATAAACTCGTTTAGATTCCTTAGAAATCAGCAGAAAAAATCAGCTAGATATCCCAATCTGTGTCTCTCCGATTTCATCAAACCCAAGTCATCATCACAGATTGATTATATTGGCGGCTTTGTGGTAACTGCCGGAATTGGAATAGAGAAATGGGTAAAGCATTTTGAAGAAGAACAGGATGATTACAAAGCAATCATGTTAAAAATTCTTGCTGATCGCCTCGCGGAAGCATTTGCTGAAATGATGCATGAAGAGGTTAGAAATAAGCATTGGGGATATGATCCGAAAGAAAATTTGAGTATTCATAAATTACTAAAAGAGCAATATCAGGGCATTCGACCGGCACCCGGATACCCGGCTTGCCCCGAACATTCTGAAAAAGAAACCTTATTTGAAATATTAAATGTGAAGCAGAATATAAGTGTGGAATTAACTGAGAATTTCGCTATGTATCCTGCCGCTACTGTAAGCGGATATTATTTGTCACACCCTGATTCACAGTATTTTAATGTTGGGAGAATAGGTGAAGATCAAATTTTGGATTATAGTAAGAGAAAAAATATGAGTATTCAGAATATTGAAAGATATTTAAATAGTAACCTGAATTATAAATAATAGAATATGAAAGTAATTGAGCATTTTGATACAGCTGAAACCCCCCATTTTTCTTTTGAGTTATTACCTCCACTAAAAGGACATAGCATCGAATCTATTTATAGAACCATTGATAATCTTGTAGAATTCAATCCCATCAATATAAATATTACTTATCATCAGGAAGAAAATATTTATAAAAAGCACCCAAGTGGCTTATTAGAGCGAAAAACAATTCGTAAACGTCCGGGTACTGTTGCTCTTGCCGCTGCCATAAAATATAAATATCCAAATGTTCATGTGGTGCCACATATTATTTGTGGAGGATTTACTAAAGATGCAACTGAATATGCCCTAATTGATTTACACTTTCTGGGGATAACAGATTTATTGGTGTTAAGGGGAGATCCTATAGCATCTCAAAATTATTTTCAGGTTGAGGAAAACGGACATGCAAATGCATCAGAATTAGTGAAGCAAGTGGTTGATTTGAATAACGGAAAGTATTTGGGTGAAACGCTTGAAAATAAGGCAACTACGGGATTTTCGATCGGTGTTGCCGGTTATCCCGAAAAGCATACTGAGGCACCTAATCTGGAAACTGATTTACTTTATCTGAAGAATAAAGTAGATGCAGGGGCAGATTATATTGTAACTCAGATGTTTTTTGATAATCAAAAGTATTTTAACTTTGTTAGTAATTGTCGGGAAATTGGAATTAAAGTCCCTATTATTCCCGGACTAAAACCAATATCATCCTTAAAAGACATGCTATTATTGCCTAAGGTTTTTAATATTGACATTCCTGATGGATTAGTAAAGGAATTGAATAAGTGTAAAACTAATGATGCTGTTTTTCAACTGGGAATAGAATGGTGCATCAACCAATCAAAAGGGTTAGCAGAATTCGGAGTGCCTGCTATTCATTATTTTACGATTGGAATTTCTGATAATATCAAGGCAATCGCCAAAGAAGTATTTTAATTACTATGCTACAACGAGTGACTTAAC
>PIVJ01000275.1 GCA_003353955.1 Bacteroidota bacterium | reverse complement strand
TGAGCTTGTGAACTATCAATCAATTAATTTTGAGCGTATGAGGAGCCGTATGATGTGAGAGCATCACGTACGGTTCTGAGAGAGGTTTAGGGGTGAGATTCCCCTTTACCTACTCGACTATTCTACTAACAATTTATTTAGTTTATTTTTAATGATTTCATTAGATGATGGTCTTGGTGCATTATCATCTACGACATTTCCATTTTTGTCAATAATCATATACGTTGGGAAGCCTGGAAATTTAAGTTTATTCCTAAGTAATTCTGATTGTATTTTGTCAAAATAATAGTTTTCTCCACTTACATGAGAACTATTTATTGTCTCTTTCCATTCATTTTTATCCGATGACAAGCAAAGATTTACAAATACAATTTCTTCATTTTTATAAAAATCGTGTAGCTCAATAGCATAAGGGATCTCACTTTTGCAAGGACCGCACCAAGTAGCCCATATGTCAAGATATATTACTTTATCTTTATGCCTATCTGCTAAATCCTTAAAGATATCTCCTGTAATTTCTTTTTCTTCTTTCGTTTCTTGATCAAATCTTGAGATGTGGTATTTATCTTTGGATACATACTGTTCCTTTCTTTCATCTAGCAAACGAATAAGTTCTTTATTAACTATAAATTTAGGAACATCATTATATATTCCCAAAAAATCGTCAATAGACTCTTTAAGTAATTCTGATAGAAGCCGATAACATATTAAGTCTCTACTTATTCCTGATTCTTCATTTTCAATAATTTGGCTAAGAACTAATCTATAAGCGCTTGAATACTTCTCTTCATTATAAAGCTTTTTTATCAATGTATCTTTTTGAAAACCTATATATGAATAACTTTTTAAATGATAATCGTACATAGATGAAACAATGGCGTCATCATCATTAACAGGGAATAAATTTTTATCAAATAGTTCTCCTTCATAAGTGGATTTATTTATATAATGATGCATCTTATAATCTATTAAGTAATTTGCATTACTATATATGATGTTCTTTTTTGCCCACAGTATGAATGTAGCGCTCGGATTATAAATATTATTAAATACAGATAGAATGGAATCCTCAATAAAAATCTGATGTCTCAAATCATTCAAATAGCCTTCAACTGATTTGTTCTCAATGTCTGGAGAAAAATCATTAATATTTCTATACCGAAGATATTCCAAGATCTCTTTTGAAATATGAGCATTGCTTCCTGTTATGCTATAATCAGGAAATCTATCTTTTTTATAATCAAGTGAATTTAATGTTAATATAAGACTATCCGAAGGTTGTACAAATAATCTAGTAAAACCTTTTTGGTATTTTAAAATAACATCCTGTGCATGCAATACTTCAAATTCAAATCTAAAATTACCACTTGAATCAACGATTGCTGTACCATAATCACATCTATCAACAGAGCTGGAATATGAAAGTGAGATGACTTTAGAAGAGCTTTCATCCAATTCAATATTTCCCTTAATGACAACTGTTCCAACATCAATTCCTGATTTACTATTTCTTGAACTACAAGAAGTAATTATTATTAAACATGATACAATGATCAAGAGTTTGTGCATTTTTTTCATTTCTTTTAATTACGAGTAAACTTATTGACAGTTAATTATTTTTATTCAAGTTCGATTTTTTTCACTTTGACCTACTATTATTTTATTAGCCAATCAATTTATTTTAGCATGCCCCCGATAGAAATGCCACACAACGTTTTTGCTATGGTTACGTGGCGCATTTTGCGGCACGCTTTCCTGTCCCCGAGGGACAGGAAACAACACGAAAACCCTAAGGTTTTTATACCTGTCTGAGCGCCATGAACTATACCCATTGTGCCTGTTGCGCAACTCACCGTTAGTTGTTAACAAATATAGCAAAAACTCTTATTTAGATAACTGATATTTAGCTAAATTGTAAATAAAAATGCAAGGAAAGAAGCATTACCAAGAGAAGCTATTTTCAAGTTTTCAATTA
>PIVJ01000274.1 GCA_003353955.1 Bacteroidota bacterium | reverse complement strand
ATTCCTGTATTAGATCGGTGTAAATTTCTTCCCTTAATTCTTCAGTTGTTAGTGTCATAGTAGTGTTATTTGTTATTCATATATATTATCTAACGGTGGTCGTTTTTGGTCTGCAACCTTTTTCACTCTTTTCACTCCTTTTACCGTGCTATACGCGTTGCTATACACCGCCTTCGGCGAGTGCACTTGATCCACCTACCGCTGAGGACGGAGCATACCTATGCTATACACGCACCGAGGCGTGTGGTTTAGTTAGTTAACAGCAGTCACATTTGTTCCATTCTTTACCGTTTCTACAGGTTTCATATTCGTCTTCGTCGTCAAATACGGCGTGCTCTAGACACGATCCGCATAGTTCGTCGCTTAAATAGCTTGGCTCTGAGCCACAACAGTTACTCCACATATTATATAGTTTTAAAGGTTATTTATTATATTCAATACAGTCATTTAGGATAGTCTTTAACTCCGCCATAGACATTGTACGTAGGTCTTTAAAGTCATCATAGTTATGAGTGTGTTTACAGTAGCCCCATATTTCATTTATTAATTTATTTTTCATAGTATTTAGTTGTTATTAGTTACAATTATATTATCTATTAGTATTCGTAGTTAGTCTGCATTTGGCCGAAGCCTAAGCCTACTTTTCAGTAGACTCTAGCTCTTCGATCGTAGCCAAGTGCCTCACATTCGTCGGCAAGTTAGTACTTTGAGACCAGTACTTTCGCTTAAGCCAGCAAGCTTGGAACTTCAGTTTCGGAAGCATCGCTTCGAGTATCACATCGTGATTGTAAGTCACTCTTTGATTTTTGTTGTTCACAAAAGTTATCACTTGATTTCGATTCATCCAGCTTTCTCGGACTACGAAGTTCTTTCGCTCGATTGGTGGGAAGATCCTCGCTTTGTCTTCGTTGCTCATTGATTTCAGTGCATTCTGTAATAATTCATTTGAATTTGTCATAGTTATTAGATTTAGTTATTAATTATTAATTTCAGTTATATTATCTATTATTAGTCGTTTTTACTTTGTTATAAATAATTTCTTAATTTATTTTTATTTTTATTATTTATTTTATTTTAATTATTATTATTAATTTCTTACAACTATATTATCTAAAATGAGTCGTTTTTCCTATGCTATACAAAAAGTGCTATACGCACCTATGCTATACACGCCTCCGGCGTTGCCGCTGTGACCCTCAGCATTATTGCTTCGTAGGGTCGGACATTGGCGCCGCGAGGTCGTGATCTTAGTTTCTTAATGCATACCCAGCTCCTCGAGCCAGGTCAGCAAGTATTCTTTTGAATGCTCTCATGTTAGTATGGTATTTATAGTGTTCATAATCTGTACTGGGCTCAGTCCTGGGTAGTGATCCTTCATCTGGCTTACTACCTCGCCAGGCATTAGTAATCCCATGGCGTAGGCTTGGATGATCTGTTCTGGTGTTCTCATTTGTTTGGTTTTAGATTAGTATATGTTTAGGTCTAGCTCTTTGCCCTGGAGATAGTTAGACATCATCAGGCTGTCGATCTTGTGGCCGTCGATAGGTTGTATACCTTTCTTGTAGTCGGCTTCGCTTCTGTTCTTCTGGTAGAACTTTATCAGTTCATTGATTGTGTTGTGATCTTGTAAGGTCATAGTCTTATGTTATTAGAGTTTAGTATTGAGGTTAGTTCCAGTATAAAGTTTAGATAGTCCATAGTTTATTTTAGTTTATATTTGATTAGTTCTCGGTCTAGTATTTTTGTTACAGTTTCAATGTCACTGTTGTCTATGTATAATCCGTCTGACATTATATGGACTGGTCTGTTTAGTTTGTTACTGTTAGTAATTTGATTGATTGTTTTGTAGTTGGTATTGAATTGGATCTTAGTCATAGTTATTATATTTAGTTATTAATTATTATTTGTTACAGTTATATTATCTATTAGTAGTCGTTTTAGTTATGTAGTGGTTTGGTATTAAGGACATGTTGAGGTT
>PIVJ01000273.1 GCA_003353955.1 Bacteroidota bacterium | reverse complement strand
GTCGAATTCAAACGCGAATATGGCGTCTCATCTGCATCACTTCGCAAATGGGCGACCTCCGGAGGACTTAGACACATACGTACACCGGGGGGTAAACGAATGTATTGTGTCGATGGTGTCAAAAATTTGCTGGGAATTAGAGAACAAGAAAAAAGACGTTCAGGCTACATCTATGCAAGAGTCAGTAGTGCCAAGCAAAAACCAGATCTCGAACGTCAAGTCGACGACCTCCAAAAAGCGTACCCGGAGCACATCCTCATCAAGGACATCGGTTCCGGTATCAACTTCAAAAGGAAGGGACTTCGTACCCTTCTGGAACGTGCGATCGACGGAATGGTCTCAGAGGTTGTTATCATGCACAGGGACAGACTTGCTAGACTTGGATTTGACCTCCTGGAATTCCTCCTCTCGAAAGTTGGCACAAGGATCGTGGTTCACGGTAAAGATGGCAATGTCGGGGAAGAAGGAGAACGAGATCTCGCAGACGACCTGTTTGCCGTCACAACACTCTTCGTCGCTTCCCATAACGGACGTCGTGCTGCAGCAAATCGAAAGAGAAGAAGAGAAGAAGAGAGTGGTGGTGGAAAAGGCAAGGATTAAAGCAGCTGCGAAGAAAGACAACGAACAAGCTAAGAAAAGGATGAAGATGACAGAGACAGAAGTGAAAGCATATGTAGAGATGGAAGAGGAAAAACAAAAAAATAAAGATGGGAAACAGAAAAAAGTCTACGACAACCCTATGCGTGCCCGACGAATTAGGATTTACCCTACTCCACAACAGGAAGAACGTTTCAAGCAATATTTCGGGGCTGTTCGTTACTCGTATAACATGCTTGTGGGGAAGTACAGGAATATCGGTCAAGGCGGAATTGGATTGGCGGACTTTAGGGCTACCATCAACTATGGTCCTAGTTGGTTGAAAGAGATTCCCTGTGAGATTAAAGATGTGGCCGTGCGTGATTTCGATAAGGCACGTAAGGCCCATTTCGCCAAGCTGAAGAAGATGAAACAGAAGGACCCAAATGCTACACACGAGGCAAAGTTCAAATTTCGATCCAAACGAGACAAGCAACAAAGCTTCGAGGTTCGACCCAGGGATCTTGTGAGGAAGAAGGGATCTTTCGCGTTCCTTGGACTCGAGGTCCTCGATGGGGCAGAAGAGATACCAAAAGAAGCAGAAGCAGCAGGTAGGTTTATTAGGGATAGACTAGGGCGTATATTTCTAGCATTGCCACGCCAGATTGCGAAACGGAATGAGAGCCAAGCTCCTGCCTCGCATGAAAGCATAGTGGCGCTGGATCCGGGTGTACGTACTTTTCAGACTACCTATGATGCCTCTGGGTTGACGACAGAGTGGGGTAAAAACGACATGCAGCAGATCTATAGACTTTGTCTTGTCGTCGACAAGATCCAGTCTTCATGGACGAGGAAGAAAGGAGCGAAACGTAGGTCTACCAAGCTAGCGTGGCATCGGGTGCTATTTAGGATCAAGCACCTGGTCAGAGAGTTGCATCGCAAGATGGCTACTTGGTTGTGTGAGAACTACAAAGTGGTCCTGATTCCCAAGTTTGAGACTTTGAAGATGGTGAAAAGGGGAAAACGCAAGCTCAATAATAAGACGGCGAGGAGTATGGTTACGTGGTCTCACTATGCGTTTCGTGAGATGCTGAAGGCCAAAGCTGAGTTGTTCCCGTGGGTGAAAGTAGTAGAATGTGATGAGGTTTACACATCCAAGACGTGTGGGTGTTGTGGAAAGATCAACGATAAACTTGGTTCATCCAAGGTCTTCCACTGTAACGATTGTGGGTACGTTGCAGATCGTGACGTTAACGCGGCAAGGAATATCCTTATACGCTACCTTACAATTAAGGGGCTCTGTTGTTGAAAGAACAACGAGTCTTTGGTACTTAGTCCCTGGGAGGGGGAAACCCTTCCTTGTAAAAATTTACTTTGAGGAAATCAAGGTTTTCAAGGATTAGTAGATTTTAAACTAA
>PIVJ01000024.1 GCA_003353955.1 Bacteroidota bacterium | reverse complement strand
TTTAATTGGCATCATTTCTTTATGTTTACTTATTGAAGTTAATTTATTTTATTTAATAGTTGGGAAAATAGTATGGCAATTCTTCGATTTTATATTCTTTTTTATATTTATTAAAAGCAAAATAAAATACAAGTTGAGAGAATATATATCTGACGTTTTTCCTTCAATGATCGTTTCAATAGTAATGGGTGCTATTGTCTATTTTATCGGATATTGTTTTGGGTATAGTTGGAGTATCCTAATAATCCAAATTTTATGCGGCATATTAGTATTTGTTCTTTTAAGTTTGTTATTGAATAAAAAACTTATCACTGAGATGTTCAGAATTGTCTTTAGTCCTATTAAGAATAGTTAATTAATTATTAGTACCTTATCTTTACATCTAATTGTGGCTTCAATGATTTACTTAAAGTGAATAATACCTGAAATGATAATATTGTTTTCTGAAATTATCTCATACGTAAAATAGGATACAATTTTGATTATTGATTTATAAAATTAACAAAATGAAAAATACCTTAACCAAATCAATTCCTATTGTAATTGCTATTCTTGTATTTGTTGTTTTATCAATATCATATTTTTATCCTGCCATTGAAGGAAAAAGAATTATGGGCCATGATAATTCAACTTCTAGAGGAATGGCTGAAGAAATTAGGTTATTTCAAAAGGCAGAGGGTTATAATCCATTATGGACGAATAGTATGTTTGGAGGTATGCCTGGCTATCAAATTAGTTTTGGGCCGAAGAATTTTTTGATGAGTACGGTAAGTAAGTTATTTTATTTTCTTGGAAGACCTTTCAGTTTTTTATTTCTTTATTTTGTTGGATTCTATTTTTTGTTATTATCGATTCGAATAAACACGAAACTTGCAATAATAGGCGCAATTGCCTTTGCGTTTTCTTCCTATTCAATTATCATAATTGCAGTTGGTCATTCAACAAAGGCAATTGCGATTGGATATTTAGTAGGGGTTATAGGAAGTGTAGTTCTTGCTTATAGAGGTAAGCAATTATTAGGTGCTGTTTTATTTGCAATATTTCTAGGCCTTCAGATTAGAGCAAGTCATTACCAAATTACATATTATGGATTAATAATGATAATCATTCTGGGCATTACAGAGTTTGTATATGCAATGAAAGAAAAACGATTATCAGCTTTCTGTAAAACAATAGGATTCTTAGTTCCTGCTACGATAATTGCTGTTTGTATGAACCTCACCTCCCTTTGGACTACCTATGAATATGCCAAGCAAACCATCCGTGGACCATCTGAATTGACATCGAGTAACAAAAACAAAACATCAGGATTAGACAAGGACTATGCTGTGCAATGGAGCTATGGAATAGATGAAACATTAACTCTATTAATTCCTAACTTTAAAGGAGGAGGAAGTCAGATTAATCCCAAAGTGGATTCAGAGACTTATAGAGTCATGCAGCAAAGAGGGGTGCAGAACTTACGTCAGAGTGTTCAGTCAGTGGGTATGTATCATGGAGATCAACCTATGACTTCAGGACCGGTATATGTTGGAGCAATTATAGTATTTCTCTTCGTTTTAGGACTTTTTATCGTTAAAGGGAGATATAAATGGTGGCTTGTTTCAGCAACAGTTGTATCTATAGTATTGTCATGGGGCAGTAATATTATGTGGCTTACAGACTTCTTACTCGACTACCTACCTTTATACAATAAATTTCGTGTCCCCAGTATGATCTTGGTCATCGCTCAGGTGGCAATGCCATTGCTTGGAATTATTGCATTGAATGATATTTTGAGTGGTACAGTTGATAATAAAGTGTGGATTAGAGGGTTGAAGTGGTCTGTGTTAATTGTTGTAGGGATTTTACTTCCGTTTATAATTATTCCTGAAAAATTCTTTGATTTTACCAATGCTAGCGACCTAACCCGCTATCCGGAATGGCTTAGGGATAGTCTGATTTTAGATCGTAAAAGTATGCTTCGGGCTGACGCATTACGATCACTTATATTTATAATACTTGGAGCTGGAGTTATATATATCTGGCACAAAAAGAAGATAAGAACTAACCTCTTTATTTTCTTACTTGGTATCTTAATTCTAGCAGACCTTTGGATGGTTGATAAACGTTATTTGAATGAAAGTCATTTTAAAGTCAAGCGTGAAGTATTAAATCCGTTCCCTGAAACAATCGTGGATAGGGAAATATTGAAAGATAAGGATTTAAGTTATCGTGTACTTCCATTGCAAAATCCATTTGCAGATGCAAGAGCATCGTCTTTTCATAAAAGTATTGGGGGCTATCATGCAGCAAAGTTGCGCCGATATCAGGAATTGATTAAACACCATATTGACCCGGAATTGCGACAGTTAATTAGAGGGATTAACTCTTCAAACCAACCAAGTTTAATTTTCTCGAGCCTTCCTGTCATAAATATGTTGAATACCCGTTATTTTATTTATGATTTAAATCGTGCACCGATACGTAATACAAAGTCTTTGGGCAATGCTTGGTTTGTACATGATTATAAAATTGTTGAAAATGCCGATCAGGAAATTGCCATGATGAAGGGATTTAATCCGAAAGTAACAGCTATTGTTGATAAAAGATTCGAGAAAATTATTTCTAGTACAACTTTTTCTGAAGATAAAAATGGTAGTATTTTAATGACAGATTATAAGCCAAATCACCTTAAATATTCCTACTCTTCTTCTTCTGATCAACTGACGGTCTTTTCTGAGATATACTATGATAAAGGTTGGAATGCATACATCGATGGGATTCAAGTTCCATATTTTAGAACTAACTATGTTTTACGTGCGATGGTAATTCCTGCTGGAGAACATATTGTTGAGTTTAAATTTGAGCCACGTTCATATTATATAGGTAGTACGATTTCGTTGGCAAGTTCCATATTCCTCTTACTAGTATTAATTGCTTATGTTATTTATGAAGTGAGAAAAAGAATATTAACTGAAAGAATTAATAATGTTTCCTGATATCATCAGATCTTAGACGTTTTTGGAAATATTTGGCTGGAATATAAAATCTGCTTGTATTATTACGGCAATTAATAAATTAATAACAGGACATTGTTATCTGTTATTTGCACTAATTACCTATTATTCAAAATCGCATTAACGAAAGAAGTAACATTCTGATTCTTATAAAAGACGTTATAAAGTTCTGAGATTATGTGATAACTTTCAAGAGAATATTTTTTAGAAATTTCTTTGCAAAAAACATTCACAGCAACTCTGCCTTCAAGTAAAATTTTATCCGAAATATCCTTAGTTAAGAAACCTTTTCCAATTAGCAAACCCATTGTTCTATTGCGTGAGAGGTCGTTCAAAGCTGTTAATCCAAAATCTCCAAAACCGCAATAGTTAAACAGTGTTTCTTCTTTACCTCCAAATTGTTTTAAAATGCTTCTCATCTCCTGAAATGCATTTGTTAAAACCATAAATCGTAAGTTCGGAGAATTATAATGAGCATCAACAATGCCCATAACAATGGCATAAATATTCTTTAAAATACTAATAAGCTCTACTCCCAAAATATCCGTCGAATAATCCAGATGGATACAAGTTCCTTTAAAAAGTTCGGTGATTGTTCTTTTAGCAAGCTCATCGTTGGTGCCAAGCGTTATACCGGTATGAAAATTATTAATTACATCTCTGGCAAAGGTCGGCCCTTTTAGAGTTGCCAGAGGGTTGCTACAGGTTTTCTCAAGACATTCAATAATGGTTCGATGTTCATCTCCAAAGCCTTTAGCGAGGTTAATTAAAATAGCATTGCTATTTATTAGTTTCTTGTTTTTTCTAACATAATTAATAACTTCAGTTGAAGGTAAAGCCAGAAAAATTAAATCACTATTCTTTAATGCGCTAATATCTGCAGTGGCTTTAATATTATGGTTGAGAAGAATAAAAGGAAAGTATTTTTTGTTTCTATGGCTGGAATTAATGGAATCAATCACATCTTTTTCTATAGAAATGAGATGAACAGGATTAATCATTTTCTGAGATATGGTATTTGCAATAGCGGTTGCAATGGATCCGGAACCGACAAACGAAACTTTCATTGAATTCATCTATGTAATTTTATTAAAAATTAATTTAATATTAATTCACTTAAGCTTAAAAAGGCAATTACAATTTGCGAATGTAATCAAATACCATACTTAATTTATCTTTTTTATTTTCGAAATACTTGCGTTTAAATCAAATCCGATTAATATTACCATAGCAATAAAGTAGATCCATAGCATGATAATTATCAAGGTTCCAATTGATCCGTATAATGTGTTATATCGAGAAAAATTCTCAATGTAGTAATTAAATCCGATGGCAAGACCAATAATCAGTAATGTTGAAAGTGTAGCTCCGGCAGAGATAAAACGAAATTTTTGCTTCTTTGATGGGCCTAAATAGTATAGAAAAGATATGGCAAAAAAGAATATAATGATAGTGATTAGCCATTTAAGAGTCTGGATAGTTAGTAATTTAAAACCACTTTTAATCCACTCAATCTCCACCAGATAGTTAATAAGAGAGTCGCCGCTCATTAATAAGGCGATGCCAATAATTACAAGACAAGAAAGAATTAACACCAGAAAAATAGAGATCATTTGTTGTTTGAGAAATGAACGTGTTTCAATTGAATGAAAGGTTTGATTAAAAGCTTCAATCAAGCTGTTTATGCCGGTAGTTGAAAAAAACAATGCGAGAAGAAACCCAAGCGATAACAATCCACCTCTTGGGCGCGTAATGATATCGTTTGCTGTACCCAGAACCAATTCATGAGTTGAAGTTGGTAAAATATCCTCCAGAAGAGCAAATAATGTTTCATCAAAATGTGGGATGGGCAAGTATGGAATAATGGTGAAAAAGAATAATATTGATGGAAACAAAGCGATAAAAAAGTTAAAAGCGACTGCAGAAGCACGTAAAGTTATACTCCCTTTTAATAAACCATTAAAATAAAAGCCCAATACTCTACTGAAAGGAATTCCATCAAAGCCAGGAACTACAAATCGAATTGCGAACTGATGAAGATTTGAAACGCTTTCCTTTATATTCATATTTAAAATGCTTTCAGACTTAGATCGAGACTCTTTATGTGATGCGTTAATGCGCCGACAGAGATATAGTCAGTTCCAACCTTGGCATAATCTTGTATGTTCTCCAGTGTAATGCCTCCGGATGATTCAGTTTCATAAGTGCCATCGATTATTGCAACGGCTTCCATCGTGTTTTCGGGTGAGAAATTATCGAGCATAATTCGATCAACCCGGCCAACAGATAAAACTTCTTCTAATTGAGTAAAGTTTTGAACCTCTATCTCGATTTTCATTGACTTATTTTTTCTTTTTAAATAAGCATGCGTTGATTCAATGGCCTGCTTAATCCCGCCGGCAAAATCAATATGGTTATCCTTGATCATAATCATATCGTATAAGCCCATTCGGTGATTCTCTCCACCTCCTAATCGAACAGCCTCTTTCTCTAATAATCGAAGATTAGGGGTTGTTTTGCGTGTATCTAAGATCTTAGCTTTCGTGCCTTTTAATTTCTGTACATAAGAATTTGTTGAAGTGGCAATTCCACTCATTCTTTGCAAAAAGTTTAGGGCAACCCGTTCAGCCGATAAAATTGAAATCGACCTTCCTGAAATAATAAATATTTTATCACAGGGGTTGATTTCATCGCCATCGTTCACTAATTGATTAAAAATAATCTCACTATCAATTTTGTTAAATACCTTTTTTGCAACAGAGATTCCGGCAATTATCCCTTTTTCTTTAGCAATTAATTCAGCATTACCATAGGCATTTGTTTTAATGGTAGCTAATGAACTGTGATCCCCATCCTGGATATCCTCGTGTAATGCATTTTCTATTATTGTATCAATGGTCATAAATTAAATTTCTAGAATTTGAATTCCCCGAATAAAGTGTCGTTCATTGATCGTTTGAACACGATAATAAATATTAAATTTAATTGAGTCGGAATGATAGTTAATAATTGAAAACCATATACCCTCACTTATATTATCTGATTTAACAACACTGATCTCTGTACAGGAATAATCATTGAAAAATTGTTCGATTATTCTTTTAGCTTGTGATTTACTAACTGTGGAATTAATATTTGGTAAAGATATCTGAACAGCATCATGAAAATAATCCGATAGACCTGAAGCATCATTTTCTTCAAAAGCCTTATTGATCTTCTTTAATTCAATATTTTGAATCGATCCTGAAAACTCCTGAGTAAATGCAAGAAGTGTAATGGTAATAATCGTTAACAACTTCAGGTTTATCATGGTTAATTTGATTATTCAGAGATAAAGAAACTTTTTGCTAAATTAACATTTAATGCTAAAATAATATATTATTTACAAATATGCTTTTGTACTTTTGTTGTTTAGACACAAATCTTATAAAGAAATGGCGTAACTTAGTAAATTACAATATCTTAATCGTAGTTTCTTTAGCATTTGCTTGTAATCCTGTTCTTAATCAGGGGGAGGAAAAGACAGCAGAATCGGAGAAGGACTTATAGGAACAACCTGAAAGTTTAGATGAGTCATCGGATAATCTAAATGAGGCTATGGACATGGCAAAATTACTAAATGAGAAAACTCAATAGGTAGAAAGTGAATATGAAAAGGGTTGGTTTAATCGGGAGAAAGCAGATGATATGATTAAAACACTCAATGAGAAGTATAAGATTTAGAGGCTAAATTAGGTCATAAGATTGACGGTGTTAAAGGGATTTTATATGTGAATTATGACATTGGAGATTTAGATACAAAGGCTAAAATTATAATTTCAATAAGTGTTAATGAACAGGGAAGACTTACAATGCATATTATTGATGAAGCAAGTAAAAATAGTAGAAAGCAAGGTGTAAGGATGCCAAATTAATTGATTTTTGTATGAACATCGTTGTAACAGGGGCAAGTAAAGGAATTGGATTCGAGACCGTTTTGGCTTTAAATACTGATCCCAAAAATGAGATCGTTGCGATTGCGAGAAATGAAGAGAAATTGAGGTTGCTCAAAAAGAGATCTGCATATCCGGATACTATTTCAATTCTGCCTTTCGATTTGGAACGGTTCGAATTATACGAAACAGTTTTAAAACCGAAATTGAATGATGCCTTTGAAGCGGTTGACATCCTGATTAATAATGCAGGCGTTCTGATTAAAAAAGAGTTTGAAAAGCAAAATTATCAGGATTATGACAAGCAATTCAATCTGAACATCAAGGCTCCATTTGCATTAATTCAATTAATGCTTCCATATTTTAATAAAAAGGCTCATGTGTTAAATATAAGCAGTATGGGCGGAGTACAAGGAAGTTCCAAATTTTCCGGCTTAGCGCTGTACAGTTCTAGTAAAGGCGCTCTGGCAGTATTAACCGAATCAATTGCCGAAGAGTTCAAGGATCAGGATATTCGCTGTAATTGTTTGGCATTAGGTGCTACCCAAACTGAAATGTTAGCTGAAGCATTTCCAGCATACAAGGCTCCTGTGTCAGCTTCTGAGATGGCTAATTACATTGCTGACTTTGCCATCAAAGGACATTATTATTTCAATGGGAAGATATTACCGATAGCACTAACAACCCCATAAGTGAACCTCTATGAACGACTATAAAAATATCATACAACATTCGGGAAGGATTAAGCAGGTCGATGATTCAAAAATTCATGTTACCATTTTGGCTCAATCTGCATGTTCAACTTGTCATTCTAAAGCAATGTGTAATGTATCCGAAATGGAAGAAAAGGTTGTTGAAATTATTAAGGATAAGGATGCAAATTATATTGTAGGAGAACAAGTCACGATTTATATGAAAAAATCGCTGGGAACAAAAGCCGTTTTTTACGGATATTTGTATCCGTTCATAACAGTTTTAGCATCTCTGGTAATTCTTATCGCTATTACCAGAAATGAAGGTCTTGCCGGATTAATATCCCTAGCTTTATTAGTTCCTTATTACTACATAATTTATTTATTAAAGGATAAATTAAGTAAAACTTTCGAGTTTAGTTTGAAGGACTAATTTGTTGACCTATCTTTAAATCAGTGAGCCTTTGATTTTGTGAAGCAAAATTAATTAGGCGAAGTGATATTCCCCGCCCCTTGGGGCGAAATAAAATAGCATCCATCATGATACCCCGTCCGCTTGCGGCGGGGAGCTTCATTGCTTCCTAAATTACTGATCTCAGGACAATTTAGAAGATTTCTAAACAATTCCAGAAGAGCAACATTATCAGACTCTTTCAATCCTTTCGTAAAAGGACATAGTTTTGTAGGCGCTGTAAGTCAGAGTATTGAAGAGTTATAAAATTGGCCTCAAATTGAGTTAAAACATTTAATTGTTTCGTATTTGTTTCTAATTTTGCTTCGCGTTAAAGTTCAGCCCGTTTCATCGGGAATTGTCTTAAATAAAAGGAGTAAGCGTGAACGATATAATTATTTATTCAGTGATCTCTCTAAGTTTGATTGGGATCATTGCGGCCATTATTTTACATCTTGTGGCCCAGAAGTTCAAGGTCATTGAAGATCCTAGAATTGATGAGGTTGAAGAAATACTTCCAGCAGCTAATTGCGGAGGATGTGGTTTTCCCGGATGCCGAAATTTTTCCGAAGCACTTGTAAAATCAGCACATGACAAAAAAACTATTGAGGGATTAAATTGCCCTGTTGGTGGTAATGATGTTATGGCTATTGCAGCCGAATTATTAGGGTTGGCAGCAGAAGAAAAAGAGCCCCTGATTGCCGTAATCAGATGTTCGGGATCCCATGCCAATGCCCCTAAAAAAGTTCATTATGATGGCCCTGCTACTTGCGCCTTCGCTCATAATCTATCTTCGGGAGAAAGTGGTTGTCCTTATGGATGTTTAGGATGTGGCGATTGTGTTGCTGCTTGCGATTTCGATGCTATTTATATGGACAAAACTACGGGTTTGCCGGTCGTTAAAGATAATTGTGTTGCCTGTGGTGCTTGTGTCATTGCTTGTCCTCGAGATATTATTGAACTTCGTAATCGGGGTAAAAAAGATCGCAAAATATTTGTTTCATGCATCAATGAAGAAAAAGGTGGTGTAGCAAGGAAAAACTGTCGGGTAGCCTGTATCGGATGTAGTAAATGTTTTAATGTTTGTTCATTTGATGCGATCACCATGAACAATAATTTGGCATACATCGATTATGAAAAATGCAAGCTATGCCGTAAATGCGTCGTTGAATGCCCGACACATGCTATTCATGAGCTTAACTTTCCTGCTCGGAAGGAGAAAAAAGTTGAAGTAGAAAAGACTGTTGAAAGTAAAAAAGTTGCAGATAATGCAGCAGAAATTAAAAAATAGAAGTTCTCTTAATTTATTAAATACTGAAGGATCCAAATGTTGAAAACATTTAAAATAGGAGGAGTTCATCCCGAAGAAAACAAATTCTCAGCTGATCAACCAGCAGAAGTGCTGGATTTCTCTAAACAGGTTATAATCCCATTATCACAAAGCCTTGGAGCCCCGTCTAAAGCAATCGTCGAGAAGGGTGATCTTATTAAAGTTGGTCAACTAATTGCGAAGGGTGAATCTTTCATCTCATCAAATATTCATTCATCCGTTTCGGGTAAGGTTCTCAAAGTGGATCAAGTTCTGGATCAAAGTGGTTATCGGAGACCTGCCATATTTATTAATGTTGATGGTGATGAATGGATTGAAGGAATTGACCGATCTTCCGAGATAAAAAAGGAAATTACACTCACCAAAGAAGAGATTGTTAAAAAGGTTCATGAATTGGGAATTGTTGGATTGGGTGGGGCAACCTTTCCTTCTCACGTGAAATTAATGGTTCCTGAAGGCAAAAAAGCCGAAGTGTTAATTATTAATGGAGTAGAATGTGAACCTTATCTGACTGCTGACCATCGATTGATGCTTGAAAACGGAGAAGAAGTTTTGATCGGAACATCTATTTTGATGAAAGGCCTGGGAGTTAACCGAGCCATCATTGGTATTGAGAATAATAAGACGGATGCTATTGCAAATTTGGCGAAACTTGCATTAAATTTTGACGGCATTGAAATTGAAACTTTAAAAGTGCAGTATCCACAAGGAGGTGAGAAACAACTAATTGATACGGTTATTAATCGGCAAGTTCCATCAGGTAAATTACCCATTGAAGTTGGAGCTGTTGTAAATAATGTAGGAACAGCATTTGCTGTTTACGAAGCTGTTCAGAAAAACAAACCGCTTATTGAAAGAACTGTTACCGTAACGGGGAAAGGTGTTTCAAAACCCGGAAACTATAAAGTAAGAATTGGTACTTCTATCAATACGCTGATTGAAAAAGTGGGTGGTCTTCCTGAAAATACAGGAAAAATAGTAAGCGGTGGACCCATGATGGGAAAAGCATTGAACTCAATAGATGTTCCCGTTGTTAAAGGAACTTCCGGCGTATTATTATTTGAAGAAGAGGAAGCAAGAAGAATTGAACCTACCAATTGTATCCGGTGCGGTAAATGCATTACCGTTTGTCCGATGGGACTGGAACCGGTATTGATTGCACAATATGCAGAAAGTGAAATGTGGGAAGAGGTAGAAGCAGAACGAGCAATGGATTGTATTGAATGTGGGTCATGCCAATACACATGTCCTGCAGCACGCCCTTTGCTTGATTATATCAGATTAGGGAAGTTTAAAGTAGGTCAAATCATTAGAATCAGAAGTAAAAAATAAGATATGAATTTACTCACGGTATCGGGATCTCCGCATGTTCATGGAGATAATTCAACCAAGAAAATCATGTATGGAGTTGCGTTCGCCATGATTCCTACCTTGCTGGTTTCAGTCTATTTCTTTGGATTGGATGCCATCAGGGTAACACTGCTTTCAGTGTTCGCATGTATGCTTTTCGAATGGATTATTCAAAAATATTTGATTAAAGGACCTGTAACCATAACGGATGGTTCGGCCATTATTAGTGGCATCTTACTTGCCTTTAATGTACCAAGTAACATTCCAACATGGATTATCATTATTGGTGCATTTGTAACAATTGGGATTGCAAAAATGTCATTTGGCGGCTTGGGAAAAAACCCATTTAATCCGGCATTGGTAGGGCGTGTATTTCTTTTGATTTCTTTTCCGGTACAGATGACATCATGGCCAAAACCATCGGCATTGTTTAATTCACTTGCTGATGCGGTAACAGGACCAACACCATTAGGTCATCTTAAAGAAGAGCTTAAAGTGGGTCGAACAGTCCAGGATATTTTGGAGAATGGAACAAGCTGGACGGTTGATGGAATTAATTATATTTATAAGATACCGGATTATATGGATCAGTTGATGGGAAACCTGGGAGGTTCGTTAGGCGAAATCTCCGCATTGGCTCTCATATTGGGTGGTATTTATATGTTGATGCGAAAAATTATTAGCTGGCATATTCCGGTTTCATTTATTGGCTCTGTTATAATATTTACGGGAATCTTATGGGTGGTAAACCCAGATATATATGTTAATCCCGGCTTTCATTTAATTACGGGAGGTTTAATGTTAGGTGCTATTTTTATGGCAACCGATATGGTTTCATCGCCAATGTCATTTAAAGGGCAACTCATATTTGGTTTGGGCTGTGGAGTGCTTACGGTGATTATTCGCATTTGGGGAGCTTACCCTGAAGGGGTGTCATTTGCCATTCTGATAATGAACGCATTTGTTCCGTTAATTAATCGAAGTATTAAACCTAAACGATTTGGGGAGGTTGCCAGATGATTAATAATAATTGATAAATGAATAATATCAGAATATAATTTATAATGGAAAATGATTTAAAAATAAGACCTAACAATTTTGCACATGATTGTGTAAGGGTTGCCTTATTGTTTTCCGACAATAAATTAGGTTTACACTTAAAAGGTCAATTGATCCGTTGTTCTACATCAGTTGCTGCGAATTATCGAGCAGCATGTTTAGTTCAATCAAAAAAGAGTTTTATTTCGAAATTGATTGTGATTGAAGAGGTTGATAAGGCAAATTATTGGTTGGAGTTTGTTAAAATTGAAATTATTATTAGTTCAAATGAGTTGATGGATCGGCTAATCAGCGAACTTAAGGAATTGATGGCTGTTTTTATTTCATCAAGGAAAGCAACAAAAGAGAATAAAAGATAGTAGATAAATAGTCGTTAAGCATTATAAGATACTCATTTAGAAAGATGGTAAAAAGAATAATCATTAGACATTATAAAATAATCATTTAAAGAAATGGCTAAAAAAGAATCTTCATTCAAAAATATGGTGATTACACTTTTTGTAGTCACGCTAATTTCAGCCTTCGCATTGGGTGCCATTTATAATGTAACCAAAGAGCCCATTGCGCTGGCAAAGAAAGCAAAAGCTGTAGCAGCGGTTAAAGCAGTTATTCCTGAATTTGACACATTATTCACTTATAAAGTGATGGATACAGATGGAACGGATTCCTTGATTTTTAACAAAGGATTTAAGAATGAACAATTAGTGGGAACTGCTATCGAAACATTTACAAATATTGGTTATGATCCTACACAAATTAGAATCGTAGTCGGATTTTCACCGGAAGGAAAGATCATCAATACTTCTGTTGTTCAGCATAAAGAAACACCGGGATTGGGTACTAAAATGAGTAATGAAAAATTCAAGACGCAATTTCAGAATAAAAACCCTGAAACTTTCCTTCTTAGAGTAAAAAAGGATGGAGGGAATGTTGATGCAATTACAGCAGCTACAATTAGCTCACGGGCATTCTGCGATGCACTCAACAGGGCGCACACAACACTTAAAAATGAAGGAGGGAACAACTAATGAATCAATGGAAAAACTTCACCAAAGGATTTATTAAGGAAAATCCGGTTTTCGTATTATTGTTGGGTTTGTGCCCAACACTTGGGGTAACCACATCGGCTTTTAATGGCTTGGGAATGGGATTGGCAACCACTTTTGTATTAGTGTGTTCTAACCTTGTGGTTGCATTGGTAAGCAAACAAATTCCTGATAAAGTAAGGATCCCGACATTTATTGTAATTATTGCCTCATTTGTAACCATCGTTGAATTAATGATGCAAGCATACGTCCCTGCTTTGTTCGACTCACTCGGATTGTTCATCCCACTTATTGTTGTTAACTGTGTAGTTTTAGGTAGAGCAGAAGGATTTGCTTCAAAACAAAGTGTTACTTCTTCCATTTTTGACGGTCTGGGAATGGGATTGGGATTTACTTTTGCATTAACCATACTTGGCGGCATTAGGGAAATCCTGGGTAATGGATCATTTTTCGATGTCAAACTGATCGAAGGAGATGCTATTATAATATTTATCCTGTCTCCGGGTGCATTTATTGTACTTGGTTACCTGATTGCCTTAATGAATAAAATGAATAAAAAAATTACTTAATAAGTAAGATATGGAATATTTTATCATCATCATAAGTGCAATCTTTGTAAGTAACATTGTACTTAATCAGTTTCTCGGCATCTGCCCTTTTATTGGAGTGTCTGGTAAGGTAAGCACTTCTATAGGAATGAGTGGTGCAGTATTATTTGTATTAACGATTGCCACCATGGTTACCTGGTTAATTCAAATTTATATTCTGATTCCTTTTGGGATTACTTTCTTACAAACGATATTTTTTATACTCGTCATTGCTGCCTTGGTGCAAATGGTTGAATTGATCCTCAAGAAAGTCAGTCCTCCCTTGTATCAGGCGTTGGGTATTTTTCTCCCTTTAATTACAACCAATTGTGCTGTACTCGGTGTAGCCATTCAGGCACATTCGAAAAATTTCAACCTGATGGAAAGCGTTGTGTTTGCAATCGCCAGTGCCATTGGATTTGGATTAGCTATGGTGATTTTTGCAGGTATGCGTGAGCATTTAGATTTAATGAAAGTTCCTGCCGGAATGAAAGGCGTACCGATAGCTTTGGTAACTGCCGGAATCTTAGCAATGGCATTTATGGGGTTTTCAGGATTAGTTTAATGTATAATCGAAAGAAAAACACAAGCTTCGGTTTACCGGAGCCTGTATCTTATTTCACTGGTTTATTTTTCATATTTTAGCATAAGTATTCTTTCGGAAATTTAAAATAAATGACAACATTTCCAATCATAAATCTCAATCAAATTCCAATTTACCAGAAGAGCACGCTTGTATTAACAAATGTTTGTATTAAGATATTTGAAGGAGAATTGGTATACCTGATTGGAAAAACAGGCAGCGGGAAAAGCAGTATCTTGAAAACACTTTATGCTGATATTCCAGTGTTGGATGGAGAAGCCAGTGTTGCAGAATTTGATTTACGTAAGATTAGGGAGAAAGAGATTCCTTATTTGCGCCGGAAAATAGGTATCGTTTTTCAGGATTTTCAATTACTAATTGACAGAACCGTGAATGATAATCTGCTTTTCATAATGAAAGCAACCGGATGGAAGAATAAAAAAAAGATGCAGGAGCAACTTCAGGATGTGTTGGTTAAAGTCGGTTTGTCAACTAAAGGGTTTAAAATGCCTCATCAACTTTCAGGAGGAGAACAGCAGCGTGTAGCAATAGCCCGTGCCTTGATTAATGATCCGGAAGTAATTTTGGCCGATGAGCCAACCGGGAATCTGGATCCTGAAACTTCGTTCGGGATTATCAGATTGCTTAAAGAAATTGCGGAATCCGGCAGCTCGGTTTTAATTGCAACCCACAATTATTCACTGATTGAAAAGTACCCTTCGCGCATATTGAAGTGCGAGGATGGCAAGGTTTATTCATCAGAAGATTAATTCCATTAATTTATAAGCATTCTTTTCATTTGAATAAAGTTCATCCAACTTTATATTTCTCTCGCTTATATCCGTTGTGGTAAATTCAATTGTACTAAGTTTTTCAATTTCAGTAATTAATTGAATTGGGGTGTTCGCAATTATGCAAAGCGAATCTAAATTGGTACCAGCCAACATTTGAGAGTTCGCCAAACAAAATCTTCCCTGATATAAAGAATTTATCAGTTTGAGTTTTAAACCTGTTGCCTGAAAAGTGATCATCACATTTATGTGTGCTTCTTGAATAATCTCATTCATCCATGCATCAACAGGATTTCCTACAACACTTATGTGATCATGTTTTGAGGCCAGTTTCTTGAGGTGGATAGGTGGATTTCTTCCGGCAATTATGAATGGATATGAAATCTTTGAAAACACCTTTTTTATCAGAAAGCTTACAGCTTTTATATTTTCAGCTACTTCCAGGTTGCCATGATACAACGCAAAATTTCCTTTTCCATCACTTACTCTTAAAATATTATTTGCATGAAAACTCGGTAGATGTTCAATCTTATTGTCCGGGAATTTCTTTTTTAAGTATGACTCGTCCTTTAAAGAAACCGCCAACATCAAGTCTGCAACTTTAAGTTTATGTTGATACCACTTTAACTTTAACATTTCTATTAAAAAATATGCTTTTTTAAGAATATTGCGGGAGGCTTTATGTAAATCCCAATAGTAATGATGTTCAATATTGCTGGCACGATAAATTTTTAGTCGCTTCGTTAAAACGGGATGGCTAATAAGAAAACAGCTATGTAAACCCTCAAAAAGTATTGGGTAATCATTCTCCAGAAGTTTGTTTAGTAGTTGTTCAGACTGCCTGCTTTTGACAATATAGGGCGTCGAACTTAGCATGTTGAGAAAACCAATCTTGCGTTTATAATAACTTACGCTTGCACAATATTTTATTAGTTCATCACTTCGACTTCGATCTTTATATTCAAAACAATGCAAGTGGATTTTTATACCCTTGGAATACAAGGTCTTTATTTTAAAAAACACGTCAATAACACCACCATAATCAGGAGGGTAGGGGATGTCGAATGATATTATATTTAACTGCTTTTCAGGCATAGGCTTTAAATATTTTTTCTAACACTTTCTTTTCCATATCCCAGTTTAATTCCTGAGCTGCTTTTTTAGTGTTTTTTTTATAAATGGTTAACAAATCTGTATTCAACAGTAGGGTGTTAATTGTTTCTGCGATATGTTCAGGGTTGTGGTTATCAATAGTTTCACCAATATTATATTTGTCGATAATGTTTTTTATTTCCGGTAATTCTGATGCCAATATTGGTATGTTAGCATGAATATAATCAAACAGTTTGTTGGGTAGGCTAAAGCGATAATTAATGTTTGTGTCTTTATCGATGGAGATACCCAGATCAGCATGAATGGTATAATTATAAAGCATATTGAATGCTTGTTTCGGAATAAAAATGATTTTTTCTTCAATCTTCAGAAATGCTGTTTTTTGCTTCAGTATTGGTAATACATCTCCATCCCCAATAATCAATAAAATACTTTCGTCAACATATTGCATGGCTTCAACCAATTCTTTCAGCCCACGATCAATATTAAGTCCTGAGCCTTGCATCAATAAAATCTTCTTATTAAAAGGTAAACCAAGTGCTGCCTTTGAATGTATGCCTTCCATATTTCTTTTAATTGGAATATTCCTTACCACCTTAACATCAATCCCGTATTCTTTACTAAATAGATTGGCAATAGAATCACTCACTGTTATTGTGTCTTTTAATCTTGGAAGTATAGTCCTCTCAATAGTTTTCCATACTTTTTGAACTACCGGCCTGTTTATTAATTCAGGGGTCTCAGTAAAATATTCGTGACTATCATAAACGATTGGGATACCTTTTATTACATGAATGATATAGTTCGGTAAGAGTGTATCAAGATCATTCGAAACCAATAAATTCGTTCTGTTGAATAATAAAAAGAAGAAAAGGCGAATATTATATTCCGCATAAAATAAAAGGCCTCTTTCAAAAATTAATTTCATTCGATGCGTATAGTAAGTCCGTTGATTCATGGGAAGACTATTATTTTTCATTCTCCCAATTAGCATAACATTAAAGCCCGATTCAATCAAGCTAAGGCATGTTCGGTGAACACGCTGATCTGTGACCAAATCATTAATTACCGAAACGATGGCTTTTTTCATGGATAATTTTTAGTAATAGCTAATTTACTATTTATGTGTGAAATATATATGACTTCTCAATGAGTAATTTGCTTTAATAATTTATCTTTGAAATCATTAATCAAATTATGAAACTCTTCCATAATTATTCACTTAAACAATTAAATACCTTTCAGATTGAGAGTATTGCAAGCTATTTTGTTGAGATTAAGTCGATGGATGAGTTACTCGAACTCATGCGAGAAGAAGTATTTAAGAATAATCGGATCCTGATACTCGGCGGTGGAAGTAATATTTTGTTTACTAAAAACTTCGATGGATTGGTCATTCATCCAACCATTCGGGGCATCGAAATAATCAATGAAGATTCAACATGGGTTTATTTAAAGATTGGAGCAGGAGAAATATGGGAAAAGTTGGTCGAGTATGCTGTCAAATATAATTGGGGTGGCATTGAAAATCTGGCTTACATTCCGGGCAGGGTTGGTGCTGCACCCATTCAGAATATTGGTGCTTATGGGGTTGAAATTAAAAGCGTCTTGCAATCACTAACGGCCGTAAACTTAAAAAGTGGTAAACAAAAAGTATTCACTAAAGATGAGTGCGGTTTTGGTTATCGGACAAGTATCTTTAAAACCCGGTTCAGAGACGATTACTTCATCACTGATATTACTTTAAAACTAGAGAGAACTCCAACGCTTAAATTAGGGTATGTAGCCTTAGATGATTATTTAAAAGCAAATAATATTCTTAAACCTAAGATCAAGGACATATTTGATGCTGTGGTTAACATTAGAAAAACAAAACTTCCTGATCCGGAAAAAGTTGGCAATGCTGGGAGTTTTTTTAAAAATCCATTGATTAGCAAAGATGAATTTGTTCACCTTAAAAAGAAATTCCCACAGATTAGATCGTACCCGCAAAATGATGGTTCATTCAAATTGGCTGCAGCATGGCTCATTGAAAGTTGTGGTTGGAAAGGAAAAAGGCAGGATGATGTGGGAGTACATCACACACAATCTTTAGTTCTGGTAAATCATGGGGAAGCTTCCGGAACACAGCTATTATCCTTGGCTAACAACATTCAAAATACTGTTAAAGAAAAATTTGGTGTGTTGCTTGAGAAAGAAGTCAATATTATCTGATTCTCCATTTATTGATATTGCCTTTAATTATTTTTACATTTGTTTTGAGAAGTAATAAATATTGAAATTGAATATTAAAACAATTTATATTTTTATCAGAGCTAATCTGGAAGCGATTATATGGATTACAGCATTGGTTTTACTTTCCTTTTCATCACCACACGAAGAACATTACAGCCTTTGTGTATTTCATAATCTTGGATTCTCGTATTGCCCCGGTTGTGGTATTGGACACTCAATATCTTATTTTTTCCATGGAGAGATTACAGCATCATTTCTTGCACATCCCTTGGGAATAGTAGCAATTGGAATTATATTCTTTAGAATTATTCAGTTAACTATATTTAAGAAAATTAACCCTTATAAAATCTAATCTATGGCAAACATTCTTACATTTATGCCCGAACTAATGGGGCAAGAACTACAATATGTTCAATTTCTTACTAAAGATTTGAAAGAAGACCAGTTATTAAATTTCGCGAATATTTATCGCGCCCGACGTAAAGATCCACAATTAATATTATTAACAACACTCCTTGGATTTATGGTTTTCGCAGGTGTTCAGCGATTCTTAGTGGGGTAAATTGGAATGGGAATTCTTTATTTTTTTACTGGAGGATTATGTTTGATTGGAACAATCGTCGATCTGGTTAATTACCAGAATTTGGCTTTTGAGTACAATCG
The DNA here is from genome assembly GCA_003353955.1 of Bacteroidota bacterium. Lineage (GTDB taxonomy): Bacteria > Bacteroidota > Bacteroidia > Bacteroidales. The sequence goes on along the minus strand of PIVJ01000024.1, from coordinate 16,652 downwards.
AAGAATGGCTACGGAAGTGAAGATGTATATGGGGAATATGTAATTAGCTCAAATAGAGTTTAAATATGCAGTCTTGAGTATAATAGACAAAATGCTTGTTAATAACCTTTGCAACCCCTGATATGAATAGCTTTGCATAAAGTCAGAGCTTATAAATATGCATAATACGGAGCTTTGTAGCCTCCTTTTTGTCTATTATGCCAAAGAAGACAATAAAAGTGAATTATTATATATGAGATCAAATGTAAATCAAGATCAATCAAAAATATTTAAACAACTGAAAATCCAAGCACCAAAAGATATTAGTCCGTTTAGTGTTGTGAGTCAGTACTTTAAACAATAAAGTAGTGTTTCGTGTATTCTGTATATAGCTGATGTAAAAGGGTTTAGCCCTTGAAGCTGTCAAAGTCAAGAAAAAGTCCTCTGCAATATGCCAAAGACTTTATTGTGGTGTGAAAGATGGAACTTAGATTCCGTCAACGATCTTCGATCGTGCTGAGAACTCTCGCATCATCAAAGATGGTTGCGGAGCCCACAACCTAATTATCCTTTTTCCGGAATATCCATTCTTGTAACCTAATTTTACTTTTCATATTCTTCAAACTTCGCTCTAACCTCATAGCATTTGAACGTGAACTAACCTCTATTGTGAAATATCCATGGGCGATAAGGTTTAGTGGATTTATTATAACCGGAATTATGATGCATTAATCTTGATTCAAAATTATTTGTCTGTCCAATATAAAGCCGGTTTTCTGACTTAGAATATAAAATACAACCATGGTACTTTATAAAAAAAAACTCTCCCGAAATTTCTTGGGGAGGCTAAATGTTTGGGGTGAAAGATGGGACTTGAACCCACGACCCTCGGAACCACAATCCGATGCTCTAACCAACTGAGCTACAATCACCATTTTTAAGGAGTGCAAATATACGATAATATTTTTTTATTCTTAAATAATTCTCTTAAATTTCGATCGACTTAACCTATTTCCAGCACATCTTTTTTTATACATTTGTGCTAAAGAAATCTTCAATGTTTTTTAAAAAGAAAGAATACGTAATTGGAAATTCCCTTTCAAAACTTGCCTGGAAGAAATTATTAAAGAGTGATATCGGTTTAAGTTCATTGGGATTTATAGTCATCGCTACATTAATTGCTATTCTTGGATACATGATTACCCCTGATTCTACGCCCAATGCAAACAATCAAATACTTGAAATTGCCTCATTAAAACCCGGAAATCATGCAAAAATGTTATTGATCACCAAAAACAAACAGGTAGCTAAAAGAGGTATGTTTAAAAAAATGTTGTTTGGCAACCCAAATAAATTTGAAGAAATCCCATTCAGTTCCTATCAATTTATTCATGATAAAATAATTCTCAAGGAATATAGCCCTGAATCACTATTGGATTTACAAGAAATTGAAATTAACATTGTAGATGTAATTTATCCAATCATTAAAGAATCCATAAAATATGATAGCATTTCATCTCAGGTTTTATTCACCACTATTGATCTGGAACACAGCTTGTTAAGCATAGAAGTCCTTCAACAAAAAATAATTGACGATTATTTAATTGAGAGAAGTTTTCTACTGGGGACTGATAGATATGGCAGGGATTATTTAAGCAGATTAATGATTGGTGCCAGGGTTAGTTTATCTGTTGGCTTTATCTCGGTCTCAATTGCTTTAATTATAGGGATTTTTTTGGGGTCATTAGCAGGCTTTTTCCGATCATGGATTGATAATTTGATCGTATGGTTTATAAATGTTGTTTGGTCAATTCCAACTTTGCTTTTGGTTATTGCGATCACATTTGCACTAGGCAAGGGGTTTTGGCAAGTATTTATTGCAGTTGGCCTCACGATGTGGGTCGAAATAGCACGTATTGTGAGAGGACAAATATTAAGCATCAGGGAAAAAGAATTTGTAGAAGCAGGTAGAGCCTTGGGATTCAAAAACACGAGAATTATCATTCAGCATATCCTCCCGAATATCACCAGCCCGATCATTGTAATTTCAACTGCTAATTTTGCTGCTGCAATTTTAATTGAGGCAGGATTAAGCTTTTTGGGTATTGGGGTTCAGCCTCCAATTCCATCATGGGGAAGTATGATAAAAGAAAATTACGCTTATATTATCTTAGATTCTGCCTATCTGGCTATTCTTCCCGGACTGGCAATTATGTTAATGGTACTCGCTTTTATGCTACTGGGAAATGCTTTACGCAAATCCTTGGATGTAAAAACCGTGAGCAATTAGGTTTCGACTTTTAACTTCGTAAATAGTACTTTATTTTTACGCATTATTTTTTTAGAAAACATTAAATATTCATCAAAATAATTTTACCTTTGCAGTCCTAAAAATTACCCTATTTGCGGATGTGGCGTAATTGGTAGCCGCGCTAGACTTAGGATCTAGTGTCGAGAGACGTGGGGGTTCGAGTCCCTTCATCCGCACACAACATAAAACCTTAGTATCAAATAAATACTAGGGTTTTTTAATGTCTAAAAACAAGATTGCATCGGATTAATAATTACCTTTGCTCCTCAAAATTTAAAAACAGTTTTTAATGAACATTACACAAGAAAGCACAGGCGATTTGACAGCAACAATCAAGCTTGAAATGACAAATGAAGATTATAAAAAGAATGTTAACAGCGTTTTAAAAGATTATCAGAAAAAAGCGAATATTCCTGGTTTTAGACCCGGGAAAGTACCATTTGGCATGATCAATAAAATGTACGGTAAAGCAGTATTAGCTGAAGAAGTTAATAAACTCATCTCCGATTCGCTGAACCAATATATTGTTGAAAAGGAAATTAACATCCTTGGTTATCCCCTACCCAATACCGAATTAACTACAGAAATGGATTTTGATACTCAGGAAAATTTTGAGTTCTTTTTTGATATCGGTATCACGCCTGAATTTGAAATTATTCTTGATAATAAATTAAAAGTAGACTATTACCAGATTAAAGCTGATGAAGATGTGGTTAATAAATACTTAGGTGATCTTCGTGAGCGAAACGGTAAATTAAGCAACCCTGAAACTATTGAAGCAGGTGATAAGATTTTCGGTGATTTTGCTGAATTAAATTCAGAAGGAAGCATTAATGAAGATGGCCTCAAAGGATCAGCCCAAATTAAATTGGAAGTTTTTAAACTTAAAACAGCCAGTACTAAATTTATTGGGGCTAAGATTACAGATAAAATTATTTTCAATCCTTTAAAGGCAACTAAAAGTGATATCGAAACTGCATCAATAATAGGTTTATCAACCGATGAAGCTTCAAAATTTAAAAATGACATCCAATTTACCATTACTGAAATTACGAGAACCGAGCTCGCTGAGCTGAATGAGGAGTTTTACAAAATGGTTTATCCTCAGGATGAAATCAAAAATGAAAAAGCATTAAAAGAAAGAATCAGGAAAGATGCTGAAGTTTCTTTTATGGCGGAAAGTGATCGTCAATTTATGAATAATTCAGTAGAGAAGTTGATTGAAGAAGCCAAAATTGTTGTTCCTGATGAATTTTTAAAACGATGGTTACTTGAGAATAATCAAAATAAAGTTACACCTGAACAGTTAGAAGCTCAGTACGATAGTTATATTAAATCCTTAAAATGGCAACTTATTGAGAGCAAAGTCGTTAAAGAGCATGGTGTTGAGGTTAAAGAAGAAGATATTGAAAATCATATTAAGGAATATTTCACGAATATGAGTCCTGACAACTCACCTGAACAAGATGGGCGCTTAAATGAAATCGTGAAATCTGTTATGCAAAATAAGGATGAGGTTAAAAAGATCTACGATCAATTATATGATAAGCGATTATTAGCACTTTTTAAATCAACTGTTAAACTGGTAAATAAAGAAATTAATTACGAAGAGTTTGTTAAATTAGCTACTCAAATAAATTAATAAATTTAGTATGAATCCTAAAGAATTTAAAAAATACGCTTTAAAAGAAAGAGGAATTAGCAATCTCACATTAGAACGCTACACATCCACTCTTGACAATTACATTTCTCCAACTATTATTGAAGAACGCCAGATGAACATCGCAACTATGGATGTTTTCTCACGCTTAATGATGGATCGGATAATTTTTCTGGGCGTTCCTATCGATGATTATGTTGCAAACATCATTCAAGCCCAATTATTGTTTCTTGAATCTGTTGATGCAAAAAAAGATATTCAAATCTATTTAAATACCCCTGGTGGATCAGTTTACGCAGGCTTAGGAATTTATGATACCATGCAGTATATTTCTTCAAATGTAGCTACAATTTGTACTGGAATGGCAGCATCTATGGGTGCAATATTATTATGCGCCGGAGAAAAAGGTAAGCGAACTGCATTAAAGCATTCACGGGTATTAATTCATCAGCCAATGGGAGGAGCGCATGGTCAAGCATCTGATATCGAAATTACGGCTCGCGAAATTCAGAAACTCAAAAAAGAACTTTACGATATCATCTCTGTTCATAGTGGTCAGACTTATAAAAAGATATGGAAAGATTCTGATCGTGATTTTTGGATGACTGCAGATGAAGCCAAAAAATATGGAATGATTGACGAAGTCCTCATTAAGAATAAAAATTAAGCAATTTTATCATGGCGAAACAAGTATCTGATAAATGCTCATTTTGTGGTCAGCAAAAAGCTGACATAAATGTTTTAGTTGCAGGGATGAATGCCCACATCTGCGATCAATGTATTGAGCAGGCTCAGCTAATAGTTAAGGAAGAAGCCAATGCCAGAACAGAAGAACAATACGCTAATATCAAGCTACACAAACCTTTTGAGATCAAACAACATCTTGATAAATACGTAATTGGTCAGGATGAAGCAAAAAAAGTACTTTCAGTGGCGGTTTATAACCACTACAAAAGAATTACACAGCTAACAGATGAAATTGATGAGGTAGAGATTGAGAAGTCAAACATCATCATTGTTGGTGATACCGGAACAGGAAAAACTTTATTGGCCAGAACCATTGCTAAATTTCTGGATGTTCCGTTTTGTATTGCTGATGCAACAGTTTTAACTGAAGCCGGATATGTTGGTGAAGATGTAGAAAATGTACTAACACGATTACTTCAGGTTGCCGATTACAACGTGTCCGCTGCAGAGAAAGGCATTGTTTTTATTGATGAGATTGACAAGATAGCACGTAAAGGTGACAATCCATCAATTACCAGAGATGTTTCCGGAGAAGGAGTTCAACAAGCCTTATTAAAATTACTGGAGGGCTCAGAAGTAAATGTCCCACCACAAGGTGGAAGAAAGCATCCTGAACAAAAGATGATCAAAATAGATACTACAAATATTTTATTTATCTCAGGAGGTGCTTTTCATGGTATTGATAAAATAATTGGCTCCCGATTACAAACCAATGTGATTGGCTACAGTTCGGCAAATGATTTGGCTAAAATAGACAAGGAATATTTACTACAATATATTTCTCCTTCCGACATTAAAGCTTATGGATTAATACCTGAAATTGTCGGAAGATTGCCTGTACTATCTTTCCTTCATCCTTTAGAAAAAGATACCCTGAAACGAATTTTAACGGAACCTAAGAACTCTCTGGTTAAACAATTTATCAAGTTATTTGAAATGGATAATATTAAATTATCTTTCGATGATGATGTACTCGATTTTATAGTTGATAAATCCATTGAGTTCAAACTGGGTGCCCGGGGTCTTCGATCAATTGTGGAAGCAATTCTTACCGATGCTATGTTCGAACTCCCTTCAAAAAAATCGATTAAATCACTAAAAGTAACGATCGCTTATGCCATGCAAAAATTTGACTCCACAAAGCTTGCGAAGTTAAAAGTTGCATAATCAGACTATTTATGTTAATTTCATTTTCTTATAATTGAATCCAGAAATTATCCCGAATAACTGGTATGAAAATTGGAACATTAATTAAGATGAAAACTATTCTTCTAAATATTCTGATAATCTTACTTTTTCTACCTGAAATATTTGCTCAGAATACACAGGACGTTACTTATATAAGAATAATTGATGGTGACACTATTCCTGTATATCAACTCAAAGAAGTAAATGTAACTGCTTATAGAGTAGTTAGCAAAAAGGAATTCAGGCGAATGAATCGATTAATTCGAAATGTTAAGAAGGTATATCCTTATGCAGAAATTGCAGGACATAAATATCGCGAATACAATGCACTATTAGAAAAAACTTCTGATAAAAAGGAACAAAGAAAAATAATAAAACAGGCTGAAAAAGAATTAAAGGCAGAATTTGGCCATGACTTGAGGAAGCTAACATTTAGTCAGGGTAGAATATTAATTAAGCTCATTGACAGGGAAACTGGAGATACTTCATTTGATCTGGTAAAGGAACTTCGAGGCGGATTCCCAGCATTCTTTTATCAAGGTTTTGCACGTTTGTTTGGATATAATTTAAAAACAGACTATGATGCCAAAGGGGCAGATAGTCAAATCGAATTGATTGTTAGAATGATTAAAAATGGTTCTATTTAACCATTATTTACTTTCCCCTGCCTTGAATCACAATTAAGATGGTATAAATTAATATTTTAATATCGACAGCCAAGGACATGTTTTCGATATAAAGAATATCAAATTTTAGCCTTTCAACCATTTCATCAACCGTGGATGCGTAACCAAATTCAACCTGACCCCAGGAGGTAATCCCAGGTCTCACTTTATGCAATAATCTATAATGTGGTGATCTCTTCGAAATTTCATTAATATAATACGCGCGCTCCGGTCGCGGACCAACGATTGACATTTCACCTTTCAGTACAGAGTAAAACTGAGGAATTTCATCCAACCGAATTTTTCGCATGAATCTACCAAAAGGAGTAATTCTTTTATCCTTTTTATTAGATAATTGAGGTCCTTTTTTCTCTGCATCTTTATACATTGAGCGAAACTTATGCATAAGAAATGGACGACCTTTAAAGCCTATCCGTTCTTGCGAATAAATTATGGGTCCCTCTGACGACCACAGCACACCTATTGCAGCAGAGATATAAAATGGAATAAGAAGTACTATTGCCAATATTGAAACAACAATGTCAAAAAGTCTTTTGAGCGATTGTTGCCAATGCGGCATTAAAACCGGCGAAACCTGAACGAGAGGTGCGTGGAATATTGACGATATTCTAACGGCTCCCATCAAGAAATCTTGCATTATCGGAATAATTTTAATTGTCACATCCGTATCTTCTATTACAGAGATAATCTTTTCAACTATCTCATACTCTGTTCGCTCTATAGCAATTATAACTTCCTCAACCTCATGATCCTTGCATAGCTGGGCCAATAAACTATAATGTCCCAAATGCGGTAAGTATTTTCCTATCTTATAATTTTCTACATGAATAGCATCCACGAAGCCAATCAAAATATTTCCTGAAGATTTCTCCTGATTTTCCAAGTCGTTATAGATTTGGATTGCATTTCCATTACTCCCAACAATTATTGTATTAAATCCGATGAGGCGATTATGAATTTTCTTGGCGGTAATGGAAGTTATAATTGAACGTGGTAAATAGTTTGTAAGTAGAAAAATAACTGATAAATTAAAGAATAAAGAATAATAATCTTTCCCCCGAAATACTTCAGATTCTATGATGATGGTAATAAAGATTAATATTACCCCTAAACAAGTAGTGATAAAACTCTGTCCGAACTCATTCAACCTAGATTTTTTGTAAATTCTCTGGTAATTACCAATTAATGCATACAATCCAATCCAACAGATTATTGACATTATAAGTCCAATCCAATAATTATCAAGGTTTACAATTCTATTCCATTCTGAATAATTGAACTTACGAATTGAACTAAATGTTACTACCAGAAACAAATTCCACGCTATTATAGATGAAATAAGATCAATAAGTACATATTTAAAGACCTGTTTTGATTTGTTCATTGTGTAAACTTCATATGTTTAAAATTTATTATGAAATTAGTAATGATAAATTAAAAAGTGGGGAAGCTTGCATAAGATATAAAAATCATAAACAAAAATAAATTTAGCAAAAATATCCAAACGATCAATGTTATAAATTATTTGCTCCCTGATTAATCTTATTAATAATTTGATGTGCAACATCAAGCGCATAATATCCATCATTGATTGTAACAGGAGGTGTCGTATTGCTATTTATAGAATTATAGAGACTCTCTAATTCAAATTTAATTGCATTGATTTCTTCAATTTCAGGTTTCTCAATTAAAATTTGTTTATAGCCTTTAGAAGTACCTAAATCTAAAATCATATCGAAGGGGCCAGCCTTTTCAGGATCAACGTCCTTCATGGTAACAACTTCAGCAACCTTCTTCAAGAAATCAATTGAGATATAGGCATCTTTTTGAAAAAATCTTGACTTTCGCATATTTTTCAATGAAATTCTGCTAGCTGTAAGATTTGCCACACATCCATTATCAAACTCAATTCGGGCATTGGCAATGTCAGGTGCATTACTCACTACCTTAATCCCACTGGCATTTATTTTTCTTATAGGTGATTTTACAATACTTAAGATAATATCGATATCGTGTATCATCAAATCAAGAATTACCGGTACATCTGTACCTCTTGGATTAAACGAGGCAAGGCGATGTGTTTCAATAAACATCGGTTTATCAAGGTAAGGCTTGGCAGCTAGAAATGCCGGATTAAAGCGCTCGACATGACCAACCTGCACTTTTACGTTTGCTTCTTCAGCAAGTTCAATTAGCTGACGTGCCTCTTCCGGTGAGGTTACAATTGGCTTTTCAATAAAAACATGTTTAAAAAGTTTTAGTGCCTTTGATGCACAATCAAAATGCGAGATTGTTGGAGTTACAATGTCAACCACATCAACTTCAGAAATCAAGGTTTCAACATCTGAATATCTTTTAATTTGGAATTTATCAATGGCTTTTCGTGCATTATCATCATTTGGATCATAGAAACCAATTAATTGGAGATTTTCAATCTGCTGAATACATTTTACATGGATATTTCCAAGGTGCCCTACACCTAATACGCCAATTTTCATTATCTGTTAATTGTTTTTGCAAATGTAATTTTTTTTGTCATGACTGAATTAGTATTTTCGCACTAAGTTTTAAACATCTTATTGAGAATAAATATTGTATTAACTTACTGATTAAGACAAATGGTTGACAATTACAGGCACAAAGGATTAAGGAAGAAATTGGTTGAGCTTATCAAAAAAAGAGGCATTAAAAACAAACAAGTTTTAAAAGCCATTGAAACCATTCCCAGACATCTGTTTATGAATTCTTCTTTTTTGGAGTTTGCCTATGAAGACAAACCATTTCCCATTGGTTCAGGTCAAACTATTTCTCAACCTTATACGGTCGCTTTTCAAACTGAGCTTTTAGAAATTAATCCGGAAGATAAAGTATTGGAAATCGGAACCGGTTCAGGATATCAGGCTTGCGTTTTATTAGAACTGGGAGTTAAAGTTTATTCAATTGAAAGACAGAAAAAGCTATATCAACGAGCAAAAGAATTTTTACCTTCCTTAGGATACAATCCAAAACTCTTTTTTGGAGACGGAAATAAAGGCTTGCCGACCTTTGCTCCATTTGATAAAATAATTATTACGGCGGGAGCTCCGATAGTTCCTGATAATCTTCTTGATCAATTAAAAATAGGTGGAATTATGGTAATCCCCTTGGGAAGGAATAATACCCAGATTATGAAAACCATTCGAAAAATCGCTCACAGTCGTTATGAGGAAAAAGAACATGGAACATTTCGTTTTGTGCCATTATTGGGGGATAAAGCAAACGACTAATTACATCGAACTACTTTAACTTTCGAATAATATATTCAAGTTTTTCTTTAGCACTCATCTTTCCATCAATCCAGTTGATCTCAATTCCTTTTTTCTCCATTCGGCGGAACCAGGTCATCTGTCTTTTTGAAAATTGATGTATAGCAGAATTTAGCCTTTGGAATAGATCGTTATAGTTGATTTCGCCCATCACGTGTTGTGTCACAAATTTATACTCCAACCCATAGAACTTCAATTGCTCAGGCATAATTCCATTCTCTAATAATCTTCTCACTTCTTCAATCATACCATTTTTTAAGCGATATTTTAGTCTGGACGTAATTCTTCTTTTTAATTCCTCACGTTTGTAATGAATTCCAAAATTCAGGCTTTTAAAACTTGGAAGATTGGAAGATTTTGGTTGATCATTCTCAGCCCTTTGGATTTCAATTGCTCTTATTAATCTTTTTCGATCATTTAAATCTGTCACATTATGAGCCACTTTACAACTTAAAAGAATTTCTCTTAATTGTTTGTCACTTAACTTATTAAGTTGAGTTCTTAACTCATCATCATTAGGAACCTGCTGCAATTGATAGCCCATTAGGATTGCTTCAAGATACATTCCTGAACCACCACAGAGTATGATTCTATTATTTTTTCTTTTAATATCTTGAAAGGCTTGAAGAAAATCTTTTTGGAACTCATAGATATTATACTCATATCCCGGGTTGACAATATCAATTAAGTGATAAGGGATTTTCACACCGTTTACCAAATAATCGTCCAGGTCCTTACCCGTACCCAAATCCATCCCTCGGTAAACCTGTCGGGAATCTGCACTAATAATTTCAGCATTAAGCTGATATGCCAGTTGTGCAGCCAGTTGCGTTTTCCCACTTGCCGTAGGGCCAAGTATGGTGATTAATTTTCGATTATTTGTCATCTTGTTGAAACGCCTCCTCTTTTTGTACCAAAAAGTTACGAAGTATATTTAGTTCATCTATCGAGCTATTATCAAACGACCATTTTTCATTATCAAAACCCAAATTTGTAAGCTCCCAAATATTATGAAATTTTCTTAAATAGGCATTGAGCCTATCTTCATTTAAACCGGCTATTGAATTTTGTGATGATTTTAGAAATTGCAATATCCGTAATCCATCAACTTTATGTTGGCATGCTTTAACAAATTGAGTTTGTGTTTTATTATTCTTCAACAATGGTTCTATCCATTTTTCATCTTTAAATTGTTTAATTAAAAATGATTTCATGGGATAATCTAAATCCTGATTGTATAATTTGAAGAATGCTTCATAACTTTTACTCACATCATCAAAAAGTTTATAATCGTAAATCGGGTAAGTGTTCCAATCACCTGAGCGTCCTTTAATCATGGCAGGCCCTGTACCAAAATCAACCCGACTTGAATATCGTGCTGCCGGATAAACTTTCTCTTTGTTCCATAATCCGATTTTACCGAATTTCCTTAGTTTCATTAAGAAATAAAAATCTTCACCACTTTTACGAGGACTAATGCCATCAATTTTGTTATACGCCCAAATGGGTAAGGCAATGGCCGACCCTAATGCGGTATAATTAAATGGATTCTTAATTCTCCAGAGATTTAAAGAATAGTATCGCATATATATTTCATATCTTAATATATCACGATCGGTCTGCTCATCTCCTGTAATTGAATGATAGTAGGGTATTGATAATGCAACATGATTCACATTTTTAGAAAAGTTATTAATCACCGATTTAAAATAGCTTTCTCCAAATGAAGTATCTGCATCCAAACTTATAATAAGGTCATTAGGTTTTGCAACGGAACTAATGTGATCCATTGTCACTTTTCTGGCCCAGCCCACCCCTTTTTTCTTGCCAATCCATCCGGTACCCTTTGAAGATTTATCGATAATTGTTAATGGTAAATTTTTCTGATTTTGGAGCCACTCAATTGTTCTCTGATTGTTTTCACAAATGCTGATTAGTTGATTATCCTGCCACCAATCTTCCTGTTGGTTCACACAAACAAACAACTCAAAGTTTCGATATATCTGACGATTAATACAATCAACACAATCTTTAATAAAATCAAACTCATCTAAAACAGGGAGTGCAACAAATATTTTTGAATTTCGATAGTCAGGTGTCATAAAGTTCCACAAAGTTACGAAAGGATAATCGTTAAAACCTAAATTTATCTGTTATCAGAATATGGCATTTGATTTTTATTAATTTTACCAACCTGATAATTACTATGAACTTCACCTCTTACATACCATATTACAAAAGAAATCTATTGTTGGCACTTCCGGTTATGCTATCTCAAGCCGGGCAAGTATTGGTTCAACAAGTGGATAATATGATGGTTGGATCAGTTGGAACCATGGAGCTTGCTGCAGCCTCTTTTGCGAATAATGTATTTATTATTGGACTTGCACTTGGCATGGGTTTTACTTTTGGCTTAACTCCTTTGGTTGGACATGCTTGGGGATCGAAGGATCATTCACTTTCATCAAAACTATTACTCAACTCAACCATTGTCAATATTTGTTTTTCGTTCATCTTAATGATCGTTATGTATTCCATTTCCTTTTTCATGGACAGAATGGGGCAAGAAGCCCAGATGGTAAAACTGGCAATTCCCTATTATCGAGTTATTGTTTTATCGGTGCTACCTTTTGTCCTCTTTTTCACTCTGAAACAGTTTGCTGAAGGCATCGGAAGCACCATTTATGCAATGTTTATCACATTAAGTGCCAATGTAATAAACGTAATTTTTAACTACTTATTTATTTTTGGAAAGTTTGGATTCCCAGAGTTAGGGCTGCTCGGAGCTGGCTATGGAACACTAATTGCGAGAATCTTTATGACTGCAATGTTTCTGTTGGTTTTCACATACAAAAATCCTTTCCGTGAATATTTAGTTGCGGCAATAAAATGCCAAATCGACATTAAACTCATTCGGAAATTATTTGATGTTGGGTGGCCGATTGCTGCTCAAATTCTGTTGGAAGTTTTGGCTTTTGCACTTGGTGCTTTGATGATTGGTTGGCTTGGGGCAATTCCTTTAGCAGCTCATCAAATTGCAATTGGCTTGGCAAGTATCACTTTTATGATCGCCACAGGCGTTTCATCTGCTACCACAATCAGGGTTTCACACCAATACAGTTCGGGTAATTATGAAGCGATGAAGAAGGCGACATTTGGATCGGTTCATCTTGTGCTCATGTTTATGAGTGTTACTGCTATATTATTTTACACTTTAAGAAATCAGCTTCCGCAACTATACATAGCCGATCAGGATGTAATAGCGGTAGCATCACAACTTTTGATTCTTGCAGCAATCTTTCAAGTTTTTGATGGATTTCAAGTCGTAATACTCGGCGCATTGAGAGGACTGGCCGATGTAAAGCACGCTATGAAAATTTCGTTTATATCATATATATTAATTAGCCTTCCTTTAAGTTATACATTCGCATTTCTCTTGAATTTTGGACCAGCCGGTGTTTGGGTAGGCTTTGTTGTTAGTCTTGGTATTGCAGGTTTTCTTTTTCTCAGGAGATTCAATAGCTTGAGAAAAGGTATTCAATAATTCTCAGATTAGTTTATTATCAGTGAACTAATAAATCAATTCTTTTGCAATCCTTTATAAGTTGTCAAATATAATGTATATTTGATTTTTATTTATAATCATTCTAAATTACAAGCAGATGTTTGAACTAAATTCCATTATAGAAAAGCTACCAAAGCATTTGTTGGATTTAGTTATTGAGCAACCGTATAATGAATATACGGCACAGGATCACGCGGTTTGGCGTTACGTAATGCGTCAAAACATTGAATACTTAAAAGGAATGGCGCATAGCTCATATCTCTTGGGGATACAACAAACCGGAGTCAGTGTTGATTCCATACCTCGTATGTATGGGATGAATCGTATTTTACAAAAAATTGGGTGGGCTGCAGTAGCTGTCGATGGATTTATTCCTCCATCAGCGTTTATGGAATTTCAGGCCTATAAGGTATTGGTGATTGCAGCTGACATTCGCCCTATCGATCAAATTAAATACACACCTGCTCCTGATATTATACATGAAGCTGCCGGGCATGCACCCATTATAGCTAACCCTGAATACGCGGAATACTTACGACTATTTGGTTATTATGGATCTAAAGCAATCCCATCTAAAAAGGATGATGATTTATATAAAGCGGTTCGCCATTTATCTATACTTAAGGCTGATCCCTATAGCCCCAATGAGGACCTTGAAAAAGCTGAAAATGACATAAGACTTATTGAATCTACCACCAGCGTTAGATCTGAATTAGCTAGAATCAGAAATTTACATTGGTGGACTGTTGAATACGGAATGATTGGAGATGTTTATAATCCCAAGATTTATGGAGCCGGATTATTGTCATCCATTGGCGAAAGTTACAATGCTTTACAAGATTCTGTTTTAAAACTACCATATTCTCTGGATACGGAAAATTATAACTTTGATATCACCCGAATGCAGCCACAATTATTCGTCACACCCTCTTTTCAGTATTTGACAGAAGTATTGGAACGATTTGTTGATTTGATGGCACTTCGAACAGGAGGAATCGACGGTATAAAAAAAGCCATTAATTCAGAACAAATCGCTTGCTTATGTCTGGATACCGGAATTCAAATCTCAGGTATTATTTCTGAATACATAGACGATGAAGGAAAATTAATTTTCGTAAAAACTACTGGCCCTACAAGCCTTTCATATAACAACTCTCAACTTGATTCTCATAATAAAGAATATCATGCGGATGGATTTAGTGTTTTGATCGGGAAATTAAAAAATATTACTGAAGATATCTCATACATGAATAATTATCAATTAGACGATATTGGTATTATAAAAGACAAAATGTGTGTTCTAGAATGGGAATCAGGCATTAAACTTTCAGGGCGATTTAATTCATTATTAAGAAAAGAAGGCAAAAATATTCTCTTAAGTTTCGAAGAATGCACAGTGCTTTATCAAAATCAGATTCTGTTCAAACCAGAATGGGGTTCCTTTGATTTAGCTTTAGGCGCTGTAGTCAACTCAGTTTACAATGGCCCGGTAGATCCTGATGCTTATGGTCATTCAGTTTCTGCTCCAACTGAGAAAACGCATAAAATTACGCATACAAGCGAGGCCAAAAAACTTCATGATTTGTATCAAATCATAAGAGGCTGTAAGCAAAAGAAATTTAGTTTGAAGAATATCATCACTCATTGGAAGAAGGCGATGTGCTATTTCCCTGATGAGTGGCTTCTCCATTTAGAAATTTACGAAATTTTAAAAACTAATTCGAAAGCCGGTTCAGAGATTCTAAAGAAAGTTCACGAAAATCTGATGCGCATTTCTGAAACAGATAAAACGATTGCGAAATTGATAGGCGACGGATTGAAAATTATTCCTTAATCAGGCACTATCCTGAAAAGTGTGTAATGTGATTTTATTCAATCCCTGAAAAATATTTCATGAATTGTACTCGTTCATATGCGGCAGGATTATCAGCTTCTTTCACACTCATTCGACCATTGAACTCATCAATGGTAGCAAACTTGTGTTTTCTCATCCATTGCTCAAGTTCAGAAAGCATTGCCTTGATTTCACCAAATCCATTTTTATAAAGTACTGAACTTAATTGGACTGCTTTTGCTCCTGCCAGAAGTTGCTTAATCAAACCTTCTCCGTTATGGACTCCGGTTGAGGCGGCAATTCCACAATGTAATTTGCTCGACAGCATGGCTACCCAGCGCAAGGATATTGAGATTTCTTCAGGTGTACTAAATACGTGTGTTGGCTTAATTTCAAAAGTATTAATATCGATTTCAGGAGAAAAGAATCTGTTAAATAAAACCAGGCTCGAAATACCGGTCCATGAAAGATTTAATGCAGTTTTTGCCAAACCAGAAAAATAATAACTAATCTTTACAGCAATCGGGATAGATACTGTTTTCTGTATTTTTTTAATAATATCAAAATAAATTTTTTCATTTGATTCTCCACTTAATCGAGGATCTGACGGGAGAATAAACACATTTAGTTCCAGGCCGTCAGCACCTGCATCTTCAATTTTTGATGCAAAGTTAGTCCATTCGGTTGAGCTCACACAGTTAATACTGGCGATAATAGGGATGCTCACCGCTTTCTTACAATCCTTAATTAAATTCAAATAGTTCTCTAAACTAAAATCCTTTGAATAATTACTGATATAATCCATTGCCTCAGGATAAGCATTGCTGTGCACGTCTTCGGAAATGGTTTTGCTCACTTGTTGCATTATTTGCTCTTCAAATAATGATTTTAATACAACAGCAGCGGCGCCATTCTTTTCTATCTCAATAACATTTTCAACTGAATTAGTTAGTCCTGAACTTCCCACTATTATCGGATTCTTTAGTTCGAATCCCATATACTTTGTGGTTAGATTTTCCATTTTGCCTCCTGTGTTTTTAAATTTACTTTTAATACAATTTCTTTCTTGTAATATATTCTAGCAAATTTAAAATATTTAATCATTTAAAATTCTGGAAAGATAAAATTTTACCCATTCTAATTAGTTAATTCTGAAAAAGCCCGTTATTTCTCAATTCAAAATTAAGCAAAGTTGGAACTTGGGAAATAGTATTGATCGGAAAATTAAAAAATAATTTTCTAAACTAAAGGTTTTTAACCTTTTGAGCATTTTCATCATATTAAATCCCGTTGCTGCCAATATCGTATTCATATTGTCACCAATATTTCCTGAGAGATAGTTTCTTTCCATTCTATGGTCATGCTTGAGATGTCCTA
>PIVJ01000272.1 GCA_003353955.1 Bacteroidota bacterium | reverse complement strand
AGGTATTAATTTCACTGGATTTGCCAAATAAACGTTTCTAACGGTTAAAAACGTTTACTATCGATTATGATTTTTTTGTTTGATATTTTTTTTGTAAAATTTGTAAAAAGTAATAAAATTCCACAGCAAGCAATAATACAACAGAAGTTTATACCAAAACAATTGAAATAATAAAGAAATTGCAAATCCGCTTGATAGTTTAATAAGAAATATTAACTTGCAGACATAATTGATTAACTACAATGTGGTTATACGGTTGTTAACTGCTATTTAATTAGCGATACGAAAGAAAGTAGACACAAGAATAAAACAACCCTGAATTCATTGATATTATGAAACAAATAATAATCTTAATCATTACATTATTGATCTTATCCAAATTCAATGCAATCGGACAACAATTTGAATTTGCACTTTTCTTTGAGGATGCAAAAGGCAACAAAGACTCTATCGTTTTAGGCTATGACAATTCAGCCACATATGATATTGATGCAGATTTTGGAGAAAAAGATATATCTCTACAACCCTATGATTCAGTATTTGAAGTACGTGGTGCAGCTTATCAATATCCTTTAGAGTGCAATAGGATAAACAACACAGACCAATTAATTTTTGAATCTAAAAAACTTATTACTCAAAACTCATGTGATTATGATGTACCATTAGAAAGTCAGTCTGCTATGGTTACAATAAAATCAAAATATCCACCTGTTAGAGTAACGTGGGATTCAACTTTGTTCGATAATAAATGCATAAAATCATATTTAGTAAACTGGCAACCTGGAGGTTGGTTTGATGCATGTTGCTGTAATGGTAGTGAGTTTGGACTAGTACTATTAAATTCAACTTCTTCTTTTTCCTTTTCAAGCACAGACTTTCAATTTTGGACCGCTACAGACACTATTTTTACATTATTCTTTCCATTATCGAATGATGATATTGTTGGGATTAAACATTTACCAGAAGAAGAAAATGACATTTTAATTTATCCCAATCCATTATCAGGAAAAGGTATTCTTGAGTTTCACAATAAAACAAATGATTTACATAGTTTTACAATCTATGACAATAAAGGAGCCATTGTTGTTATGACAGATGAAATCAGAAATAATAAAATCGAATTTCAACTAAATGACTGTTCTAGCGGATTGTACTTCTATGAATTGATAAATAAAACAAACAATAAAAGGTTTTCTGGAGAATTTATTTATGACAGAAAATGAAAAACAGCAGTTAACAAATTATAAATTTTATGGTGGCTGCATTGCTGAGCCAGTAGCGCATCTCCGCAGTATTTTCGTCCGTACACGGACAGGAAATCTCCCGCAATCCACCACAAAAACTTATAAATGGCCGTTATGCACAATAAAATGAGAAGAAATTATACAAATAGTACTAAATTATAGAAATAAAAAAATGAATAAAGAAATTGAAGAAAAATCGATGAAAACTGATAAATCGCAAACAGAATTTAATGAAAATTTTGATTATCCTTATCTCCTAACCAGATATAAAGCCTCCTTAATTGATGGAGTTTTACTTGCTTGTTTATTCGGGGTTATTTTATTTCTAACTCCGAATCCTAATATTAGCCTGGTTGAAGGAATCATCTTTCTAATAATTGTTATTTTATACGAGCCAATACTTCTTTCAATTTACTCTGCTACAGTTGGACATTTTATGATGGGAATAAAAGTAATCAGTCTTAAAAACAAGAATCAAAAACTAAATATATTTCAAGGAATTATCAGAATTTTTATAAAAACTTTGTTAGGATGGATTTCTTTTTTTACCATAAATTTTAATCCAGGGCATCGAGCAATTCATGATTTCCTTAGTTCAAGTATTGTAATAAAGAGTGAATAATTGTGCACAACAAAAGTAGCCGTTGCACAACCCTATAAAGTCAAGATTTAGTAGTTTTCAAAGCATCTTTGAGTTCGATTAAGCTCTTTTGAGGGCTTTTTCTTTTTGTGTCAAATTTGCAATTGATAATATA
>PIVJ01000271.1 GCA_003353955.1 Bacteroidota bacterium | reverse complement strand
ATAGTGCGGAAACAAGTTTTACAGAAAGGGTTGGTAGGGTACTTGAAGAAATAGGGGTATTTTGTAAATTGCAAGAAAATTTAGTAGCTGGCACGGAGATAGGGAATGATGGTGATGAAGGGAAAAATAATAATGTTAATTTTGCAGATAATAGGGATGTACATGTTCTTGATTGTAAAAAAATTGATCTTTATTTGAAATATTTGGAAGCATGTATGTCTTGTACATGTGGATCGGTAGAAAGTAAGGCTTCTACCAGAAAACTTGACTTAGATAATTATTTGAAGAGCTATGGAGAGTTTTTAAATAAAAAAATATGGTCTTGTCACAATAAAATAATGGAAGGAAATGATAATTCGAAGAATGCTAATTTGTTAAAATATGCGAGAGAAGTGACCTCTTGTTTGAATACTGTGAAGGAGATAGAAAAATCTTATCCTAATATAATGTCCTATTTTCCTCCATCTATTGTGAAAAAATTTAAGGAGAGGTTGGATGAAGATTATTATATCTTGGAAGATGAGATTAGATCGTTAAGTGATAATAATGATTATGAAAATACTAAGTATAAGCTACAAATTATTAGGTCTTTAGAATTAATAGAAAAGTTGTTTGAAAGTGAAATGTATCGCAATCTATACAATAAGTATAATAACAATATGAATTCCAATTTGTCTTTAGATAGGAAAAATATTTTATGGTTTATAGAGAATAATAATTGTGATAAAGCTGGCGGGGAGATTGAAAGACTATTGGAGCAGTACAATAAAGGGAATAATTCACGTTCTGCAAAAAATTTAAAAATGGATATCCTTCGTGCGATTCGTAGTCTTTTATCGGAGACTAGAATGATAGTCTTTACTTTTGGTGATAGCAATATAAATATTCTTAGTATGGATAGTATCAATAATATTATTAATAAATTGAGTCACGTCAGAAATGTAGAAAAGTATATTTTAAAATATTTAGGACAAGAAGATAGGGATGGATTGAATGAGTCTATTAATGAGATAAGCGCTATTTTTTCTGGCAAGCTAGATTATTTTTTAGAATCTTTGCAGGCATCAATAGATGTAAATTCTTTTTTAGAAGCAGAAAAAAAAATGGACTCTGTGATTAGAGCACGTAATTTGTTGGATGGATATTGTAGCAAGGAAATTTTAGATCGAATAGATAATCTTAAAAAAAGTCTTACTGAATCCTTAGAAAAAGTAGTTAAAAAGTATTCTGAGATACCTTTGGAAGAATGTATTTATAATTCTCCTATTGAAATATTAAAAAAACTAAACGAGGTCAAAAATATTAATTCAAGATATATGACAGCTCGGAAAGATATACAGCGTAGCATAGCTAATAAGTTTTCTGAAGAATTAAAGAAAATTCAATCGGATTTACCTATTGATGAGAATAGTTTACGAAAAGGACAATTGATGTTTAATTCTATACTTAAGAACCTTCCTCATACTATGAGAGATGAACTGAAGGAACAGTTTGATTATGTAAAAAGTCAAATGGAAGAGGATAAAAAATTGTACAAAGAAAATGTAGAAAGTCTCATTGACAATGATGAGGTGAAGGAACTTTTAGTAAAATTTAAAGAAAGCAAACGTTCGAATAGGCATAACTTGGTATCATATATAAGAAAAAATATTCTTACTAAAATGAAAGGTTATCAATCCTATATTTTGGATTGTTTGAGTAGTCATGAATACACGTTTGAAAGGGAATTAAAAATATTATCTTCATATGAAAAATATTTTTCAAATGATATTACTGGCATCAATAGAAAGTATTTAGCTCCTATAAAGACTGAGATCAGGGATACTTTTGATGCTCATGTCTGTAAATTTCAAACTATTATGGATAGTAATGAGAAATCAGAAGATATGATAATAGATGCTGTCAAAGATTTCGATGTATTAGTTGGGTTGGTAGAAACTAGGGAGAAACTTGTAGGAATGATGGATCCTGTAGAGCAGTTGGTAGATGATATAGATGAGGGCGATGACTGTT
>PIVJ01000270.1 GCA_003353955.1 Bacteroidota bacterium | reverse complement strand
CAGTAAATCAAGCTGAACTTACTCAACAATGTATAAACCATGTTCTAAATTATCCTGGTGAAGCTAATGGTGTTTTCATGACACTAAACAAAACTCAACAAGATGATGTTTATGAACTACTAAATCAAATACTATGAGTACTAAAGTAATAAAAGGTAGTTATAATTTAAATACTACAATAGATAAAATAGCAATGTCTGAGTTTGCTATACACTATTACCAACTCGGTGATAATGAAAAACAATGGTGTCAAGATGAAATGGTAAATAATCCTAAGTGGTTAAATCCACCTTATGAATCTGAAGTAGACAAGTGGGGATTTTAATACAAACTAAATACGATAAGTAATGGATAATAATAATATAAATAAATAATATGAATATAGAACAACATAAAGCTAAACTAAATAAAAAGTACAATCAAGCGATTGTAGACAAAGTCCTCAACTCAATGTGGTCAAAACTAAATAATGAACTAGACAATGTGATGATGGAATCAGGTGATTACTCTGAAACTAACAATGAAATGTTTGATGATCAAGATCACTACATGGGAATTATTTGTAACACTATGAAACTACAATGCGATGAGTGATACTTATGAATTTGAAATACACTATGGTGAGATAGAAGAACCACTGTATTTAACTAACGACAAAAACTATATTTGTAATGAAATGAGAGATTTCATGGAAGAATTAGGAATAGAATTAAATGAAGTAATATATAAAGTAAAATCAATATGAAAATAGATAAAATAATGCCAAGTGTTATGGGTATAATAATAATAGCACTACTAGCACTCGCGACATCTTGTGCTACAAGTAAAGTAACAGTAAGTAAATATGGAATGCATGTGAATAAAAACTACAGTATTTGCCCAGCTTATAACTAAAATATGACAGAACAACAAAAAATTGAAGCAATCGCTAATGATATACAGGATGGTATCTACGGTTGGACACAGAAATGTGGAACAGAGTGGCAGAAGTGGACATACTCACTAAACCAAGCAAGAAAAATATATGACGGTGAATTAATAATACAATTAAATATAGATAATGAATAGAGATAGAGAGTGGGATTTTATAGAAAGTTTTGAACTACAACAAGAAGAAGACGAAAAGTCTTTGCTAGCAACAATGGGAATAATGGTAAGAGAACTTGCTATAAAATGTCCTAATGACCAAGAACTAGGTAAAGAAGTAAGAGAATTAATTAAAAAATACAAACTAAATACGAATACTAATGGATAATAATAACATGAAAACAATTAAATTTTACCCAAGCGACAGATCACTAATTAGATTAGACGGTCAAATGCTAAAAGGCTACACTATTAATAATATACCAGACGAATATACAAGCTGGTTTAACTACAAAGGCTTAACTTACATAACAAGTTGACAAACAACTGACGAAATGTAGTGAACTGGTGAGGGATCGTTATGAACTCAGGATGTACTACAATAGCTCATACTTAACCGGTATGGGCTTTTCGTGGTAGATAAAATAAATAAATATGATAGCAATTATGGATAATATAGATTTCACTTGGGCAATACTACTCCAAATGGAAGGTAAACTAACAAGAGAAGAAGTTCTTGGAATACTAGAAACTCACAAATTAAACTTTGAAGATTCTAATACTTACAAATTACCATTACCTATATGAAATGTAACCATAATATTCCACAAGCAAGATTAGATCTTGGCTATAAAGTCTGTGTTGAGTGTTCAACTGAAGAAAAACTCGGTTGTATCGATGCTATACACCATAAAACTGGTAATACCATTCAAGTAATGCCACGTGAAGATGCAGACAAAGCTAGTAAACTTACAAAACGAGCTGGTTTTGGTATACTAAGATCTATGGCAGGTGGTTCAAGTCAACGTAAAGCTAAGTATAAATACGATGGATGCTCAACTACTTATGTAGGTAACGACGTAATGTTCGAGCAAATAGGTAAAACTTACATCGATTTCTTAGATGTTGACAAAGAAATTGCAGAGCGCTAT
>PIVJ01000095.1 GCA_003353955.1 Bacteroidota bacterium | reverse complement strand
TGAATATCGTATTTAATTGATTTACGGTAATTATTTATCCAGTTTATTATACTCATTTAGTTGTATTATAGATAGCTTAATGGTATCAATTACTTCATTCATTTTATACTTTGTGAATGCTTTTTCACCAGTTCGTCTTTCGAGAGTCTTTCTTGCAGCCTCACCCTTCTTTAAAAAAAGAAGGTTATTTAGAATATGATATCCATCTAGGCCAGTAAAATAGTATAAATAGGCTGTAAATTTATTTACGAATATGTCATGAGCTATTTTATAACCAATTCTTTTGAATTTACTTGATCCCAGTCTATAGTTCTTTGTATATTTAGTAGGAGTTAAGTTTTCATCTGATATCATTCGCTTAAATTTCTCATGGTCTCCAAATAATTTAAATAAATAGTCACACTCAGTGCCAACATATGAATAAACATCTTTTACCATTGCATTATGTTGACTAAGACTGATGCATGTAACCTGTTCTCCAAAATCAAATTTCGCACCTTTCCGCCAGGTTCTCATAATGTATTCTTGTATGGGGCGACGATGCAGATCAATAGATTGCATCCAGTAACCAATTTTTTTCGCAAATGAGGCATTAATTACCCATGTACTACATGGTTCAAAATGAAGAAAATGAGCTGAGAATGTCCAAGATGGAATCCTATAATTGTTATTAATGTCCTTAAGTACAGGAATTGAATTTTTACTTTCCCCAGAAAAGATACTCCTCCCAACATAAAAATTAGTACCACTGTTTTTGAGGCTATTTATTGCAACCTCTAAATGATCAGGGGTCCAGATGTCATCATGATTTAAGAATGCAATATAATCTGTTTTTGCGAGAGCTATCCCAAGACTATTACCTCCAGATTGCTCTCCAAATCGAAATGAATAATTATAGTAATAAATTCGTTCATCATTAATTTCTTCAATAACTTCATTCGTGCTTTCACTGCAACAATCCCCAATTACATATATTACCCAATCTTTAAGACTTTGATTTAAAACTCCTTTAATACAATTTCTGAGCATTTCTGGCCGATTATAAGTAGAAATGATAATAGATACGGTAGGGAAATTGTTAGGTTTTGTAATCATAAATTATCGATTATACACAGAAGTATATTTAAAGCAAAAATAACAAGCCTTAATTAAAGCTTGCGATTTTATATCCTTAGAATACTGATTTTTTATTCTGCCAATACCAAAATTTTATTTTTCAATACTTCTACAACCCCTCCCTTTATTTCAAAGAAATCAGTTTTGTCATGCTCATCCTGAATTTTAATTTTTCCATTTTTTAAGACTGAGATCATGGGAGCGTGGTTATTTAATATCTCAAATAAACCATCGATACCAGGTAATTGAACCAAGGATGCAGTTCCAGAGAATATAGTTGTGTCGGGTGTTATAATTTCAATATTCATAATTCGTTAATTACTTTCAGCAAGTAATTGTTTTCCTTTTTCGATGGCATCTTCTATGGTACCAACCATATTAAAAGCGGCTTCAGGATATTCATCTACCTCGCCATCAATAATCATATTAAAACCTTTAATCGTATCTTCAATTGATACAACGACTCCTGGTAATCCTGTAAATTGTTCAGCTACGTGGAATGGTTGAGATAAGAATCGCTGAACACGACGGGCTCTATGTACAATTAATTTATCTTCTTCAGACAGTTCATCCATACCTAGGATGGCAATAATATCCTGTAATTCTTTATAGCGTTGTAAGGTTAAAATTACACGTTGAGCTGTATTGTAGTGTTCATCACCCACAACATCAGGACTTAATATTCGTGAGGTTGAATCCAATGGATCAACAGCTGGGTAAATACCTAATTCTGAAATTTTACGACTTAAAACTGTAGTTGCATCTAAGTGTGCAAATGTGGTTGCAGGCGCAGGATCAGTTAAGTCATCAGCAGGCACATAAACTGCCTGAACAGAAGTAATTGATCCTCGCTTGGTTGAGGTAATTCGTTCTTGCATGATCCCCATCTCAGTAGCCAATGTTGGTTGATAACCCACAGCTGAAGGCATACGGCCTAATAAAGCGGAAACTTCAGACCCTGCTTGTGTAAAACGGAAAATATTATCAATAAAGAATAAAATATCACGTCCTCCCGATTTTTCGTCACCATCACGGTAATATTCAGCTAAAGTAAGTCCTGAAAGCGCAACTCGGGCACGGGCTCCGGGAGGTTCATTCATTTGTCCGAAAACTAGGGTGGCTTGAGATTTCTCTAATTCTTTATGATCAACTTTTGAAAGATCCCAACCTCCTTCCTCCATGCTTTTATTAAATTCTTCACCATATTTTATTACGCCTGATTCAATCATCTCGCGTAATAAATCATTTCCTTCACGAGTACGTTCACCAACACCTGCAAATACCGACATTCCTGAGTAGCTCTTTGCAATATTATTAATAAGCTCCATAATAATTACGGTTTTACCAACTCCGGCTCCACCAAACAATCCGATTTTCCCTCCTTTAGAATAGGGTTCAATCAGGTCAATAACTTTAATTCCGGTATATAATATTTCTTGTTGTGTGGTTAAATTTTCAAAGGTAGGAGGATCATTGTGAATAGGATAAGTAGTTTCTCTTGAAACAGCACCCAACCCATCAATTGGTTCGCCAATCACATTAAATAATCGACCGTTGATATTACCGGTTGGCATGGAAATATGCTTGCCTGTTCCAACAACTTCCAACCCTCTACTCAGGCCGTCTGTTGAATCCATTGCTACGGTACGAATGGTGTTTTCGCCAGTATCTTGTTGGGCTTCCAAGATGATTATATCACCGTCTTTATTTTTAACTTCAAGTGCATCGTAAATATTAGGTAATTCCTGATCCTGATCAAATGTAACATCGATTACAGGTCCTATAATTTGCGATATCTTACCTACACTTTTTTTCTCCATTATAAATAATTTAGATTTTGGGGCAAAGATAATAAAGTATCTCTATTCCATATAGAAATGAGATGCTTTTTATATGTTTTCAGCTTGGTTATCTTCTCGCAGGACTTCAGTTTTATGACCGTCTTTTTTAAAAAGGTCGCGATGAAAAAAGATTAAAATAAATATAGCGATAGTGATGGCAGAATCTGCAATATTAAAAACCGGACGGAAAAAAATAAAATCATTTCCACCTACAAATGGAAACCAATTTGGATAATGCGTAGTGATAATTGGAAAGTAAAACATATCAACGACTTTACCGTACATTATTCCGGAATACCCTCCTCCTTCTGGTAAAAAAGTAGCAACCTGAAAATAACTACTTGCGGAAAATAATTCTCCGTAAAAAACACTGTCGATGATATTACCCAGCGCTCCCGTTAAAATTAAAGAGATGCTTAAAATGAGGCTGAATTTTACATTTTTTTTAATGAGTGAATTCAAGTACCACCCAAGGGCACCAATGGCAAAAATACGGAATATGGTTAATGTTAATTTCCCTGTTCTTCCTGCAAATTCCATCCCAAAGGCCATCCCATTATTTTCAGTAAAATGGATAATAAACCAATTACCAATCATGTGGTATTCTTCTCCAAGGTGCATATGCGTTTTAATCCAGATTTTTAATACCTGGTCGATAAGCAATACCGGGATAATTATTAGTAAGGCTTTTTTCAATGTTTAAGGCTATTTAAAACGAAAAGAAGCAATCACATATTAAACTGATTTCTCCTTTCGTATTGACTGACAATAGAATTAATTACGTTGATTAAGTTTTGCTTCAATGCTTAAGGTTGCATGGGGAACACTTCTTAATCTTTCTTTAGAAATAAGTTTACCTGTTACCCTACAAATTCCATATGTTTTGTTTTCAATACGGATTAATGCATTTTCTAAATTAGTAATGAATTTTTGTTGGCGGGCAGCCAATCTACTATTTTCTTCCTTTGACAATACATTGTGTCCTTCTTCCAATACTTTAAAAGTAGGCGATGTATCATCGGTGCCATGATCTCCTTTATTTGTATAAGCTTCAGTAAGCAATTCCAAATCTTTGGTTGCTTTCTCCAATTTCCCATTAATCAACTCTTTAAACTCAGTTAATTCCTCATCAGAATACCTGGTTTTCTTAAATTTATCTTTTTTTTCTTGTTTTTCCATGGTTCAACATTTAAATAAAAAACCGATCTGTTAATAATACTTTTGAGAGGCTAAATTGTTTTAGTGATTCTTATATAGGTTTGTATGTTTTCAACCAACTCCACAACCAATAAACTGGCATCATTAAGGTTATCAACAAAAGTGAGAGATTTTGCTAAGGTCTCTGAACAAATATATGAATTATTATTATTAATTGCTTTATCAATATTACTGTTTTTTTTCAGCTCTATTTTAATGCGATCAGTTACCTCAAATTTCTGATCTTTTCTATAATTTTGAATACGATTTATTAATTCGCGAGCAATACCTTCTTCTCTTAATTCGGGGCTCATCGAAATATCCAATGCTACTGTTAAGGTGTCTAGGTTTGTCACAACCCAACCGGGGATGTCTTCTGTAATTATTTCGACGTCAGATAGTTGGATCTCTATTTTTTCATCACCAATATTCAATAAATATCTTCCGTTGGCTTCAATGTCTGAGATGTCATCCTGATTAAACTGATTGATGCTTTCAGCAATTTGTTTCATCATCTTCCCATATTTAGGCCCAAGTGTTTTGAAGTTTGGCTTGACTCTTTTTACCAATATTCCGGAAACATCAGTTAAATACTCTATGGATTTAACGTTTACTTCAGATAATATCAGTTGCTCAGCAGCCTCGACTTGTCTTTGGAATTTTTTATTCAGCACCGGAATCATAATTTTATTTAAGGGTTGACGAACCCTTATATTGGTTTTTTTTCTTAACGATAAAACCATCGAAGATATTTTCTGAGCCAATTGCATTCTTTCCTCCAACCCTTTGTCGATAAGATTTTTATCTGCAGCAATAAAATCAGTTAAATGAACTGAAGCGGCATCTATTCGATTTGTAACTCCATTTAAATCAGTAAATAATCGATCCATATAAAATGGAGCAATGGGTGATGCCAATTGTGCAATCGATTCTAAACAGGTGTACAATGTTTGATAGGCAGAAATTTTGTCGTGCGTATAAGTCCCTTTCCAAAATCTGCGACGCGACAAACGCACATACCAGTTACTTAAATGTTCGTCAACAAATTCCTGAATCGCCCTACCAGCCTTAGTTGGTTCATAATCGTTATACGAATCATCAACTATTTGGATAAGGGTGTTAAGCTCAGAAAGTACCCAACGATCAATTTCAGGACGTTCATTAATTGGAATTTGATCTTCGTTGGCGGTAAATCCATCGATATTGGCATAAAGCGTAAAGAAGGAATAGGTATTATACAGCGTTCCAAAAAACTTACGCGTTACTTCAGCTATTCCATCAATGTCAAATTTCAAGTTATCCCAAGGTTGTGCATTGGTTATCATATACCACCTGAGTGCATCAGCACCATATTTATCAATGGTTTCAAATGGCTCAATCGTATTTTTTAAACGCTTCGACATTTTATTGCCTTGCTTGTCCAGTACCAATCCGTTTGATACGCACGTTTTATAGGAAACCGAATCAAACAACATAACAGCAATTGCGTGCATCGTGAAAAACCAACCCCGTGTTTGATCAACGCCCTCTGCTATAAAATCAGCAGGAAAACTTGATTCAAATTCTTCCAAATTCTCAAAAGGAAAATGGAATTGTGCATAAGGCATCGATCCTGAATCGAACCATACATCAATCAGGTCCAGTTCACGAAACATTTTCTGACCACTCTTGGATACCAAAACAATATTATCAATGTAAGGACGATGAAAATCAAAAGTTTTGTAGTTCTCTTCAGAATTGTTTTCAGGTTCAAAATTTCCCAATGGATTTTCTGTCATAAACCCGGCTTCCATTGATTTTTCAATTTCCGCTTTTAATTCTTTAGCAGAGCCAATACAAATTTGTTCTTTTCGATCTTTTGAGCTCCAAATAGGTAAACCAACGCCCCAATATCTTGATCGAGATAAATTCCAGTCAACCAGGTTTTGAAGCCAATTTCCAAAACGGCCTGTTCCGGTTGATTTTGGTTTCCAGTTAATGGTGTTATTCAATTCAATCATCCGATCCTTAAAGGCGGTTGTTTTAATAAACCAGGAGTCGAGTGGGTAATATAAAATTGGTTTATCAGTTCTCCAACAATGGGGGTAGGAGTGTTCGTATTTTTCAGTTTTAAAAGCCCGATTCTCGTTTTTTAATTTTACGATAATACTGATGTCGGCACTTTCATTCGAGCTTGTTTCTGGATTTGTATTGTATTCATTCTTAACATAACGGCCTGCAAACTCACCCATTTCTTTAGTAAACTTTCCGAGTTTGTCAACAAGGGTCAGGGAACCAATTCCATTTTCTTCAGCAATTTTAAAGTCATCTGCACCAAAACTTGGGGCTATATGAACAATCCCGGTTCCATCTTCTGTAGTCACAAAATTTCCAATTAATACCTTAAAAGCATCCCCTTCTTTGGGTTGGGTATATGGTAAGAGTTGTTCGTATCGTAAACCCTCCAGTGTTTTACCTTTGAATGATTCACTTATTTTGAATGGAATATTTTTTTGACCTTCTTCGTACTCGTCTAAATTTAATTCCGCATCTTTCTCAGGAAAATATTTGTTGACGAGTTCTTTTGCCAATATAACGGTAATTGGTTTTGAAGTGTAAGCATTAAAGCTTTTAACTTTTACATAATCAATTTTTTTACCGACTGCTAAAGCTGTATTTGAAGGTAGCGTCCAGGGTGTAGTTGTCCAGGCAATAAAAAATAAATCGCCATGAACATCATCAAAAAGAAATTCAGACTGCTTGTTACATTTAATTTTAAACTGTGCGGTAACTGTATTGTCTTTTACATTTCTGTAACAGCCAGGCATATTTAATTCGTGCGAACTTAATCCGGTACCGGCAGCTGGCGAATAAGGCTGAATAGAGTAGCCTTTATAAAGCAATTCTTTTTCGTATAGTTTACTCAACAGATTCCAGACCGATTCTATGTATTTATTATCAAAAGTAATGTAGGGATTATCCAGATCAACCCAATAACCCATACGTTTTGTCAGGTCATCCCATTTATCTTTATACTTCATTACCTCTAGCCGACAAGCCTTATTATATTCATCCACAGAGATGGATTTACCAATGTCTTCTTTGGTAATTCCCAATGTTTTTTCAGTAGCGATTTCAATGGGTAATCCGTGTGTATCCCATCCGGCTTTACGTTTTACATAATATCCTTTTAGGGTTTTATACCGACAAAAAATATCTTTTATTGCTCTTGCCATCACATGGTGAATGCCAGGTAATCCATTGGCTGAAGGAGGTCCCTCGTAAAACACAAATGGTTTTTCCCCTTCTCTGTTTTTCAAGCTGGCATCAAAAATATTTTGATCTTCCCAAAACTTTTCAACCTCTGTTCCTACTTGTGATAAATTTAATTTTTTATATTCCCGGTATTTCATATTAAAATCTTGATTACTTGACTTTTAGTTGAATGATAAAACCAGAAAGGCAAGCAATGATTTATTGTAATTTATTTAGTGCGTGCAAAGGTAAAAAAAAATGTAAATAATTTAGTCAAAGCTGGTTAAAACTGTTGATTATCGTTTTGCCGTTTGAGTTTTCCTAAATTTGTTAAGCCCTATTTAAATCAGTGAGACGTTGATTTTGTGAAACAAAATTAATTAGGCGAAGTCGAAAAGATCTTGTGGGTGATATTCCCCGCCCCTTGGGGCGAAATAAAATAGCATCCATCATGATACCCCGTCTGCTTGCAGCGGGGAACTTCATTAAGTGGCAGCTACTACTGCAAATTTTGATGTGTTTTTTACTTATTTTGATGATGAAGCATATTATATTGGAACTGATGAAAATGAAAAATGGACTACTTAGGAATTCAAAGAATTTTTCAGGTCTTATTTTGATTGGGGGCAGCCTGGTATTCTAAGCCTCTTGAAAGAAAAGTTTTCGTTAACGATGATTTGACATTTGCATGCTTCGACGAAAAATTGAATACCTGGATGGGGGCTTGCATAAATTCAGGCGTATTGATTAAGAATGATGATCATTGGAAGATTAAGCACTATCAGTTATCTGTGAATGCACCCAATGACATTGTTCAGGATTTTATCCAATTGGTTGATAAATACAATG
>PIVJ01000269.1 GCA_003353955.1 Bacteroidota bacterium | reverse complement strand
AGTCATGGTAGGGACACTAGTTTCCTAGCGCCCCCCATACAGATCCGGACTTGCGGTTTTCCCGCATCCGGCTCCTCGGTCATACTCACTCTCGCAGTACAAAGCTCCATCGTTACCACCATACCTTCGCTCGCCCCTCAATCGCTTTACACACCGGAAATGCCAGTGATCTATAAGCAATCAAACGTTTCAACTTTTTCCAGGTCATACTTTTCCTTCCACTACGACGATTCAACCACTTGTACAACATCCCCACTACATGCGAATAGACCTTGAACAGGTCTTCGTGATTCCCAACCGCTCCGAAGTAATTATAATGCCCTCGCAGCTGTTGAGTCAGCTTATCAAGTAGCTTGGGCGTTCTCATATGCCGAAACTTCTTGATAAATTCGCTGTACGTCCTTTTTGTGGATTCCAGCCTTTTTCTCGCCGTTCGCCTAAACAATCTGGCTTTACCACCCTTGTCTGTATCCCAATAGAATTCAAAACTCAGAAAGGTAAATCGATTCTTCAGCGTCGGTTCAAATCGACTGAAACGCATGCGTTGCGTTTTCTCTTCGGCGACCTGTAGATTGTATCTTCTCAATCTTTTGGGCAACACCTTAAAAAACCGATCAGCATCACGAGAATATTGAAAGGCACAGACAAAATCGTCTGCGTACCGGCAGATTATCGCTTCGCCATCACAGCTTGGTTTAACCACTTTCTCAAACCATTCATCAATGACGTTGTGAAGATAGATATTCGCCAGAATCGGGGAAATACTGCCCCCCTGAGGCGTACCCTCTTCAGGGTATTCTATGCTGCCATCTTCCTCGAGTATGCCCGCTTTTAGCCATTTCGATATCAGCCGTAAAAAGCGTTTGTCATCCACTCTCTGTGCAATAAATCCTAGCAATACATCATGATCAATATGATTGAAGAAGCCTTTTATGTCAGCTTCTACGACATATCCGAAACGTCCAAATTGCATTCTGACCGCAAGGTCATCTGCTGCTTGGCGTGCTCCGCGCTTGGGTCGATAACCATAGCTAAAATCATAGAAGTCTTGCTCGTAAATTGCACTCAAAAGATCAGAACTCGTCGTTTGTAGCAGCTTGTCCTCAATCACGGGCATGCCCAGTGGTCGAGTCTTGCCTGGTGCTTTGGGTATATGTTTCCTTTTAACCAGTTTCGCTTTGTAACTTTGTCGCTTTAACCTGCCTATCAGGTCCGCTACGTTCGTATCAAAGTTTTCTTGATAATCCCGGTAGGTCACTTTATCTACACCTGACGCAGCCCTTTTATTCATACGACTAAATGCATGCTTCAGGTGAGTTTCATTCAGGTAGCGCGATAAATCACGGAAGCGATGTTCCGGTTCTTGCTTTGCTTTTCTGGCTATGCCTCGCAGTGAGGGGAGCTCATAGTGTTCCCATTCTTCAGCGACGGGCATGAGGTTCCTTTGCAAGCTACGTACTTCCGTCAAGACCTTCCCCATGT
This sequence comes from Bacteroidota bacterium, assembly GCA_003353955.1. Taxonomy (GTDB): domain Bacteria; phylum Bacteroidota; class Bacteroidia; order Bacteroidales. The sequence goes on along the minus strand of PIVJ01000269.1, from coordinate 547 downwards.
GGCTGGCTTTCCCAACCTCAGAGTACTATGCATGATCCGACTTCCACTTAACCATCGGCCGCTAGCCCAGTTACGGGCCTCACAACTTTCCCGGCAGTATGAAATTACCGTTGAGTACCAGCGCAGTCCCGTCTCCCGTTTAGGTCGTGTCTCTCGCATTGCAGTGCTCATTAATTATTTCCCACCAGGGGTATAAGTGGATCTCTCAAGTTCTCAACTACATCTCTTTGTACATGCCACAACCTTTTGACTCCGGAGGCCCTTCACATCCTTACCATTTCGGATGCTTCTGTGTTGACTTCGGTGGGCGTTAAACCCCTCGTCGACCTCAACTTGCATTTCGAAGCTGTCTGCTATGCCAGTTCTCAGGAGCTGCGTACTCCCTACGGCCTGCACAATTCTCTGTGTACGCTTCACTTGTTTTGTTCGGATTCTGTGATCCTCCGCCACAAGCGCAACACTCGATACGGGTGGCTGGTTAAACCTTTCCCGACAGGGACTTACACCCTGCAAGATGCATCAAGATTAAACTTGACGCTCTAACGCC
>PIVJ01000268.1 GCA_003353955.1 Bacteroidota bacterium | reverse complement strand
CACCTTTCATTATGGCATTCCAGGCTCAATGGAGTCATTATACCAAGAGGCAGGTAGAGCAGGTAGAGATAAAACAAAGTTTGTTTCTCAGAAAGCTAAATGTTTTGTGCTTTTATCTAAATCTGATGATGATTCTGTATTGTCTCAAATTTGGGATAGAGAAACTACTTTGAGCCGAGTTAACGAATTACAAAGAACAACAAGAGGAGATATTAATACAAATTTGTTTCTATTCTCGCTTGGGCTCGATGTTATTAAAAAAGAATTTGAAGTCATAAAAAAACTGTTTACCACATTTGCTGTTTCAAACAAGAAGAATATCCGAGTAAAAGGCTATGATATAGGCACAGATAAAGCAAGGACAGAAAAAGCAATTTACAGATTAAGCCAACTTGGAGTAATTGAAGATTGGACGATTAGCGACTTTTTTAGAGGTGGGGTATTTGAAGTTGATTTTGCAGAGTTTTCAGATGTTACAATCAAAGAGTCGTTGCTAAAATCAATTAGGTATTATGAAACAGATTTTTCCTTAGAAGATATTTTAGTATCTGATGATAAAGAGAATAAAATATTCAAGAAAATTTTAATCGAACATAGATACTCTGATTTAGATAAGTATATTCTGATTCTTCTTCAATGGGCATATCAACATTTTGCATATAATCGAAAGCAATCATTAAAAAACATTTATGAAAATTGTTCGAAATTTGCTGATGGAGAATTCACAAGTGAGGAATTCAAAACTGAATTAGAAAATTATTTCAAGTTTTCTGAGAAGAGTTATGTCCTTCAACATATTGCGGAAAACCCTAAAGACTTTGAAAAATGGTTTGAAGTTTTTTATCAAGAAGATGAAAACATTCATACAGCCAAATTTATTACAAGAAAACAGCAAGAAAGCCTAAGAAGTAATTTGAGTCGGTTTTTAGAAAGCTATATGCATAATACGGGCTTAGACTTAATTAGTGGTCTTGCACGATTACTCCTTGATGATTATGGAAATGCTGACGGACGAGATAGACTTGAAACTTCACTGGAACAAATACAGCATTATGAATTTGCTGACAAAGAGTTTATTATTGAGCAAATTCTGAAAATTGGTCAACAATTGAGCAGTAATAACAAAAGCTATTTAGCGGAATCGCTATACAAGTTCTTCAATACACAAGAGTTTTTGCTAAGAATTTCTAAATCATTAGGTGATTCATTTTCAATGGCAATCCTTGTTGGAAAAGCTAACAAAAGATTAAAAACAATTAACGAGAAAATATATGGCGGATTTAGAAAAGTTGGATAGCGCTATCAAAGAACTCGAAATACAATCGAATGATTTGAAAGACTTTAATAAAGTGTATTCAGAAATAGGAAAATTGAAAGATGATATTTCTAACAGTTTGAGCTTACTTAAAGTTAATAATGACGGTTTCAAATCTATTTCAAAGGAAGTGAAATCAAGATTAGAAGAATCGAAAAAACAGCTTGAAAATCTTGAAAGTGAATTGTTAAAGAAAATTCAAGAACTTTATCAAGACAACAAGAATTTTCAAAAAGAATTAGATGCTTCATTGATTACTCGCCTTGACAAACATAAATCTGACATTCAAGTTGAAGTCAGGAATGAAGGTGCTCAAATACAAAGAGGTTTTGAAACTGCTTTAAACTCTAACTTCAACTCAATGGAATCAAAACTAAAGGAACTTTTTGATATACAATCCAAACAGTTGAATATGCTAAAAATATTAATGTTTGTGACTATTGGAATTGGAATCGGATTAGCTATCGGACTTTACTTGAAATAGCAAACACTAAAGGCCATACACATTGCCAAGTCGCTCGAAAAGCCAACCGCACGAGTCAAAACTTGTCAAAGAGTATGTCTTTGCAAACGCTACAAACAGAACGAGAAAGAAGGTCGAGTAGGTAAAGGGGAATCTCACCCCTAAACCTCTCTCAGAACCGTACGTGATGCTCTCACATCATACGGCTCCTCATACGCTCAAAATTAATTGATTGATAGTTCACAAGCTCA
>PIVJ01000094.1 GCA_003353955.1 Bacteroidota bacterium | reverse complement strand
TCCATCTTAAGCCTCAAGTTGATTTTGTTTGTTTCTTTTTTTATATAGAAGTCTTCAATGCTATGGCCAGAATCATGGGCTTTCAACCCGTCAATATAACAGCATTCAATAAATCAACCGGAATCGAAAGAGAAACCTCATCAGGTTGTTTATTATTGGCTATGCAAACCATCTTCCAACCCAAACTTGCGCCCAAGAAACTTTGCAGGCATTGTGCGAGTGGTCGGAGTCATTTCCAGAATGTCGTGACGTTGTTTGCCCAGATTGCGTTGGGAAGGAAGCTTGAAGTGCTCATGAGCCAATTTCATGTGGGCGCACACTCTTCTCTACCCAAAACATTATTCAGTTACATCTACCAAGAGATGCCCATATTAGTCAATCTGGCCAGCTTCGTCTCATTAGTAATCGATGAGCGGGAATTGAATCGAATCCCCGCAGTCACTCATTTTTTCGGACCAATAATTACGTCGCGACCAGACGGCCAGGAGACTTTTGATCGAGAGTTTAGTTTTTTTTTATTTTTTAAAGTCTCAATTTGAGGCTCAAATTGAGACTTTTTTTTTTAAAGTTCGTTGCTGCTTCGTTTGAAATCTGACCCATTGGCATTCGCGCAGTTTTTGGGATTGTTGCCGGAACCGAGTTATACCGAAGAGCCCGATGTTCATCGGCAATTTATTATTAATTACCCGTATCGTGTTGCCTCGGGGCCGAAGGGGAACCGTCCAAAGTTCTCGGGTAGGCTCATGAACGATCTGCGCTGCAGCCCAATTGGTTTGGCGCAAATTCAACTCACCTCTCGAAATTCGATGAATGAAACTAGGCTGTATGACTTCGAAGGTGGGTTGGACGATTTGCCGGCCTTCGATACCAAAAAATACATCAAGAGACGCTCGCAGTTCGAGGTTAATTTTTTAACTGCGCGAGAACAATTCCAAGATAATCACCCATTTTTCGAAGTGTATCGTGAAGAGTGCGCTGGAGATGAAAACGAGCCAAAAGAATCGGATAACCACAAAGAGAAGAATGAACACAAAGAGAAGAATGAACACAAAGACGAGGATGATCACATGGATGATTGTCAAGAGCATAAAAATGAACCTGCAAAAGAGCCTCTCAAAGAACATTCAAAAGAGGCTCCAAAAAATGAAGCTCCAAAATTGTCACCTGAACATTTAATTGTGAAGGCTAAGACCGAACATGTTAAAAAAGAATTGAGTGCTGAGTCTGGGTCGAGTAACAGCCGTGAGGTTTCAACGATCCCATTTGAGACTGGTATTGTTCCGAGGGTCAAGAGAAAAGATGCGGAGCAGAAAGAGAAGGTGGAACCGAAGGTGAAAGCGAAGGTGAAACCGAAGGTGAATGCGAAGGTCAAACCGAAGGTGAAAGCGAAGGTTAAACCGAAGATGAATGCGAATGCAAACACAAATCTGTTTGCGAATAAGAAAATTAAGATCGAGATGGAGACTCAACATAAGGTTCAAAACAAGGCTCAAAAAAAATCAAACAAACGAGCACGAAGCCTGATTCCGGATTACGAAGAGGGACAACTGATGGATCAAGGTCAACAACGCAAAAATGAACCACCGAAAAAAAAAAGAAAAAGGTTTCACTGAAGTAAATACAAAAACTGTTTTAATATTGTTTTTTTTTTTTTAAAAAAAAAGGTTCGATTCGAGTTGCGAAATCATTCATGTCTCGGGCCGAAGAGGTGAAAGTGGAATTTGAAGAGACTACTCAGCCTCATTCACAATCAAATAATGAAGTCGTAGTTGCGTACGAGAATATTTTGGATGATCAGTTCATTGCTCAATTTGTTGTGGCCAAAAACATTCATTCAAAAGAGGATCATATCAATCGTCTATTATTTCGCAATTTATTACGTTCATTCAATTATCGGATGAGTTTCCAACAAATTCACCATATTTTGAAACTGCTCAGTGATAATTGGGTTCAATCAGTTAGGTATATTCAAGTCTATCATTGCGAAACAAAGTCTTTTCGTTTCTGTGTTTTGTTTTATTGCGTTAAGATCAGTCTCTGTAAGCATTGCTGTGTCCAAGAAAATAAACCTGAGGTCTTCATAAAATTTAAACAGCACGGTAAGTATCGCGCAACGGTTCGCAATGGAAAAAAATTTATGGCAAGTAAGCACATGTGTTTGAAGATTAATAATAAACGTCAAACGATGGGTTTCAATCACATTGATGAGATGAATTATTTAGGCAGCAGCCACAGCCAATTATCCGCAAAGTACCCGTATACCAGCCACAATCAAGCACCCAACAAAAATTTCTGCTGCTTCCATTTCTCAATGTGGCCAGTTAAGTCTCTACCATAATTCAAATATGTACCTGCACATCTGAAAAAGCTTTCCTTTTTCGATTACGGCATTGGAATATGCTCTCGTTTAGGTGAATATACAATTGCACCTTCAAGAATTGCCAGACTCACTCGTTGACTTTGCAATTCTTGTTTTTTTTTTTGGTTCAAATTCTAATAATTCTTTCCCATAAATACAATTCGGATTTGCGTTTGTTATATTTTGTCTCTGTGAAATCTCATTTCGGTTTATTGTATAAGTTTTGGAGTCTGTTTTTTTATTGTGACCCAAAGAAGTGATGTTGGTCAACTTTGAACCAAATGTCATTCATCAAGAATTATGGATTGAAAATCCGTTTTTCACACAACACATGACTCTGTGGATGAGTCATGTGATTCTTCTACCACTATATTTTCTTTACTTTTGAATTGAACAGAAATATTCAATGGGTTCTGCATTTAATGCAAGTCGTTTAACAATTCGCGAGTCTATTATTCAAACTGCAAACGAGTATTTTGTTGAAGATGTATATTTGTATAATCTGAAGAAAAATTCAGAGATTATTGTTGAATACAAAACATTTATTGCTGAAACTGATTTTATTCATGATCAATTCGCCAATGACAGTTCGCTGGACAATGAGAGTCAAACTGACTCTGCAATAGAGGCTGATTCTGATACTCAATCCGAAAATGAGGACTCGAGCGAGCCTCTTTTGCAAGCTCCGAACGAACTTGAGCAAAAATTGATCGAGCTCAATAATTATTGGATTGGTGAAGAAGATATTGATCGTGTTATTGAATCTGAAATTTTGCCATTTGAAAGTGTTGATTCAGTTTAGTTTTTGTTTTGTGCCTTTTTTTTAATCGTGAGGTTGAAAATGAGTATCTTTCAGAGGCAGTGCTTAGAAAGCAAATGTGTTGAGAAATTGTTGATTCATTTTCGCACAAATGGAAATGGAGATAAATTGGGCAAGAATAAGATAATCTCCAGTTTCATGTTGTCTCCAAAGAAACTTCAAAAAAAAATCGCAGCCAAGATTTATAAAGAGAAATTTTTTTTGAAAACTGATAATCAGCCTCGAAAATATTCTGCATGCAGCATTCAACAAACAATCTCGACTGAAAATGAAACAAATATTTATTTTCGAAATCAGCGCGCAGAATACTTTGGGCCGAATATTGTTGAAAATCCCTTGAATTGGGAAAATCTCAAAAAAAAACATTTCTGCAGATTGAAACTGTAATTTTTTTTTGCCTCAATTAAGTTTTTGATGCATATGATGAACTCGTTGATAATTGTGAGTCGAATTTTAACTAGAGAGCAAGTACTCAATTCCGCATTCAGTCTCATTTTCATCCTATTTACTGGTAGTTTTCCGAATGCCAAACACTCTAAAAAAAAATCAATCTTCATTCAGGGTTGGGCGAGCTTCTTCAAACATCATTCAGACTTGTTGCGGAAAATTATCCAGCGACTCATTACGCTCGAAACAAATTGGGTTGTTCGCTTCATGTATAATATTGTCGACGTTGAAGAAATTCAAACCAAATGGAATAGCATCATTCTCAGACTCTTTTCTTTTCGAAAACAGGGACGCAACCAATGGAAAAAAAAATATATACCATTATTCATTCAATTGGAGCCTCTATTTCATAATGTATTCGAGTTCGCGCCATCAATGGCGAAATTGCAGAGACTCTGGAAGGACAGTATTAAGTGGATTAAATTGAATCCATTAAGCATCGTAGCACCCAACAATCAAGACTCGCATTACAAAGCAATTTATTGGAGTGTGATTAATATTGCTGAATGGGAACGCATAACACCAAGTGTCCGAGCGAACATTAATATTGTTCAAATTTTGGATCATTCAAACCCAGCACATGTTATATCGAATGATTGTTTATTATGGAAATTCATTGAAGACGGATTCGTGCTTGCAAATAAACGATCAATTATTAATACTGTATTAACCAATGTCGGCATTCCATTCGGCTCGAACTCAACCTTACTAACACATATAATTCAATTAGCTGATGGAAAAGAAACTGCATTTAATGTTATGGCAAATTCTCAAGGCTGGCAAAGAGACTTAATTATATTACGAATTTGTGGCTGGCCAGATCCGATTACGTTTCGAATGTTTACTGTCATTGCTTTCGAATTAAGCGACAGCAGTTACCAGGAAAAAAAGGTTGGCGCCGCTACTCCAAGAGCAAATTTCAAGTACAGTAATCAGTACGCGAGCAGAGAAATTATGTGTAAACACTGGTCCAAATACAGAGTTAAGGCTCCTTTTGAGGCTTTTTTTTTTTTAGGGTCATTTTGAGGATCTAAAACATATTCGAACCTCAAATAGTTCCCATTGTCTCGAAATGCGCCTCAAACGCATAAATTATGGTCCGATTTAATCTCTAGTTCAAGTTTCAAAAAATATTGCCAGAAAAATCATATTGCAATTGAGTCTGCAGTCTATAGTGAAGATAAGAAAATTCAAAAGAAAATTAGAGATTGCTCGGCTCAACACTTGGGTGTAATAAATGACTGGAACACATGTTCAAGTTTCATTATATTCGGATTGGCTATTCTCCACATGAACTTGAACGGACTGCGTGTTATTCTTCGTAACATAATTGTGAATTCTCTTCGTATTTACAAACGCTGCGAAGAAAATCCGAGCCTCGCAACTTTCTTCTTTCCCGAAAATCAAAATCAAAATGAGACTGCAAACCATACTCTTTATTCTGAGAAATTTATTTTTGACCATTTGGTAAAGTGTTTGAATCAAAGTTACTCGTATTTCAGTGCGAGTGAACACTTGGTGCTAAAAACTCATGGGAATACGACGCGATTTCAATATTCACATATATTGCGTTTCATTGAGTGCGAGAAGTGTGGTTTCAAACCATACCACAACAGTCCGATGGAAAAAATGATTCGAATATTGTTGTTAACCTGGCTTCAAATTATACGACCATGGAATATTTGCATTCAAACTGATTTCAACATTTTTATTCAAAAATATTTGTTAGACTCGAAAGCATATCAAATTTATCTCGAACATTTCAAATCGATTTATATACATATCTGGGGGCCCTCAAATTACACTAGATATTTCCTCGCATTAACTGACAGCGGCCCCTTTTTTTTGAAATTAGCTTATCGGTTGAAAACAACTGCGGCTGAAATTTGTGGTGAACATGTTGTTGAAGCTCTAAACAATTCTGTTAATTAGTCTCTTTTTTTTTTTGGAGCTTCAAAAATATACTGTTACGATATTAACCGCCTCAGATCAAGATTCTGCTTTCGACATTAACCGCCAAATTTGCCTACGATCCGAGGCAAACATTGGCCAACATTTTATTGCTGCACGCAGAACAACGAAATTCGAATGAAAAAAATATAGAACTAAATACAAGCGCAATAATTAGAGATATAAAATCGAGAAACACTTCGTTGCCAACAAATATTTTGCAGTTGTTCAAAGGATTACCGAATGAAGATGATGAAAAAGATTATGCTGATAAATTGATAGAGATTGATAATGAGAATGATTTCGAACATCCAATTCAATTGCCACTAAACAATATAAACTCGGAATCAAAAACTGAAGCAAACGAAGATACAGTACAACCTGAATCGTATTCACAAACGCCTTTTTTTAATATTAACAACAGCAACAGCAACCGTAACAACAACAACAACAATAGTAATAGTAATAGTAATAGTAATAGTAATATAAATCAAGAAATTGAAACTGATATCGAAAGTGAGACTGAAAATGAGCCTCAAAATGAGCCTCTGTCTTTAAATCAAAACGTTGACATGAAAGAAGCAATCGAGGTCGAAAACATTAAAAGAGTCTATGAAATTCACGACTCTTTTGTTCAATTTGCACCTTATGGTCCATGGATTGCTCCTCCACCCAAAGCTTATATTCTCGAGAAAGTCAAGTTTTTGAAAAAATCGATTGGTTTAGAAATCAATGTACTGACAAAAAATAAAGGTTAAGTATCCAGAGTCTCTATTTTAGATTCAATCAGAGACTGCATAATTTCAAAGAGGCTTAAAAAAAAAAACAGAGGATGAACATAAATCAGTTGATGCAATTTTGGATATAAAAAATTACGACTATTTTTTTTTGAACTACGAATGGTGGCAAATTAAAAAAATCAGCATTGTTGAAAATTCTTATTATCATAATCAACGTAATTGCATGTATTTGTATTTAGAAATTCAAGCGCATCCAACAATCAAATATAATACTATAGTGAAAAACAAGACAACAAAGACTGAATTAGAGATTGATATTGAGAATCTAGATGAGAACCTTAGATATCAGTGCATGCTCGATTTGGTGAAAACAAAATTCGTGTCGTTTTTTTTTGATATTTCGAAGAAGAATGAAAAGACATCCACATTCAACAAAATTAAAAAATTGTTGCAATTCAATGATCGCTCCAAACCACTACTCATATCACACACTGAATTCAAGGCTGCAATGCGAGACACTGAAATTTTTATAATAGAATTAAATAAACGAAATGAAATACAAGAAAACTGGAAAACGGAGAATGAACCGTGGTCAGTGGATCCGTGCAAGACTCTGAATAAATTGATTAAGCATCTCAAACAAACCTCGACGTTAAAAAAAAGGTGCTTTGTGTGTGGAAAAAGCAATTTGGATTATTATGACAACAGTCATTATGTATGTAATATCGATGAACGCAATATCATTGACAGATTGATGATGAAAATATACAACAACGAATATATAATAAACAAAAAGAAAATCGAAACAACAAAATTGGAGCCTTATTTTGAAGCTAATAAATTTTTTTTTTGGCCTTTCGTTAAAGAAGTTCATATTTGCGTGAGTGATTTTTATATGAAAAAATATGTTGTGGCAGATGAACATGAATTTAAATTTGAAAGGCATCCATATCCGATCCCGGTGCAACAATTGAAAACAATCATCAAGAAAATAAAAATCGAAACTGCAATTAAAGTTCAGATTGTTCATCAATTACGAGTCTCAAATACAGCCTGTTGTAGAAGCTTGTATAACCTCTATCATTTTAAAAGAGGTGACAACAACAATGTTTATTTCAATTTTAATTACAACAGCGCAATGATTCAAAACATCGACGATTTTGTGAGAAATTTATCTACATAAACTAAAAATTAGAGTCTCGAATTGAGACTTAATGTCGCGCTCAACGGAAAACAGACAAAAGGCTCATTTATAGGCTCAAAAACAGACTCCGAAAATGAAAAAAATAGGTACAAAAAACAGTCTATTAATGAGGGTTTTTTGCAAAAAAAAAGGCTTAATTTGAATATGTTGAATAGTATTTTTTTTTTTGTTGAGGCACACAGCTCCGGCACTTGTTAGCATCAAAAAGATGCTCGAAATGAGGCTAAAAAGAGGATTTTCACTCCAAATGAGGCTATTTCTTATAATCCGCCTCAGGCAAAAAAAACTGAGAAATTGGCTAAAAACGAAAAAACCAAGAAATAGCCTCAATTTGACCCTCCGAAAAATCGTGGAAGGATGTGCTAACTCAGAGGCATTCTAAAACACTACCTTTTTTGAAAACCAAGACTTCATGACCTTTTAACATCTTGCCATTAGCACCTACCAACGCGTCCATAGCATCATTTGAGTCACAATGACTTTCTTAAACCGTTCTAATCCGTGGCCAGTTCCTCGATTGTGAATTCAAGAAATTTCCACAAACACGTGAGCAGTCGTCACCGGATGGTGAATCGGATTTGATATGCACATTCAAAATGCTCTCATTTCTTTACTATTGGATGAATTTTTGATATTAAGGATGGATATGATAGATTAAATGGTAGAGAATCCAATTCGACGGGGGGAAGTCCTGATGTCGTGTATTTTGCTCTAACGAGTTTCTTCTTCTGTCCTCGATTTTTT
>PIVJ01000267.1 GCA_003353955.1 Bacteroidota bacterium | reverse complement strand
CGTATGAGAGAAGGGGCAGCTTCTGGTTATGTTCCAGTGTCTGATGATGATGGTGTAATGACATGGACAGATCCCGAAATCTTAATAGATGCCGCTCAATATGCGCTATGGGCAGATTCTGCCATCTATGCTGATACGGCTCAATATGCGCTATTCGCAGATTCCGTAAATCATGCCATCTATGCTGATACGGCACAATATGCGCTATGGGCAGATTCCGTAAATCATGCCATCTATGCTGATACGGCACAATATGCGCTATGGGCAGATTCCGCCATCTATGCTGATACGGCACAATATGCGCTATGGGCAGATTCCGTAAATCATGCCATCTATGCTGATACGGCACAATACGCGCTATTTGCAGATTCCGTAAACCATGCCATCTATGCTGATACGGCACAATATGCGCTATGGGCAGATTCCGCCATCTATGCTGATACGGCTCAATATGCGCTATGGGCAGATTCCGCGAATCACGCTATATATTCTGATACAGCCCGAGTTCTTGCCGATACAGATGGAGATACTAAAATACAAGTAGAAGAAACTGCCGATGACGACATTATCCGTTTTGACATGGGAGGCACTGAATATTTTCGTATGGAAAGCGGACGTTTGGAGGTAGATAACACAGGAAACAGCGTATTTATAGGCCTTAACGCAGGAAAGAATGACGACTTTTTAGATCGTAACGGCGTTGGAATAGGCTTAGGTGCATTAGCTAACAATACTACGGGGGAGGGTAATACTGCCATAGGTTATCAGACCCTCAACAAAAATACTGAAAGTAATTATAATACCGCCACAGGTTATCAAGCACTCTCTAACAATGTAGGGGTTGGAAATACAGCTTATGGCACACACGCACTCCTTAACAACACTACGGGCACTCATAATGTTGCCATAGGTTATAAGGCATTCCTGGGTTTAGGAGGTACCATTTCAGGAGTGTATAATGTCGCTGTCGGTGCTTTTTCGCTATATAACGATAGTACTGGAAGTTATAACGTTGCTCTTGGTAATAGGGCAGCACATGGAAACCTATCTGGAAGCAATAACACCGCCATCGGTCGCAATGCGCTTGATGACAACAAGACAGGCGATAATAACACCGCCATCGGATACGATGCTAATGTATTAACAGGCGCACTAACAAACGCCACTGCAATAGGGGCAAATGCCATTGTGAGTCAGGACAGCAGTTTAGTACTTGGTGATGCCTCCGATGTTGGAATAGGCACTAGCACTCCGGATGCCAAACTTCATATTGTTGGACGGACACGTATTGACGGAAACAGGCTTGAATTTGTAAACACAGGGGAAAGCGTGTTTATCGGTGAAAATGCAGGATTGAATGATGATTTAACAGATAACAGAAATGTTAGCGTAGGACATAATGCGCTTTATTTAAACTCGTCAGGCTACAATAATGTCGCTAATGGTTGGAGTTCGCTTTTCTCTAATTCAGAAGGGCATAACAACGTTGCTGTTGGTTGGGGTTCGATGTATTTCAGTGAAACAGGAAATTACAATGTTGCTATCGGAACTCATGCACTCCATTACAACACAATAGGAAGTAACAATATAGCTAGTGGTTATCGGACACTCTGGAAGAATACAGAAGGGAGCTATAATACAGGAGTAGGTTCTAACGCACTTAGCACAAATACAACAGGAAGCTATAACACCGCCATCGGTCGCAATGCGCTTGAGTACAACGAGACAGGGGATGATAATACTGCCATCGGATACAATGCCGGTGTATCAATAGACGCACTAACAAACGCCACTGCAATAGGGGCAAATGCAACTGTGAGTCAGGATAGTAGCTTGGTACTTGGTGATGCCGCCGATGTGGGTATCGGTACAAGTACACCGACTAATAAACTTGATGTGGATGGCTTAATCCGTATGAGAGAGGGGGCAGCTTCTGGTTATGTTCCAGTGTCTGATGTTTATGGAGTAATGACATGGACAGATCCGAGTGGAATCTTAATAGATACCGCTCAATATGCGCTATGGGCAGATTCCG
>PIVJ01000266.1 GCA_003353955.1 Bacteroidota bacterium | reverse complement strand
TTAGATGGTGAAGGAGAACCCTTGATCTCATTCCTTTAAATATTTAAATCATCAAATTTCTTGAGTAATATGCAAAGAATTATTAAGAATTCCAGAAAATAAAGAGTTTCTGAAGAAGTAAATTTGAGAATTGCAGACATTCATTCCGACGATGGATATATTTTTGTGAAGGAAAGCAAAGGCAAAAAAGATAGAAAAACAATTTTATCTCCTGCTCTCGTTCCTCTTTTAAGAGAATACTACATAAAACACAAACCATCTTATTGGCTTTTTGAAGGATAAACAGGAGGAAAATATAGCGTTACAAGTATTAGGAATGTCTTTAGAAAAACAGTTAAAGAAGCAAGCGCAAATCCCTGGGCTACAGTACATACGCTAAGACATTCGTTTGCAGCACACTGCATTGAAAACAATGTGAATCTACGTCATATTCAAAATATGTTGGGGCACAGCTCACCCAAAACAACAGAAGTTTATACCAAAACAATTGACATAATAATAAAAAAATTGCAAGTCCGCTTGATAGTTTAATAAAAAATATTAACTTGTAGCCATATACGATATAACTTCAATGTGTTTATACAATTGTTGTAGCCAATTAGAACAGTATGAAAAATCAAGTCTATTTTACCATTTTATTTATGATATTGGTTGGTTGTAAAAAGCCACCAAATAAAGAGAATGTTGTTCAATCAAAAATTGAAAACTTTGATTCAAATTACTTGAAATCTAAAACCAATTACTTCACTATAAAAGGTGATTCTATTAGCGGTAATGGGAAAGATGTCTTAAGAAATATTTTTGAAGAATCCGAGTTTGTAGTTTTTGGTGAAAGACACAATTCTGCAAACACTTCAAAATTAATTGAAGTACTGATTCCAGAAATGGATAAAAATAATTTCAACACTCTATGTTTAGAAGTGGGACCTCATTCTGCTTTGAAATTACAAGAATTAATGCAGCCACCTCAAAATGCTATTGATAATCTCAAACAGTTCAACTCAGAATATTATAATGATGCAATTGATGACTTTCCGATACCATTCTTTCCCGGAATTGAAGACGCACGATTTCTAAAGGCAGCTTCAGAACACGGTATGGAATTATGGGGATTAGACCAAGAGTACTACTATTCAATTCTGTTTTTGACAGATGTGTTATTAAAGCAAAACGAACAAAATCAAAATTTTAAAGAAATCGAATTATTAAAACAGAGAACAGATAGTTTAATAATGAAGCACTTTATTGAAGAAAATAGCTCCGACAAAGAAATTGATGTTTTTGCTTCTTTATTAAGTGAGCCTGTGATTATAAAATTTTTTAATTCTATTAAAAGCAATGAAAATTCATCCAAAATCATAGAAGATTTAAAGATTAGTTGGGATATATATAGTAGATGGCGAAAAGATTCACACGCTGACAGAATCAGTTATATGAGGAATAATTTTATAAAAAACTATGAAGTAGCTATGTCCAAAGGGAAAAGACCTAAAGTGTTTTTAAAGTTTGGACAATTGCATGCGTCTCAAATAATTGCAAACGGAGCCTACGATTTAGGACATTACGTAAATGAATTAGCGACAAAAAATAATGTAGTTTGTACTAATATTAATACTTGGACAAGATTTTATCAAGAAGAGGAGAAAGAAATAGATTATTTGGAAGCATACCCTGTTTATTTCGGTAGATATAAGTTATTAATGGAATTGGCTAAAGAAAATCAATGGACAATTATCGATTTAAAATCAATAAGAAGTGATATCTCAAATCAAATAATAGAATTACCAACAAATGGAGATTTTCATAAATTAAATGCCTTAATTCAAGGTTATGACTATCAACTTATTTTACCTAAAGATATGGGGGTAAAAGAAAATAGATAACTGGCTACAACAATGGTAGCCGTTGCACAACCCTATAAAGCCAAGATTTAGTAGTTTTCAAAGCATCTTTGAGTTCGATTAAGCTCTTTTGAGGGCTTTTTCTTTTTGTGTCAAATTTGCAATTGATAATATATTGATTGCTTACAGATCAGTAAAATCA
>PIVJ01001053.1 GCA_003353955.1 Bacteroidota bacterium | reverse complement strand
TAGGTTGATTATTAAGGTTGCGATGCATGTTTAAACGTAAAATGCATTTTTTTCATACTTTTGAATATAAGTCTCTAACCGCAAATGACAAAAATATGCTACTTATATCAAAACGATCTTCAGCAAGTGCCCTCTAAAACCGTGTCTCAGAATTTTGATATTTGGATTCAAAAAATTTTTATCGACCATTGAACTTATAGTGAGTGAACTAAATCATGAAAATCTCAAATGTTATGTTTGATGATTCATAACTTTAAAACGGAGACCTATATCAAAATTCTGAGACACGGTTTTTCAAGTCAACTATTCAACCAGATGCAGTAAAAATTTCAGTGTGATATGTTCAGTGGTTATTAACTTATATTCATTTGAAATTTATTTTCATGGTTCAATTCGACATAGGACTAGCCCAAGCAAAAGGTCATTTGCATATTATGCTAATGAGGCTAAATATTATAATAAACCATTTTTCACTTCCATATATTATACATAACTGGGTT
>PIVJ01001052.1 GCA_003353955.1 Bacteroidota bacterium | reverse complement strand
CTTCTACCATTTTGTGGAGTAAACACTGTGAACAATGAGAACAACAACCCACTATTTGAAGTTGTGATGAAGACATCTGATAACCAAGAATTAGTGATCTAAAGTGAAAGAATCACAGGCAATTCACAACCTTCACATTTTCACGTACTTTAAAACGGTCAACAAGACACACAATTACCTTTAACACAACTCAGAGCAGTGGCACCATTCTTGTAACCAGCCACACAAGTGCAAGTTTTGCTTCCGCTAGCGTCAATACAGTCAGAATTGGCCACTTTGGAACAATCGCTTTTCTGAGTGCATGTACTGGCAAGTACTGAAAACAAACAAGCAGTATGCCTATACATAGTTAATTGACGTTTACTGACACGGGCACCATTGCTTCTACCATTTTGTGGAGTAAACACTGTGAACAATGAGAACAACAACCCACTATTTGAAGTTGTGATGAAGACATCTGATAACCAAGAATTAGTGATCTAAAGTGAAAGAATCACAGG
>PIVJ01001051.1 GCA_003353955.1 Bacteroidota bacterium | reverse complement strand
CAGTACTGGACGGAAGTCATATGAAGTTATGAGCAACTAGTGCTCGTTTATTAAGAATGTGTACAACTTCTTTATTAAATGGGCGATGCAAATAGTTTCCCAACGTTATCAACCAGTGTTTAGATATTTTCCAAAACAAGGCAAGACTATCGTTTATCGTCGTCAAAAATCGAGCCACAGCCAATACGGACGATACAGGCGAAACTTGTGCACTTTCCCCATCCTCTGCTGATTCCCACTCAGCTTCAATATCTTCTTGTATAGGTGGTTCGTAGCCATCCGCTAACAAACACTCTTCCTTAAGATATAAATGAAGTACTGCCGTTAATAACATTCCTAAAAAGTAATTCTCGATTCCCACGGAATACACGCTTATCACCTTCATTCCCACCATCGTATGCTTGAAATGTCGAAATATCAACTCAATCTGCCAACGGTATGCATACAATAATATCACCTGAAATGTTGTGATATCCATGCGATTACTGATTAGCTTGTATT
>PIVJ01000265.1 GCA_003353955.1 Bacteroidota bacterium | reverse complement strand
TCGCTTGGTCTTACAAAAAGTTTACCGCTTTCGTATAAATATGTAGGAAATGATTTAGTTGATTTTGTAAGTGGAGAAGTTTGTATATTGTAAAATTCATTACGCTGTAATCTTTGTAGCTCTACTTGATTACCAGTTACTGATGTATATGTTATGGTACCAAGCTTATAAAACGCAACTTCACCAGCAGAAGGGTTATCATTGTATACAACAGTTGAGTTGCTTGTCGTATCTGTAGTTGGTAAAGAGAAACTATTAACATTAAAAGCACAAGATCCAATAGCTTTAAATGTAGATATTTTTTCATCAATATTCATTTGTCTATCAGAATAATCTACATCAGCTTGTGGCACACGTAATTGTTGATTTAAATCATCAAAGTATTGTTCAAATATATCTAATTGAACTTGTGTAGCTGTTTTGTTAAACTCATCAGGCGTTATATAACCGCGCTGTTCTTTGTTGAGCATTAGCAAAACGGTTTGATATACAGTGTTTACGTTTATTGCCATTGATATTTTTATTTATATACAGGGCGCATTACACGCCCTGATATATTATTACATGCTATAAAAGTTTTTTCTCTATTGATTTATAAACTTCTACGCCTTCGTCTGTTTTAAACCAAGCAGCCATTGCTGAATATGGGTTTTCGTCAAACGGAACGTTCATTAGTTTTCTTCCATTACTACCCCAAGTAAATGTTCTTTGGTCTTGAGAAAGATTAATAACTCCATTTTCTGCAGCCACAATAGCTACATTTCTAAGCTGTACATTTTCGTCATTAGCTAGTTCTATAAACAGCGATGGGTTGTTTTTAGCAAACAATAACAAATCGCGTTTAAGTTCTTTAGAACTCATCTGAGATACCTTAGAACCAACCTCTACACGCATTATAGCTTCAGCCTGGTCTATATCCATAGACTTTGCTGCGTTAAGCGCATCAATTTGTAGTTCAATTACATCAAGCTCATCTTCAGCTACAGCAACAGCGCTAAACTCTTTGTACATCTTATCTTTTAAAGGGTGATATAATGAAAGTAATTTTTGTAGGTTTTGTTGTTGTTTAGGCACGGTTAAAGACCCATCTCTAAACATAATATGACCTAAAGTTACTTCACCTTTTTGCTCATCAACAAGTGGTGAGTCTTGATTTGTCGCGTATCTAATTTCTCTTTGCTTTCCTGTAACATTATCAAAATATAACAACGCGTGTTTTTTAGTGTGTCTACCTGGAATTTTTAAAGTTAAAGGAGACTTATTTCCTGTTAAATAATAAATACGATCTTTAACTTCCCATTCAGGTTTACTTGGCTTTTGTTCTACAGTTTTAGCCTTAACTGTTTTTTGAGGTGCAACCTCAGTTGTTTCTACTGCTTTAGCTTCTTTAGCCATGATATAATAAAATTAAATAATTAAAAAAAATAATATTTGGGGCCACGATTAAGTAGCCCCAGATATTAATAAGTGATTACACTCCTTTGAACAATACAAAGTTGTTAGCACCTTGAGTTACCAAACATCTTTCAGATAGGAAGTTTACTTCCATCGCATCAAGAGTTGAGGTAAAAGCACCACCAGCAGAACCAGTTAGCCAAGACTTCATACGACGATCATCAGATTGTGAAGCTCTATATCGCACGTGTAAGAACGGACGACGGATGTTGCTTCCTAGAATCTGATCGTAAACTGTACTTGTTCCAGCAGGAATTAATACACCTTCGATAGAATTGATTCCAGTAACACCACCACGAGTGGAGGCATCGTTTAGATATTTCCAGTCAGTCTTATAGAAATCGTAAGAACCTCTACGGAATCCTGAGAATCCTAAGTTCAATGCCATTTCTTCAGAGTTCTCGAAAAGACCAAAAGCAGTACCACCAGCAGAACCGGCAGAAATTGCAGATAGCATATCGTCAAAGTCTAATGAAGTTTGACGTTGTAAGAACAACATGTTTTCTTCAATAGCTCCTTGAGTATCTAGGTTTTTAAGAATTGCATCAAATTCGTCTAGTCCGTTAGCAGCAGTAAAACCTACTTCTACGTTACCACGTGATTG
>PIVJ01001050.1 GCA_003353955.1 Bacteroidota bacterium | reverse complement strand
TACCCAAATTTAGGTCAGTGTGACCTACTTTCTCTGAGATATAGGTCAAACTCCATCTTTTGCCAAAAAGCCTTTCATTTGACCAGTAATAGCCAAATTTCAGATGTGTTCGACATTTTGGAGGCCCCTAGGCCACATTGACCTACATGTACATGCCAAGAATTGTGTCACTGTGACCTAGTTTCATGAAAAAATAGGTCAAACTCCATTTTTCAATGCATTAGCCAGTAAATGGGGAAACTTTTGCATCTCTGGATTGATATTATGTATGGCTCATATATGACCCCTGTAGGTGACATTTACTTCCATACTGAAAAATTAGGTCATTGTGACCTACTTTCTTTCAGATATATGTCCAAAATACTATGCATAGCCATACCATGTGAACCACCAAGGCCCAATGGGCCTATATTTCGTTAATAGAGGTATTTGAACTTTGTATGACTCATATGACACCTATAAATGACCTTTACTTCCATGCCCAAAATTAGGTCGCTGTGA
>PIVJ01001049.1 GCA_003353955.1 Bacteroidota bacterium | reverse complement strand
AATAGCCAGCAGCCACAGACGGTCCCGCAATCCACAATTCGCCAACAGAGTTTTCAGGAAGTTCCTCGAGCGAGTCCGGGTCGACAATGCGAAGGTCAAGGGAAGCATGCAGGGTACTGAGCTTTGAAACAGCCACCACGCCCGGGTATGGCGAGGAGCTGCTAGAACGCACAAACTCATTGATATGACATACCAATACCACATTCTCTGCCAAACCATACGCTGGAGTCATACACTTTTCATTAAGACCATATGGAGAAAATGTGGCGGTAAACAGTTCTCGTGTATTCCAACGGACGGGTTCACTAGCATTCATCAAGGCACGAATGCAAGATAGATTGAGCGCTGGCAACACATTCTGCTTGTGTTTTGCCTCCACCCACTTCCGTACAACCAAGCAGAACGCAAAATCTGGAGCAGAAGCTATTTCACAACCATGACGGGCCATTAACTCAAGCCAGAGGACGGGGTTGTGAATGAATGTCAATGGGCTCGTGAAGTG
>PIVJ01000093.1 GCA_003353955.1 Bacteroidota bacterium | reverse complement strand
ATTGGTCATCCTAAAGGAAATGAATCTATTTATTTAGAAAAGTATAGAAAACATAATCAAGAAGTAATAGAATATTTTAAAAGCCGAAGTGAAGATTTATTAGTAGTTAGTTGGGAGAAAAATGATGGATGGGAAAAAATATGTAGTTTTTTAAACGTACCTATACCAGACGCTCCATTCCCTCATGCCAATAAAGGAGATTACGTTAATAAAAAGAAACCAATTAAATTAAAACATGTTAAAAAATATGTTAGAAAAACATTAAAACGCTTATTAGCCTAACAGGCATGTATTCTGCTCATAAAAGACATATGCGCTAAAACATACTAAAAAGGGGTTGAAGAATTAAGAAAACACTCTCTTAGGGAAAGTCCAAATTAGTTTGAAGACATACAGTATTACCTTATTTGACAAATGTTAAAATCCAAACTCTTATAAAGAAAGTGTATTTGAATGTTATTTTTTCTGCAACCAGAGAAAATATCAAAACCCAAAATAAGAATCTCACACAATCAACTTCTATTTCGATGCCTGATAATTACTCCATTTATCCTTAGGCATGCTTTGTAAATCGAAAGAAAAAACTTAAAAATAGACATCTTAGACGGGTAATAATCAACAGGTTGTATTCACGTGATT
Source organism: Bacteroidota bacterium (assembly GCA_003353955.1). Classification (GTDB taxonomy): domain Bacteria; phylum Bacteroidota; class Bacteroidia; order Bacteroidales. The sequence continues at coordinate 7,777 of PIVJ01000093.1, read as the reverse complement.
TTTGGCAAATCAAATAAATTACCTAAAACCTTATCTCTTTTGGGGAATTTCAGAAAAGCAAATCCACTAGCCGGATAGAAAGTCAATTCCCCAAATATTATTTGTTCTTCCACTAAGTAAAGATCAACCCTCATGAAAGGAAAATTTTGTGAAAGTTGGGTGGCAAGTTTAACCATTTCATTTAATTTATTTGGCTTCTGTAAATTTGATACTGTGGGAGCTCTTCCTGTTAAATCCGTAAGATAATTCCAATTTAAATCATATATATCATATATAGCACCTGTATCACTGTATCTACCAAAATAAACAAAAACTACTTCAGGTTTTCCATTATAGCAATAAATCTTATAATCTGTAAGCTCTTAATATTTTTCATTTTCAAGATATTTCTCACAAATAATTCTTGGAACAAGATCTTTATATGCCCATTGACGACCCATAAAAAAATAATTGACTTTTAACCATTTCTTCATCTCCATTCTAGATGATTTCCAGTCTAATTCATTCTTATTCTTGCATATAATATTCATACCACTCCCATGAGTGGCTTTTAAAACAAACTTATCAGGCAAAGATTCAAGATCAATTTCACCTACATTATCGTAAACTCCATATAGTTCATTTAATGTATATCCAAAACCCATCTTATTTATAAAATTTCTGGCAAGATATTTATCGACCATTTCATTCATAATCGGTTTTCGATAGTTCAGCTTATACCATTGAATTTTTTCTCCGAATATTTTGGGATCCTCAAGATCCGGAAAATATCCATAGTACCGATAGAAATACCTTTTCAATTCAAGGTGATCAGGAAGCACTCTACATATCTTTTTAGGGAGTATCGCGTAAAACCAAAGAATAAGTCTGAGGATGCCCATGGTGTTAGAATTCTTAAAGATTTCTTTCACTTAATTTTCAGCTAATTTAAGTATATTAATCAAGCGTTTTTCTCTTTAAGCATATTTCACCTAAAGAATACAGATTATAGGAATAAAGGATTATTTCTTTAAAAACAACTTCTGAGTTGAATAGCATTTTACATATGTTGTCTGTCATCAAAACATTTGTATCCTGCACAATCCAGTATGCAGAATCATGGGTGTACAATAAACTATTAATACTGGGTCTGACCATTTATGAGTCTATTTTTGGTCTGAAATAATTATTTTTCTCAGCCAATCATAAGTTCCATAAATTCTTAAATAAACCGACGGAGAAAGATAAATCAAAATTCTTTTTAGAAAAGGGGTTTTTTCATTTTTAAGGACAGCCACTCCAGTTTTACGCAGGGCTTTTGTAGCAATATTTAAAAATTCTTCTGCCAACTCTCGGTTATTTCCCTCATATTTTCTCAAACTAGATAAGCCAGCACGCAACTGTCTTGCTAATAGCATTTGAATTGGACGAATTATTTCGGTTCCACTGTAATGCTGCATTTTTTCCATATAGTATGATATTACCCAAATCCGATCTATCAAATGCTTATCAGTGGATGGCATTCTTGTTACCGATGTGCGATCTGAGAGAAAATAAAAATAATAACAGTAGTCAATACTTGCAACACGTTTTGCTAATAGGAATGCTGCCAGTGTCATTGAAACATCTTGGTAATATCTCCCCTCTTCATTTCGTAAATCATTCTTAATGATAAACTCTTTTAGCCAGAGCTTATTCCATGCATGTGAAGTAAACCTATTCTTTTTAATAAATGAATAACCATCGCTTATTGATGGATTCTTATTCAAATTTACCGTGTTGATTTTACCTTCATCTCTATAAGCTTCTTTATACTTTCCAACAAGTATATCAAGTGAATTTTCTTCAGCTACATTATATAAGATTTCACATGCTTCGTTATCTATCCAATCATCACTATCAACATATAATATATACTTGCCCTTAGCTTGACGAGCCCCTAAATTACGAATTGCCCCAGCTCCAATATTTTTTTGGTTTTTGATAAGAACAACTTCCTTAAATTTCTTTGAATACATTTCAATTAGCTTAACTGATTTGTCGGTTGAACAATCATCAAAAACTAAAATTTCTATCTCTTTTAATGACTGCTTAATTAATGAATCTAAACATCTGCTCAAACAGTACGCTCTATTATACACAGGTACAACTATCGAAACATTAGGTTTCATCATCACTTATTATAAATATATTCTTATTCCTTTTAGTAAAAGCATCGCAAATTATAAATAAATTTTCAAACAATTCAAATGCACTGAGAAACCCAAATTACATTAACATTTATTTTTCAAACGAAAGTAAATTCCTTGCAATAATTATAACTTTTGCTAAATATAAGCTAATTAGATTTGAATTAAAGTTCTTATTTAGATGATGTAAAAAAATCCAAATAATCATCTGCTATTTTTTTATTGCTAAGATTCAACACAGTATTCATGGCGCGTCTCTTAATAATATCAAAATCAACATCTGATAATATTATAGCATTATAAAGCTTATCGTAAATATCCTGATTATTCTTCGGATCACACAAAAATCCATTAATCCCATTCTGAATAATCCCATCCATTCCCCATCCTTTTGCGCCAATTACAACACAGCCACTCGCCATTGCTTCTAAATAAGCCAGCCCAAATGTTTCATTAGTACTCGGCATAATATAAATATCATGCTTTTTCATTGAATTTAAAACTTCCGTCCTAGATACTTTACCCTTAAATGTAATTTTTGATTCAAGGTTATACTTCTTAACCAGTTTTATTAGTCTGGATTTCTCAGTGCCTTCACCGATAATAGTATATGCCCAATCTATATTTGTTTCTGAATTAATTCTATTTAAAACCTCAATCACACTATCAATCCCTTTTCTTTTGATTAGCCAACAGGCAGAAATAATTTTAATAGATTTCCCTCTTTGTCGATTCTCCTTAAATTGTTGCTCAACTTGACTTAATTCATCATCTGAAAGCCCAGAGTTAGCTATGAACGTATTTTTATTCGGTAACTTAATTAAACCATTAAATTTTTTCTTGATCAATTCAGATCTAAAAACTATTCCATCTGCATTTTTAATTACATTCTTAATTCTCAATCTGTGAAAAAATGAACTCCCCAACTTGATATCCGAATTATGAATACCGATTACAAAGGGTACCTCAAAATGAGATTTCAAAAAAGCAAAAGTTAAATAACTATTATATAAATGACAAAATATAATATCTGGTTTTTTGTTTATCAAGGATACTATCCTTCTTTTATTGATAATACATAGCTTCAATACTGGAATCCATATCGGATAGACCACGTCTACCAGAATATCCTCAATTACAATTTGATTGGTCTTTGGATTCTTTTCCTTAAACCATGCACGATCTTCCTCGTAATCTAAATATGGCCTTATTATTTGGACATTATGATATTTACTCCATTCTTTAACGAAACAGTGAAGGGCAAACGAATTTTTCGAATTTTCAGAAAGTGGGTATAATTGTGAAATAAATAAGATATTCAATCTAGTACCCTTATTCATTTGACTATTTATTATTGAATAATCCAACAAGTTTTTCAGTAAGCTTACTCCTAGAAAATTCACTAATATCTTTCATATCGTATGTTGTATTTGATTTCCACTTTACATAGATTTCGATTATTGCTTTTTTAATATTTTCCTTATCGTCAGATTCGCAAATCATTCCTGATTTCAATTCTTTTATAACCTTACCTGTATCAGAGCTACTTGGCCCAATAGCCAGGATGGGTTTCTTGGCAGCCAAATATTCAAAAAATTTTCCAGGCATATGACCTTTAGAATTCTTTGTATTATTTAGAAGCAACAATAAACATGATGATTTAGCATAATGGCGGATAACATCATTATGCGACACATATCCTCTCATAGTGGTTTTACTTAAAATACTTGGAAATTTGAATAAGATCTTATTCAATCCAGTATCCGAGATCCCGAATATATTAAGTTCTAGATGGTCATTAAAATCTAAGTTCTCCAGGCAAACTTCTTCTAAAGCCTTACAGAATGCTAATGGGTTTCTATAGGAATTAAGTATGCCTGTATATGCAATTATAAATTTATTTTGAGTGGCTTTAGAAGAAGAAGTAAAATCTTCATAATCATAGCCATTTGGTAAGTATTTAACAGGAGTCTGAGTAGATTCTTGTAGTCTTTCAACCCAGGTTGGAGAAACAGACAGTATGATATCCGCTAGATCTAGTACACGCTTTTCAAGAGCCCGTTGTCGGGTTAATGCTAATTTAGAAGGATAAAAATTATCTAATAAATCAAACTCGGACCAGGGATCACGAAAATCTACGACCCACATAATCTCCCTGAATTTTTTTTTCAACCCTTTCCCAATAAGATGTACACTATGTGGAGGACCAGTTGTAATAATTACCGATGGTTTAATAATTTCAATTTGTTTTACCAATCTTCTAATGGAGGGCCGAACCCAAAATACACGAGGGTCGGGAATAAGAAAATTTCCTCTGATCCAAAGTGCGAATTTTTCCATTAAGGATCTTGGACTATCATCGAATAATAAACCAGCGTTTACTTTCTCCTCTTTTTTTCTTCCTGTTAGCTTTTTAAAAATATTGTACGGTTCCCAGATTGGCAAGTGAATGATTTCAGCATCCTCAGGTACATCCTCTAGAAGTGTGGTGTCAATTACAGGATATTCGGGATTTTCTGGGACTGCCACAAAAGGCTTCCATCCATATTCTGGCAAATATTTAACAAACTTAAGCCACCTTTGCACTCCACCACCACCACATGGTGGCCAATAATAAGTTATAATTAAGGCTTTCTTCATGTTAAGTTTTTAGTAAATTCACATAAATCTACATAGAGAACATAAAATAATCACTCATCTACCTCTTCAAAATCTACATAATCTCCAATAGTATCCTTATTTGACTTTGGGGTTTTCTGATAAGAGGAATTTACACTAACTTCACCTTCTTTTTTTGACTTCTTTGGGGAAGTGTAATTTGAAGAATTGCCCATCATTCTATCTTGCGCTTTTCTTATAAATATTGAAAGGAAATAAGGCATAACATACCTTCCTATTAGCTTCAAAATATAATAAATGGCAATGACAAAAAATAAGAATTTAAGAAAACCCATTTAAATTAATTAAGAAATAATTTAATGCGAAGATATCTATTTTTTTGTCAGGTAACAAAACATCCTACTGAATCTGTATTACTAGATAAAATGCTCGCAAACAAAAAAAGGAAAGCAACAAAAAGTTACTTTCCCATTAATATATTTTGGAAAAAAAAATTTATTCCTCAGAAACGGTTAATTTTTTTCGACCTTTAGCTCTTCTTGCTTTAACAATCTTTCGACCATTTACAGTTGACATCCTTTCACGAAATCCGTGCTTATTCTTCCTTTTTCTGTTTGACGGCTGAAATGTTCTCTTGCTCATTTTAATTCGTTTTTTGTGAGTGCAAAGGTACTTAATAATCTGTTTCTTGCAAATTATTTCAACACATTTTTATAAGATAATTTGATTGTATCTATCCCAGAGATTCATATTATAATTATAAAATTTATTAATGTCCATATTTTATGATTATTTAAAAATAAGATTTAATGCTCAAGACTAGATCCCAATGGCTAATCCATACGAAATAGGCACGTATTTTATAAAGCATTCTTCTTTTTTGAAAATTCTTTATTATCGGACTTTCGAGTCTTCTGCTAACATAGTCTACATCTTCAACATTATTTAAAACATTTAACCAATTATTGTCTTTTTCATAGCCATAGTATATAAGATCGTCAGATATAGATCCATGTTTCCTTATTTGTTCTTTGATTCTTGGGAGATGGTTCTTCCAATTCCCGATGCTAGAAGTAGAAACCGCTCTAATTCCACCTAGTGCCTTCTCCGCACCAACAGAAACAGCTAAATTCTCATTAAACTCTTCAAATAACTTTGTCCGTTTAAGATATGGTATTTTCTCCTGAATAAAGCATTGAATTTCATTCGGTTTTGAAACTAAATCTTCATATTTTATTGATAGAAATCGAGGGTGTTTCTCAAGCTTCTTACCCATTGGGGTGTAAGCTTTCCACATGCCCAAACCAGTCCAATATTGATCAGGACATTTTCTATGCTTACTTACAACCACATCTCTAGGATCTCTTACCATAAATATTACAGTAAGATTCTTCATTACTTTTAATATCGGTTCAATTTTAAGAATATCTTTTGGTTTTTTTGTAAGATATACGTTACATCTCTTGGAAGGTAACTTTAACATCCGACCTTCATGCTCAGCATAGAGATCAATGTCAAAACAGTTCTTCATTAATTCCATTAGCAAGGTTGTTCCAGATCTTGGACTACATCCGACAATATGAATTCTTTGCATAGTAATATTTGTTAAACTAATCTAGCAAAATGAGACAAACAATCAAAACTTCCATAAAAAAAGAGTAGGTGATATAACCCTCGCTTTTTTCTTACATAAATATATTTAGAAATTACTTAACAGGTGCATTCTTAAGCGTTTCTACAAGGAAATCCCAGAATAAATCGACGGTTTCAATATTTACCATCTCATCTGGAGAGTGAGGGTTTCGAATGGTTGGTCCGAATGAGATCATATCCCAATTAGGATATTTGGCTCCTAATATTCCACATTCCAATCCTGCATGAATAACTTTAATCGCAGGAATTCGGTCAAATTTGGTATTATAGCCTTCTTTCATTGCTTTCAGAATTGGTGAGTCTACATTTGGTTTCCAGCCAGGATAATCTCCGTCAAACTCCGCATTTCCACCTACTTTTTTAAAGGCATCATAAAACTCTTGCGCAACCTTCTGTTTTTCACTTTCAACTGCACTTCTCTGTAATGATGCTATTTCTATCTTTCCATTCTCTGATTTTATAATTGCTAAATTAGACGACGTTTCAACAACGTCAGGCATATTTTTATCCATTCCATATACGCCATTGGGGCATGAATTAACTGCTTCAAAAAGATTTTCCTGAGTCTCTGAATCAATAATACTGGCTGGCAATTCGATAGATTCGAGTGAGATGTTTAAACCCGGATCATTATCTTTTAACTCATTTTTAGCAAAATTCAGATATTCGTTAATGAAAGCCTTAAATTCATCAATCTCAGAACCGGGAATTACCACCTCAGCGAATGCCTCTCTTGGTATTGCATTTCGCAAACTACCTCCGTCGATGCTCGCAAGGCGTAATCCATGACGTTCTGATGCATTTATCATTAAACGATTAATAATCAGATTGGCGTTACCTCTTCCTAAATTAATATCTAATCCGGAATGGCCACCTTTTAAACCGGTTATACTAATCTTAAATGCGGTCATACCATCAGGTATTTCCTCCTCACTGTAATCAAAATTTACAATGGTGTTAACTCCACCGGCGCATCCAATATATAATTCACCTTCATCTTCAGAATCGAGATTTATTAAGATGTCACCTTGTAGAATCCCTGCTTTTAAACCGTTGGCACCTGTCATTCCTGTTTCCTCATCGGCAGTCATTAAAACCTCGATAGGGCCGTGAACTAAGTCAGTAGCTTCCAATACGGCCATACCGGCTGCAACTCCAATTGCATTATCTGCACCGAGTGTCGTTCCTTTTGCTTTCACCCATCCGTCTTCAACATAGGTTTGAATAGGATCAGTTAGAAAATCATGATCAGTATCACTATTTTTTTGTGGAACCATATCAAGATGACCTTGTAAAATGAGTCCCTGACGATCTTCCATTCCGGGAGTTGCAGGTTT
>PIVJ01001048.1 GCA_003353955.1 Bacteroidota bacterium | reverse complement strand
ATGATTGTTTAACGCACCACAAAACCCTTTGTTGGTAGTCACAAATAGGATAAGTACTTGCTTTACAGGACGCTGTATAAAATAGGGAGATGTTGGGGGGTTTTTCTGAGAAAAAGCTATTTGTTCAAAAAATTCTATAAGCTGTTTGCTATAGGAGGATATTTCTGCTACTTTTTCTTTTGTTTTGCCTAGCTTGGTAAAAGCTACCATTTTCATAGCTTGTGTTATCTGTTGGATGGCCGTTATAGATTGGATACGTTCAAGAATTTCCTTTTTTTTAAGCATAAGTCAAGTAATAAAGCTAGCTTCAAATATACACGATAGTAGTTTAAAAATTTTATAAAAGTTAAATACATTCAAATTTGTGATGTTTTGGTTTTAATCAATAGAAAATATAAGCATAGTATTAGTATATAGAAATAGGTTTTAATTTATACTATTCGACACCTTTTTCTTTAAAAGTAGTAAGCACCTTGAGTGTGAGTTGGCTTAAGAGCAACCAG
>PIVJ01000092.1 GCA_003353955.1 Bacteroidota bacterium | reverse complement strand
TATTGAAGCCCTTTTGGTGTTTATCCGTTTCTTTTTCTTTTACCAGTTTTGAAAAAGAAATGCGCTCCAGTTTTGAAATAATCTGAGAAAACAAATTTATATTTTCCATGAGAGAAAGTTTTTTTGTTAGAAAGCCTCAAAGGTATTTTGAGTTACTGAGATTCTTTCTCTCTTTTTTGTTTTTTTATAAAACGTTTAGGACGCTATTGTTGAACAACACAAAAGCTAAGGTTTATCAAGTGGTAGAAGCGATACTTTATCGGCTAAAAGCTGAACTTAACAGATAGAAACAATTGAGATGGACGAAGTATAATAGGTGGGTTCATAAACTGTGAATGCATTGGCCTGGTACGTTGTATATGCTTTGGTGCTGAGAATGTTATTCCAGCGGAATTCGATATCAATTTTTTGCTTTGTAATAGTGTAACGGTATAGCAGGTCGGCAAAGAAGTTATTGTTTCTTTGGAGATTGTAATATTCCGAAGAGAGGCTTATTAGTTGGTTTCTAGTTGGAAAAGCGAAAAGATTGAATTTATACCTTAATAAAGAAATAGTACTCTTCTTATCATTTTCAATAAAGGGTTGAATATAGGTTGCATTTAATGCAGATTCTGGGTTTAACCATTTTGTAATACGAACATTTAGCTCTGGGGTAAAGTATGTCCTGTTCCATCTCCACAATATAGAACATAATTTCCGGGTTCGATGGCTGCTCTGGCAGTTGCAACTCTTGGTGCTGCAAATGTAAACAATCCCAAAAGGACAAAAGCAAAAAGTTTCTTTTTCATTTTAAATAGGTTTTAATGTTAATAAAAACAATTGTCCTCTCAAAAGTAAATGGTGTCACTGACATATGTTATCAGGATGAGGAAATCTTACTGGTTTTTTACAGAATCATTTCTTTTAATTTTCTCAAACATCTTGTTATCAATAGTTCCTGATTCAAATTCAAATATTATTTTACCTTCATATTCATAACAATAACTTCCTCTTTCTTTGTCAAAATAGACAGGATAACCTACTTCTCTTAATTGCCTAATAATTCGATAGGTAGACCTTTCAGTTGTATTGAGCCTTCTTGCAAACTCCTTTGGGGTTTCTGTTTCCTTAAGTGTAATTAACTGGTCTATTATTTCAACTCTTTGGATTTACTTCTCCTTATTTGTACATGTTTATACCCAAACTTTAAGAATGCCCTAACTTATTGTTTATCTTCTTTCAACCAAGACACTAAAAAGAAATGCTAATCAAAAATCAACCGAAGGCCAAGAAAAAATATTAATTTCAATTCTCCCAAAAAACTACTTTATAATTTAGCTGCATAATTTGTCGCATTTGTAAGTTGAATCTACGGTTCCGCTTTTTTAGCGAGAGAACCTTATTCTTTCATGCAGTCTATGTATATTTGCATAAAAAAATGTCGGTTTGAGCTTGCTCAATAATATTATTAAACATGCTTTTTAAAGAGATAGTCGGTCAAGAAGAAATCAAAAAACGGCTCATCCAAACCGTTAAGGATAACAGGGTTAGTCATGCCCAGCTATTTTTAGGAAAAAATGGGATTGGGAAATTGGCACTTGCCATAGCTTATGCGCAATACATAAACTGTAAGGCTAAAAGCGAATCAGATGCGTGCGGAGTTTGTCCTTCCTGTTTAAAATATGAGAAATTGGCTCACCCTGATTTACATTTCATATATCCTGTCGCTGCTACAAAAGAAGTAAAAACAGCAAAGAGTGAAAAATTCATTGATAAATGGAGAGCGTTACTCCTGGAGCAAAATCAATATATTTCAATCAATGAATGGTATGCTAAAATCGAAATTGAAAATAAGCAGGGGATTATTAACAAAGATGACTGTAACTCAATAATTAAAACCTTGGGTTACAAGTCCTATGAGGCTGAGTATAAGGTTATGATAATTTGGATGGCCGAAAAACTTTTCCATGCAGCTGCTCCTAAATTATTAAAGATACTGGAAGAACCACCTGAAAAAACCTTATTTATTTTAATCGCCGAAAATCAGGAACAAATTATAAATACCATCATATCTCGTACACAAATTATTAAAATTCCCAACATCAATGATGAATCCTTAACTAAGGCATTGGTTGATCAAAAAGAATGTAAGTTAGCAGATGCTGAAATTGCCGTTAATTTAGCCGGTGGAAGTTTTAAGAATGCAGTTAAGAATATACAATACAGTGAGGAGGAGAAAATAAATTTCAACTATTTTGTGAAATGGATGAGGTTGTGTTACGAAAATAAAATGCCTGAGATTGTAAATTTTGTAGCAGATATATCGAAAATCGGCAGGGAGCGACAAAAGACTTTCCTTTCTTATGCCCTAAGAGCCGCTCGCAATAGCATACTAATTAATTTTAATAATCCTGAATTAGTAAAACTGGAAGCAGAGGAATTGAAATTCATTAATAAATTCTCTCCATTTATTAACAGTTCAAACATTGAATCTTTTGTAAATGAGCTAAATAGCGCAGTATATGCTATTGAACGAAATGCCAACCCTTCAATACTATTTTTGGATCTGTCATTAAAATCTGCAAGGCTCTTAAAAGTAAAGCCTTGATGGCTAATGCAAAATTTGTAGATTTGCACTTCAAATGCAACCAATGAATAGCGATAACATAAATACTCCTGATAATGACAATACCTTTTTAAGTCGTGGATGTTGTCGTAAACCAAGCATTAACAATCAAAACAACGACATCTTTAATAATGGATGTTGCAAACTTGATGGTTTTGATTGGTTAAAGAATATAGATTTACCTGCCACAGCTCAAAACTTCGAATGTGTTGAGGTGAGATTTAAAAACAGCAGAAAGGATTTTTATCGATTACCCGATGGGTTAGAATTGGGAACTGGCGATATTGTTGCCGTTGAAGCATCTCCGGGTCATGATCTCGGGTTGGTTTCTTTAACTGGTGAAACAGCCAGAATCCAAATGAAGAGAAAAGGAATTGATCCCCAATCGGCCGATATTAAAAAGCTTTATCGCAGAGCAAAAACCTATGATATTGAAAAATGGTTGCAATCTGTTGATAAAGAAGATCGAACAATGTTGAATACACGGAAAATTGCCCGCGATTTGAAACTTAAAATGAAGGTGAATGACGTTGAGTATCAGGGCGACAACACAAAAGCGATTTTTTACTTTACTGCTGAAGAGCGCGTCGATTTCAGGGAATTGATAAAACTGTTGGCTGATGAATTTAAGATAAGGATTGAGATGCGTCAAATTGGCATACGTCAGGAGGCAGCTCGATTAGGAGGAATTGGATCTTGCGGGAGAGAGCTATGTTGTGCTACCTGGATGACAAATTTCAGATCAGTAACAACTGCTTCGGCCAGGGTACAACAATTATCATTAAACCCGCAAAAGCTCGCCGGGCAATGCTCCAAGTTAAAATGCTGCTTAAGTTATGAGTATGATAATTATGTGGATACCTTGAGTGAATTTCCTGATCAAAATATCATCCTTAAGACTAAAAAAGGAGATGCTGCACATCAAAAAACAGATGTCTTTGGAAGAATTTTTTGGTATGCATACATTGATAATCCGGGTAAATTCGTGGCTGTTCCTGTGGATAAGGTGAAACACATTATAGTGCTAAATAAGAAAAATAAGTTACCTGATAATTTGGAAGATTTTACAACTTATAAGGAAACTAAGGAGAATTATGAAAGTGTTATCGAATATGATGACATCAATAGGTTTGATAAAAAAAAGAGGAAAAAGCAATAAAATACTAATAATCCCATTCTATTAGAAAGTTTTTCAATGAGTAAAAAACACCTCACCATTTTATTGTATTTATTCATAGTTGTTATCGTTGCATCGTGCCAGTCTAATCTCATTTTTAATGAGAAGAAAACAATAAGCCAACCGTGGAATAATAGTGAAACTGTTAATTTTAAACTCGAGATTACAGATACGTTAGCATATTATAAAATGAATCTGATTTTGAGAAACACAACAGATTATAAATACAGCAACTTATTTTTATTTGTTAATACGCGCTTTCCTGATGGGCACGAAAGCCGAGATACATTAGAGTTTGTTTTAGCCGATATTAATGGAAAATGGTTAGGTAAAGGATCCGGGAAAATTAAAGAAAATAATATATCAGTCAGGCAGGGCTTAGTGTTCCCCAGAACAGGAATTTATAACTTTGAGTTTGAGCAAGCAATGCGAACAACGTCCTTATATGGTATCATTGATATTGGACTGAAACTTATTAAAACACCTGAAAATTAATCTATTATAACGAATCTGCCTTATGAGTAAAAGTCATAAAAAGAAAAGTATAAAACTAAATTACATTTTAAAATTCTGGATTTGGTATACTGTATTTATGGCATTTATCTTTTTAACGTTTATTGGTATTTCTAATGAATGGCTTGGACCAATGCCATCATTTCAGGATTTGGAAAATCCGAACAGTAATTTAGCCTCAGAAATATATTCAGCTGATGGTAGATTATTAGGATCTTACTACATTGAGAATAGGTCAAATGTGGAATTCAGTGAACTATCACCTAATTTGGTTACTGCACTTGTTGCTATAGAAGACATAAGATTTGTTGATCATTCAGGGATTGATAAGAAAGCCTTATTCAGGGTAGCCTATGGCGTATTAACAGGTAATGCAGGTAAAGGTGGTGGTAGTACTATAACTCAACAATTAGCCAAAAACTTATTTAAAAACAGACCAAGAAACCCTTCTAAAATAACACTGGTGGTTGCTAAACTTAGAGAGTGGGTAACAGCTGTGAAGCTTGAGCGGAATTATTCAAAACAGGAAATAATTGCCATGTACCTCAATACAGTTCCATTCGGAAGCCAGTCATTTGGTATTAAGGCTGCCTCAAAAACATTTTTTGATTCTACACCTGATTCATTAAAGTTAGAAGAAGCTGCCTTGATGGTTGGTGTGGTTAATGCCCCGACCTTTTATAGTCCTGTTCGAAATCCTGAGAGTGCTTTCAAAAGACGAAATATTGTTTTAAGCCAAATGAAGAAATATGAGTACATAAGTCAGGAAGTTTATGATTCAGTTTCTGCGATACCAATAGATATGTCAAAATTTGGTGTATTGGATCATACCAAAGGAATAGCAAAATATTTCAGAGAATACTTGAGAGCTGAACTCAAAAAATGGTGTGATTCGCATTTTAAACCTGATGGAACTAACTACAATTTATATCAGGATGGATTAAAAATTTATACAACCATCGACTCTCGAATGCAACAATATGCTGAAGAAGCGGTTAAAGAACATTTATCACAAGACTTACAACCTGCTTTTTATAACCATTGGAAAAGAACAAGTACTGCACCTTTTGTTTTTGAAGGTGAGTCAGTTCAAAAGCAAGTAGACAAAATCATGGATTTAACCATGAGGCGTTCTGAAAGATATCGATTATTAAGAAAGGCTAGGAAGCCAATGGATTCTATCAAAATGATATTTGACACGCCTGTGCCAATGAAATTATTTAGTTGGGATGGTGCCATTGACACGATACTTAGCCCGATGGATTCAATCCGGTATTATAAATATTTTATCCATTCAGGACTTATTTCAATCGAACCAAATACCGGTCATGTTAAAGCCTATGTTGGTGGAATCGATTATAACACATTTCAATATGATCATGTAACGATGGGAAAACGTCAGGTAGGATCTACCTTTAAGCCATTCCTTTATACCCTTGCAATGCAGGATAGTGAATATTCTCCATGTAGTAAGCTACCAAATACGCAACCTATCATTGAGTTGGATAATGGAGATTATTGGGAGCCAAATAATGATACTGAGGAATTTAAAGGCGAGGAAGTTTCGTTGAAGTATGCATTGGCGAACTCCAATAATTGGATATCCGGCCATTTAATAAAACAATATTCACCTCAGGCAGTAATAAAAATAGCTCAAAAAATGGGTGTCGAATCTCACATTCCAGCTGTTTATGCAATTGCCTTGGGAAGTGCTGATTTAAAATTGATTGAAATGGTTGGAGCGATGAATACTTTTGCAAGCAAGGGAGTTTACGTTGAGCCTGTTTTTATTACAAGAATTGAAGATAAAAATGGGAATATCATTGACGATTTCACCCCTGAAAAGAAAGAAGCAATGAGTGAAGAAACCGCCTATTTAATGTTGGAGCTCTTGAAGGGAGTAGTTGAATATGGGACTGGAAGAAGATTGGTGTGGAAATATGGATTCCGAAATCCCATTGCCGGTAAAACAGGAACAACTAACAATCAATCAGATGGTTGGTTTATGGGAATTACCCCACAACTTACAACCGGCATTTGGGCTGGATGTGATGATCGGTCTGCACATTTTCGTTCATTAAGTTTAGGCCAGGGAGCAAATATGGCATTACCTGCTTGGGCAATATTTATGAAGAAAGTATATGATGATCCAAGCTTGGGAATCACAAAAGGAGATTTCGAAAAACCGATTCATGGAATGAATATCGAATTCGATTGCGAAAAATTCGATGCAAAAAATAAAGCCAGGAAAAACATTGATGATTTAGAAGAGTATTAAGGTTTAACGTTTGGGGAACTTTGGCTTCTTATTCTTATTCTTTGCCTTCTTTCTACCAAACAGTCGTTGAAAGAAATTAGGATGTCTTTTGTTAGCATTGTAATATTCTGAACGAAGTTTAGTGTTGCTCATTCGTTCTTGTGTCTTTAGCGTTTGCCGATCATTATGACCTTCTTTAAGTTGTAAGTAAGCTTTTTCAGATTCTTTTATTTTCTCTTTCTCAGCCTTTTCAGCTTGCTTTACCTGACTGGGTCTGAACAGGCTACATGAGCCAAGTGTTAGAGTCAACATTAAAATGGCAATGATGAGTGAACAATATATCTTGAAAGATTTCATTATTAACAAAGATAATGGATGTTTTGTGAAACAAGATAATATTTTTTATAGAATCGTTTTATCATAGAAATTAAATATAATGTTTAGGAGAATTTATGTTTCGGGATGTATGTTGCTTGTAATCACACTTGTTATTCCAGGCATTTACTGTGGGAAAACAAATCCCGTTGATAAAATAATTCCGTATGTGTTGGTTAATTTTACTATTAATCCCAGTTCTATTAAGTATAATAATTTAAATATTGTCGGTAACTGGACTTATGTTAGCGGAGGTTATAGCGGAATAATTATTTTTCATTCAGATATAAATGAGTATAAAGCATTTGAAAGAACATCACCCTACGATTTTCCAAATGATTTTAATTGCAGAGTGAATGTTGATGAATCGGGATTAATAGCGGTAGATAATTGCAGTGGATCAAAGTATCTTTTATTAGACGGTACTCCTTTCGAAGGGCCGGCTACCTTACCTCTAAAGCAGTATAATACCTATTTCGATGGTGTTTATCTTCATGTTTATAACCAATAACGTCCTAAACGTTAAAAAAAAGAGAGTATTTTAAAGTATCTCAAATTAACTTTGAATTGTATAACAAAACAAGACCTCTCATGACAAATTTAAACTTATTTTCACAAATCATCTCAAAATTGGATCGTTCTTCTTTTAAAAAGCTTGTAAGAGAAAAAGAGACGGACAAACATCAAAAAGGATATAGTAGCTAGACCCAACTCATATCTATGCTGTTTTGTCAAAGATAATCAATCTATGTTAATATCCACTCAACGAAATTGTTTTTAAGCACTTAAGCCTAACGGTGGCAATATGAAACGGTTGGGTTCTCGGAATGCGTCCGTATCCACCAAGAAAAACGCATCTCTTCCTATAACAATTTGATGTTGAGCCATAAATGGCTCAAGTTTATGAATTAATTTTCGGCATCCCAAGCGTTTTTGAGTTTTTCGAATCTCCAATA
Source organism: Bacteroidota bacterium (assembly GCA_003353955.1). Taxonomy (GTDB): domain Bacteria; phylum Bacteroidota; class Bacteroidia; order Bacteroidales. The sequence goes on along the minus strand of PIVJ01000092.1, from coordinate 553 downwards.
CTTCATCTATCATTATGCCATATTGCAACGATTCTTTTTCAATTTGTTTTTTGTGTTGGTAATAAGCCTGTCTGCTATAACCAAGCAACGAACAAAGAGCAGTTATGCTGCGGCTTCTTCTTTGTTCTACTTTTGTCATTGCTTGGTGCCAAACTTTTTTCGCAGTTCGATACCGGTATGTTCTTCAGAAAGCTTTAGTATTTCTTCAAGCAGTTCGCTTTTTAACTGGCTTTTACGCAAGGATGCTTGTAAAAGCTTTACATCCTTGGGTAACTCAGGCTCAGGCTTTTTCCCTTTAATTTCCAGATTACGTCGTTTTTTATCTTTCCAACTTGGCTTTCTACCTTGGAAATCCATTACCCAATCACAGATAGTACGACTGGAGATACCGTATTTCGTTTCTAATCCACGGTAACTTTTTGAACCGGTTAGATACTCGGCTACGATAGCCTCTTTACTGATGTTTTCTTTTCTCTTGTCCATGATATTTGTGCGGTGTTAATTTACATTATTTGTTTAAACCTATTTCAGGACAAGACATTATTTATTGTGA